>CAUSAR010000007.1:0-41676 GCA_963529735.1 uncultured Campylobacter sp.
TTTAAATTTACTAGCGTCGTTTCCTTGTCCTTCGTGACAATCAAGACAGGTGAAGCTTAGCTTTTCGTGATGAGGTTTTAAAGGGTGTTTGGCTCGCAGCTCGTCGGTGACGTTAAGATCGGCTAAAGACGTTATCTTTGCGCCTAAGGCTTCTGCGCTAAATGCAAAAGAGCATAGTAGCATAGATACGCACAAGGCGAGAAACGCTTTATGTTTCATGCGAATTCCTTTCGGATGCCTAGTTTACAAATTTAACTGCAAATTCGGCTTTAAATTTAAAAGTACCGCAAGCCGAATTCTCGAAATCTTAAATTTGACCTGCGATACGAAATAAGATTTGCAAGTATTTCGAGGCGATTTTTGGGGTTTTGAAGTTAAAATTTGACGAAGATAAGGCATGTAGCCTATCGAGTCAAATTTTAGCAAGCCCCGCAAAAAGCGTCCGAAAGACGCCGTAAGTTAGCCTATATTCTCACCGGCTATCATACCAAACGTTAAGCAATCAGCTATCGCCACGCTACCTAAGCGGCTAGCTCCGTGTACGCCGCCCGTGATCTCGCCTGCTGCAAATAATCTTGGAATAGGCATCTCTGTTTGTAGCGAGATAACCTGAGCTTTGGTATTGATATCGATACCGCCCATAGTATGGTGAAGTTTTGGCGTACCGCGCATAGCGTAGAAAGGTGGTTTCGAGATATCTACGCCGTTTGTAGTGGTTTTATCCATCGGTTTGCCAAAGTCTTCGTCCTTGCCTGATTTAACGAAGCTATTGTATCTCTCGACCGTCTTTTTAAGCTCTGCGGCAGGGATTTTATAAAAAGCCGCTAGTTCGTCTAGGGTTTCAAATTTCTTTAGTACGCCAGATTCCAGCGGTTTAGTGTAGTGCTCAGGTATGACCATATTTTTTACGCCCTCAGAGTCGCAGAAGTTGATAGGATAGATATCTGCTTTTGCGTCGATTACTTTAAACATAGCTTGAGAGCGTGTGCGGCGGTCTGCTAGCTCGTTCATATAGCGTTTGCCGGTTCTTGGATCGACTGAAATTCCATAGCGGAAGCTTCCGTTTACGTTAAACATAGAGCCTACGCCAAATCCTTTTTCATCAGGGCACGCCCATGGACCAAACTGTATCCAGCTTAGCTGCACTGGAGTTGCGCCGATTCTAAATGCCTCTTTCATAGCGCCGGCTGTTGCGCCCGGGTGGTTGGTGCTATCCGTAGTAGGTAGGATAGACGGATCTTGAACCTGTCTAAAGAATACGTCGCGGCAAAATCCGCCCGCAGCTAGTACTACGCCTTTTTTAGCTTTTATAGTCTTTTTAGTTCCGGTAGTGTTTTCGGCGTCGTCTTTTTGGCTCTTTGGATCAAATTTATAATCCTCTCTGATGATCACGCCGTCTACGCCGCCATCTTCGCCTAGGACGAATTCGTCAAATTTAGCTCTTTGTCTTAGCTCGCAGCCTTGTAGATTTTTAAAGTATTCTACCATCGGCTGAACGATACCTGAGCCTGAACCGTTAGCGGTTTGAAGCGATCTAGGTACGCTGTGTCCGCCTGCGTGAGTAACTTTATCTATGTATTTAGCGCCGCATTTTAGAGTTAGTTTATATGCGTCTTGCGCGCGAGTAGCGATGGTGTCGATGAGATCTACGTGGTTTAGTCCGCGGCCGGCTTTTAGGCAGTCTTTGATAAATAGCTCGTTGCTATCTTTGATGCCTTCGGCTTTTTGTTTGTCGCTGTTTGGAACGGCAAATATTCCGCCGTTAATTACGGAGTTACCGCCGACGCGTCCCATCTTTTCTAGGATTAGGACTTTATTGCCCTTTTCGGCTGCGGTGATACCGGCTGCTAGTCCTGCAAAACCGGAACCAACGATTACTACGTCCCACTCTTCGTCGAATTTGACGTCTTTAGCGTTAACCGCAGCTTGCGCATTTACTCCGCCTAGAGCTAAAGCTCCGGCACCCACCATACTTAACTTAACAAAATCTCTTCTTGAAACGTTTGAGTTTTTCATAGCTTCTCCTTTAAATTTATGTTAGCTATCTACTTGTAAATCTTTAATTTACGACTCTACTCTAAATACCTTTATTACTATTGGCGTCTTTGGCGTCCTCCTTGGATTAAATTTATTTTTCATAGTGTTATTGTAGTATTTAACTTTAAAAAATAAGCTTAAATGAAGTTGTAATTTATAATTTATTTGTAATATTAAAGGATATATTTGTCTTGAGAGTAGCGGCGTTACCAGGCTAGGGATGGTGAAAAATAAAATTCAAATTTACAGGATTAAATTTGAATTGTGACATTAAATTTGGAGGTAGAGAGCGGCGGTAGGATGGTAAATTTAAATTAATTGGCAAAAATTTGCAGATGAAACGGCGGCAAATTTAAACATATTTGCCGCCTGAAAGCTAAATTTAGCCTAGTCTTTTATGTAAAATTTGAGAAAATCCCCATAGAAGTCTTGCCTGCGCGAGTTCGGTTTTTTCGAGTTTTGCTACCATCATCTCTTCGTTTTTGCCTAGGCGCGAAACCACCTCGCCAAATGGGCTAATCAGCATCGAATCGCCGTAAAAGCTCCACTGCTCGCCGCTTGCGGCCTTGTGATTGCCGACGCGGTTTACGCGCAGAACATAGACGTTGTTCGTAAAGGCGCGGGTTTTTAGCAACTCTTCCCAGCGCGACTCGCTAAAAAACGTGCATGCGGTAGGGACTACGACGGCATCGACCTTCTTGCGCGCCATATACGCCCATGCCGCGTCAAAATGCGCCTCAAAGCCAAACATCACGCCGATTTTAAATTTCTCGTAGCTAAAAACTGGCAAATTTAGCTCGCCCTCGGCCTTGTTGTCAAAAAATTTCGTCTCGTTCCAGTGCAGGTAGGGCATCAAGATCTGCTGCTCGTAAAAGCGCGACGACGCGGGGCTAAATCTCGCTGCGACCTTGACGAAACCTTTGCCTTTTGGTAACACGAGCGGGGCTAGGATTTCTAGATTGTATTTTTGCGCCATCGCGGCAAGCGCGTGCTTTTTGCGCTCGCTTTGTTCCTTGATGAGACTTTTTGGCATTAGCTCTAGCTCTTTAAAAAAGCTGTTTAGCACGTACTCGCCAAGCACCACGAGCCTGGCTCCCTCATCGGCACAAATCCTAAAATAATAATCAAGCCGCGACTCGCTCATGGGCTGCGTGGGTAGCTGCAGGGCGCAAACGGCCGCGGTAGCGTTATTCATCGTCTGCATCCTTTACCACTAGCTTTGCGTTTTGCAGGATCTTGTCTGCTTCCTCGAGTAGCTTTTTGCCTTCTTTATGTAGCTTGACGCTTTGTTCTAGGCTCAAATTTTCATCGCCGAGCTGTTTTAAAATTTCATTTGCTTTGGCGAGTTTGCTTTCAAAATCCTCGCTTAAATTTTCACTCATCTAAAACCTTTTTTATTATTTTTTCAAATTTATCTACTTCGACCAAAAACGCGTCGTGGCCGTAGTCGCTGTCTATCTCGTGGTAGTCGCACGCCTTGCCGATGTCGCGTAGCGTCTCGTGCATCTGCCGCATACAGCTTGGCGGAAACAGCATATCGCCGCTAAATGCTATAAGCGTAACCTTGGCGCAAATAGGCAAAAGGGCGTGTGCGAGGTTGTCGTAGTGGCGCGTGCAGTCAAAGATATTCATCATCTTTACGATGTAAAGGTAGCTCAGCGGATCAAAGCGCTTTGGAAAGCCGTGACCGTTGTACTCCATATATCGATCGACTTGAAATCGCCCCGTAAGCTCGTAAAGACCGTCGGTTTCTACATAGTTGCGGCCGAATTTGGAGTCCATGGAGCTAGGCGAGAGAAAGCTGATGTGCCCCGCCATGCGCCCTAGCGCCATGCCTGTTAGTCCCTGCGCGGCGATGTCGTTTTCGTCGTACTGGCCGTCTTTGAAACCGGGATCGCGCAGGATGCCATCGATCGCGATTTTGTTAAACGCGATCGCCCAGGCCTTGCTCTGATAGGTGCTGGCTAGGATGATGACGTTTTTAGCAAAATTTGGAAACTCGATCGCAAAGCAAAGCGCCTGCATACCGCCTAGGCTGCCGCCCACGACCGCATGCGCGCGCTCTATGCCTAGATGCTCAAAAAGCCTTATCTGCGCCTTTACGACGTCGCTGATGGTTAGCACGGGAAAGCGCAAACGATACTGCTTGCCCGTGCTTTTTTCGATACTTAAGGGATTTGTAGAGCCGAAATTTGATCCGAGGATATTTACGCAGATGACGAAAAATTTGCTCGTATCTATGCCTTTGCCTTCGCCCACTAGCGCGTCCCACCAGCCAAATTTCTGCTCGTTTTCGTATCTGCCTGCGGCGTGGTGGCTGCCAGTTAGGGCGTGACAGACGACTATGACGTTACTTTTATCTTTGTTTAGCTCGCCGTATGTTTCGTAAGCGAGCTCAAATTCGGGTAAAATTCGGCCGCTCTCCAGATAGAGCGGCTCGTCAAATTTTACTTTGCCGGTTTTTAAATTTAGCACTAATTGACTTTGTAGTTAGGGGCTTCTTGTGTGATAACTACGTCGTGGACGTGGCTCTCTTTTAGTCCAGCGCTCGTGATCTCGACGAACTGGGCTTTTTCCTGAAGCGTTTTGATATCTTTTGAGCCCATGTAGCCCATCGCGCTTCGTAGGCCACCAACCAGCTGGTGCACGACCTCTTTTATACTGCCGGCAAACGGCACGCGGCCCTCGATGCCTTCTGGTACGAGTTTATCTTGCGCGGTGCCTTCTTGGAAGTACCTATCGCTACTGCCTTTCGTCATCGCGCCGATACTTCCCATGCCGCGGTAGACTTTGTACTGGCGTCCTTGGAAAGTTATCACCTCGCCCGGAGTCTCCTCGCAGCCAGCTAGCAAACTGCCAGCCATCACACAGCTAGCGCCTGCGGCTAGGGCTTTAGCCACGTCGCCCGAATACTTTAGTCCGCCGTCTGCGATGACCGGGATACCGTATTTTGCAGCTTCGGCCGAGCAGCTATCGACGGCGAAAATTTGAGGTACGCCAACGCCCGCTACCACGCGAGTTGTGCAGATAGAGCCAGGTCCTATGCCCACCTTGATACCGTCGGCGCCTGCTTCTGCTAGGTCTTTGACGGCGGCCGGGTTTGCGATATTTCCCGCGACTACGTCCACTTTTAGCTCGGCTTTAACCTGTCTTAGCGTGTCTAGTACGCCTTTTGAGTGGCCGTGAGCGGAGTCTATGACGATGACGTCTACGCCGGCTTCTGCTAGAGCTTTTGCTCTGTCCATTTGACCTACGCCGATAGCTGCTGCTACGCGGAGTCTGCCGTAGGCGTCTTTGTTGGCGTTTGGATACTCTTTGCGTTTTTTTAGATCTTTTATGGTTATGAGGCCTTCTAGGTGGCCGTCTTTATCGACGATAGGTAGTTTTTCTACGCGGTTTTGAGAGAAAATTTTCTCAGCATCGTCTAGCGTGCAGCCCTTTGGAGCCGTGATTAGCGGAGCTTTAGTCATCCTGTCTTTTACGAGGACGCTTCTGTCGTTTTCAAATCTCAAATCGCGGTTGGTTAGGATTCCTATCAGTTTATTTTCCTCATCTACAACAGGAACGCCTGAGATGTGTAGATCCGCCATCATATCAAGTGCCGAGCCCACGCTAGCGTTTGGCGAGATGGAGATAGGATCGATGATCACGCCGCTTTCGCTTTTTTTCACGCGGCGAACCTCTTTGACCTGGCTTTGTATGTCCATGTTTTTATGTATGACGCCGATACCGCCCAGACGCGCCATCATGATCGCCGCGCGGTGCTCGGTGACGGTGTCCATCGCAGCCGATACGATCGGGATATTTAGCTCCACGTTTCTGCTAAAGCGCGTTTTTATATCGACTTGTTTAGGCAAAATTTCGGAGTACTGCGGGACGAGTAAAACGTCGTCAAAGGTGAGAGCCTTCGTAACTATCTTCATGCGTTTATCCTTTTATAGAGTTTTCTAAACTGAGTGCGCCTTCTAGCAGCGTTTTTTCGTCCCACGCCTTTGCGATGAGCTGAGCCGAGACGTTTAGGCCGTCCGCGTCCTTAGCTACCGGAACCGAGATGGCGGGTAAGCCGGCTAAATTTACGCTGATCGTGTAAATATCCGATAAATATGCTTCTAGCGGGTCTTTTAGATCGCCGAATTTATATGCCGTGCGAGGGGCGACGGGCATAAAAATAAGGTCGCATTCGCTCAAAATCCGCTCGTATTTAGCTTTAGCGTAGGCTCGAGCTTTTTGCGCTTTGATGTAATACGCGTCGTAGTAGCCGCTGCTAAGCACGAAAGTACCGAGTAAAATTCGTCTTTTTACCTCTTCGCCAAACCCCTCCGAGCGCGAATTTACGTAAAGTTCTTTTAGATTTTTAGCTTCTGCCCTGCGTCCGTATCTCACTCCGTCGTAGCGGCTGAGATTTGCGCTGGCTTCGGCGGTGGCGATGATGTAGTAGGTCGCGATGTCGCATTTTGAGTTTTCTAAATTTTTATAGATTATTTTGTGGCCTGCGGCTTTTAAAATATCGACCGCTTTTAAAAGCGCTTTTTTAGTCTCTTCCGAGGCTTCGTTTATGTAGTTTTCGATGACGCAGATAGTGAGTTTTTTATCCGCGTTTAGCTTGTCCGCGACGCTTTCAAATTTGATATCCGCGCTCGTGCTGTCTTTGTCGTCGTGCCCTGCGATGATGTCGTATAGGATCGCGGCGTCCTCGACGTTTTGCGTTATCGGGCCGATCTGATCTAGCGAGCTAGAGTATGAGCCCAGACCGTATCTACTGACACGTCCGTAGGTGGGCTTTAGTCCGACGCATCCGCAAAATGCCGCAGGCTGGCGTATCGAGCCGCCCGTATCGCTGCCGAGGGCAGCCACGGCTAGTCCTGCGCCGACCGCAGCCGCCGAGCCGCCCGAGCTGCCGCCCGGTACTCTCTCGCGGTTTAGGGGATTTAGCGTTTTGCCGTAGTAGCTGTTTTCGGTCGTATTACCCATGGCGAATTCGTCCATATTCGTACGGCCAAAAGGCGCCAAGCCTGCTGCTAGCAGCTTTTCGACGACGGTCGCGTTATAAGGCGCGATGTAGCCTTGTAAAATTTTAGACGCGCTCGTTACGCTCCAGCCTTTTACCTGGATGTTGTCTTTTATAGCGATCGGTACGCCCGCACCCAGTTTATCAAGCGGCAAATTTGCCAACTGCTCGACGTAGGCGCCAAGCTCTCTATCTGCGAAAATTTTCTTTTCCAGCTCGTTTCTAAGCTCGGCTACTTCGCCCGCGCTTAGCTTTAGAGCCTCTTTTAAAGTTATCATTTTTTATCCTTAAATTTTATTACCGCTACGATACCCGCGGCTGTGACCGCGAGGATGGCCGCGATAGTCGCCGCGACGAACCAAGCGGAGATAGGTTCAGACATTTTTTAGTACCTTTTCGCATCTCGGGCAGGTTTCGCCGTCGTGCTTAGCGGTAAATTTCCAACATCTCGGGCATTTGTGGCGCGTCGATAAAACGAGTTTAAATTTATCGTTTCCGATGTCAAATTCGGCTAGACTGTCGCTGCCGTCTAGGCTCTGAACGTCGCTAACCATATACCAGTCGCTTATCTCGTTTATGTCTTCGCTCAGGATCAAATTTGAGCTGGTTTGCAGCACGAGCTCGAGGGTTGATTTTATCTTTTTATCTTTTTTGAGTACGTCGATTAGCTCGAAAAACTTCTCGCGGCTAGCTACTAGCAGCTCATCGTCTACGTTGAACTCAAGCTCTAGCGGCGCGTACTCTAGATCAAAGGCGTCCGCCGCGCCGTTTTTGATGATCTTAGGCGCATAGTCCATCACCTCGTCCACGGTGTACGTGAGCGTCGGAGCGATGAGCGGTAGGAGCGCTCTGGTGATTAGCGCCATCGCGCTTTGAGCTGAGCGGCGAGTGTCGCTGTCTTTAGCGTCGCAGTATAGGCGGTCTTTGCAGATATCAAGATATATGCCGCTTAAATCCGCGCTTAGGAAGTTCATCAGCAGGCTAAAGCCCTTTGAAAAGTCGTAGTTTCTAAACGCCGTTTCGGCCTCGTCGAATGCCTTTTTCGCGCGGCTTAGTATCCAGCGGTCTAGGATGTTGAAATTTGAGGTTTCGATATCTTCTAGATCGTTTACGTTGGCTAGTAGAAATCTTATCGTATTGCGTATTTTTCGGTACTGCTCGCTTACTTGTTTTAGGATGTTTTCGCTGATTTTTAGGTCGCTGGAGTAGTCGCTAAGCGCAACCCAAAGGCGCAAAATTTCCACGCCGTAGGTTTTAGCCACGTCCGCCGGAGCTACGACGTTGCCTTTGCTCTTACTCATCTTTTGACCGTTTTCATCGACGGTAAAACCATGCGTGAGCACACTTCTATACGGCGCTCGTCCTTGTGCGGCACAGCTTAGCAGTAGCGAGCTTTGGAACCAGCCTCTGTGCTGATCGCTGCCCTCTAGATACATATCGGACGGATAGCTGCCCGCATCGTAGTCGCCGCTTTTTAGCACCGCAGCCCACGTCGAGCCGCTGTCAAACCAGACGTCTAGGATGTCCATCACTTTTTCTAAATTTTGCGGGTCATATTTGCAGTTTGCGGGTAAGAGATCTTTTATCTCGCTGTCCCACCACGCGTCAGCGCCTTTTTGCTCAAATATCGCCGCGACGTTATCTAAAATTTCATCGTCAAATATCGGCTCTTTGGTATCCTTATGTCTAAAAAACGCTATCGGCACGCCCCAGTCGCGTTGGCGAGAGATGCACCAGTCGGGACGATTTTCTATCATCGAGCCTATCCTTTTTACGCCGCTTGCCGGGTAAAATTTGACGTTTTCAAGCTCTTTTAGTGCGACTTCTCGTGGCGTTTTGCCCTCGATTTTCGGTTCGTCCATGGCTATAAACCACTGCTTGGTAGCGCGGTAGATGACCGGCTTGTGCGTTCTCCAGCAAAATGGATATGAGTGGACAAATTTGCTAACTTTTAGCAAATTTGAGCCTAGAAGCTCTAAAATTTTCTCGTTTGCTTTAAAGATATGCATGCCGATTAGTTCGTCCGCTACGCCGTCTGGAAATAACTTTTTGGCCTTTAGTGTCTCGTCGTACAGACCGCCTTCATCGACGGGCATGATGACTTCGATGCCGTATTTTAGGCTCACGTGGTAGTCGTCCTCGCCGTGGCCTGGAGCCGTGTGTACTAGACCTGTACCGCCATCCATCGTGACGTGATCGCCTAGGATAAACAGCGATTTTCTGGCATTTAGCGGATTAACCGCGTGCAGGTTTTCAAGCTCGGCGGCGGCAAATTCTTTTAAAATTTCACCCTTAGTTAGACCTTCTTTTTCCAGCTCGCTTAGCATCTCTTTGGCAAATATCAAATTTTCAGCCGTCAAAACGTAAATTTCATTTGGATTTAACGAGATGGCTTGGTTTGCCGGCAGCGTCCAAGGCGTGGTTGTCCAGATGACCGCACTGGCGTCTTTTGCGCCGATTTTTGCTGCAGCTTCTTCGCCTAGCTTAAACGCGACATAGATGCTGTAGTCCTCTTTGTCCTCGTACTCGACCTCTGCCTCGGCTAGAGCGCTTCTAGCCGCCCAGCTCCAGTACACCGGCTTGCTTCGCTCAATCAAAAGTCCGCGCTTGGCGACTTTGCAAAGGGTTTTGTAAATTTCGGCTTCAAATTTAAATTTCATCGTCAGATACGGATCGTCCCAGTCGCTAGCGACGCCTAGCTGCTTAAAGCTCTCCTTTTGCACGTCGATAAATTCTCTCGCGTGTTCGCGGCAAAGCTCGCGGATTTGCGTTTTGCTAAGGCTTTTTTTCTTGTCGCCCAGTTTTACCTCGACTTGCTGCTCGATCGGTAGTCCGTGGCAGTCCCAGCCCGGCGTAAATCTCACGTTTTCGCCGAAAAAGTAGTGTGTTTTTGCTATGATGTCTTTTAGGGTTTTGTTTAGCGCGTGTCCGATGTGGATGTTGCCGTTGGCGTATGGAGGGCCGTCGTGTAGAGTGAAGCTTTTGGCGGCTTTTTGCCTTTTTGCTTTCATTTTTTCGTAGATTTTTCTATCGTCAAACCACGATTTTAATCGTTTGGGTTCGTTTTCGGGCAGGTTGCCGCGCATGGGAAATTCGGTGTTTGGAAGCAATAATGTATCTTTGTAATCCATAGGTTCGCCTTGAAGTAAAAAATTGGTAGATTTTATCCAAACGGCGATTAAATGCTACTGAAAAAACGCTATTTTAAGCTAAATTTATGTAAGATGTTTTCGTTTTTTAAAGGAGAAAACAGTGAAAAACGCACTACTGATCATCGGCGAAGATATCGGCGTAAACGCGCCTTTTTTGGATTATATTTTTTGCGCTTACAAGCGGCATTTCGGCGAGCTTGGCGAGTTTAGATTTGTCAGTAAAAGCGACAAGGAGCTACCGTTTATCATCGAGCACCTTTGCGCGCGCTCCGATAGTCTTTGCATCTACGCGTCGAGTCAAAACTGCTCCGTCGCGGCTAAAATTTTAGCTACGTTAAGCGGCGATATTTTGGAGCTAAAATCCCCTCAGATGCTAGCTCCCAGTAGAGCAGAAATCTTTAGCGACGAGAGCTTTTTAGTAAGATTAGACCAAACTTACGTAAATTTAATAAAAGCCGACGCAAATCAAAAATTGCCTGCCATAGAGATCAAAACGCAGCGCGATTTCGGATATTTTCACTTGGTAGACTTTGACGAGGAGAGCGCGAAAATCCTACTTGAACCGCTAGCTAAAACATACGAGGTGCAGATTTATTCGTCTCAAATTTTATCAAATTTGGCGCTAATCAGAGTGGAGGCGAACAAATTCGGTCAAACCAGCGGCTTTATAAACGGTGCGAAAAATCTCTTTTCGGGCAAATTTTTTGAGGGCGAGGATGTTTTTCGTCACGTTGCGAGCACGCTTATAGCAAGCGGGCTAAAGCTTACCTTTGCCGAGTCTTGCACGGCCGGGCTTGCCGCGGCTAAATTTGGCGCTTTTGCCGGAGTTTCGGCGGCGTTTAACGGCTCGCTAGTGACCTACGCAAACGAGATGAAACGCGACTGGCTGGGCGTTAGCGATGAAATTTTACAAACCTACGGCGCGGTGAGCGAGCAGTGCGTGATGGCGATGTTAAAAGGCGCGCTAAAGGCGAGCGAATCGGACTTTTCTCTAGCTATCAGCGGTATCGCGGGGCCTGACGGCGGTAGCGATGTAAAGCCCGTGGGGACGGTATTTGTGGGAGCCTATGCAAAAGACGGCGAGTGCATCATCGAGAGGCTAAATTTAAACGGCGATCGCAACTACATAAGAGAGCAAAGCGCGTTGGCGGCGTATGTTTGCTTACTAAAGCTAAAGCCGAGACTGTTTTTGGCGTAAATTTGGGTTAAATTTGATGAAATTCGTCAAATTTGCGCTTGCTAAAATTTAAAGCAGGTGTGTTTTGTTTTTGTTAAATTTGTAAAAAGCAGCGACAAATTTAAAATTTACCGCCGTCTTGCATGCGAGTAGAGTAAAAATCAGCTCCGTCAAACTTAAAATTTAGCTCAAATTTAAGCCTGACGGACGAAATTTGTAAAGTAAAACCGCGGATTATTTTTGATACGGCACGGTTTCGTAGCCTTGATTTATGAGGCTACCCATACCGCCGTCAAGATTTATTATATTTAGTTCCGGCGAATCTATCATCATCGCCGCCGCAGCGCTTCTGCGTCCGCTTCTGCATATGAGCGCGACCGGTTTTTTTAGATCGACGTTGGCTTTAAGCTCGTTCAAAAATCCCTCTTTATCGGTTGCGTTAAAAGTGATAGTCTTTGCGCCCTTTATCACGCCCGTTTCCATCCATTCAGCAGGCGTCCTGATATCTACGATTTGCTCGTAGTTTTTGATCGCCTCGGGACTAACTTGAACCGTAGAAATTTCCGCAAAAGCCATCGCCGCCGCCGCTCCTAAAATTAAAATTTTTCTCATTTTCTCTCCTTAAATTTAACGGCGCGAATATTAGCACTAAATTTTAAACATTTTGTTATTTTAATATCACTCCTCAATAAATTTTTCTTTTTTAATAATTAATATTATTTTCATAAGATAGACGCTATAATCGCAAAACCATATCAATACAAAGGATAAAAATGAAAAAAAGTTTTTTCGCACTTAGCTTGCTTTCAAGCTTTTTGTTTGCCGCGGAGGTAAATATCTACTCTGCGCGCCACTACGACGCCGACAGCGAGCTTTATAAGCTTTTTGAGCAAAAGACGGGTATCAAGGTAAACGCCACGCAGGCAAAAGCGGGCGAGCTAATCAAAAAGCTCGAAGTAGAAGGGGGTAGCTCCGCGGCGGATATCTTTATCACCGCAGACGCGGGAAATTTCTACACCGCAAAGACTAAAGGCGTGTTGCAAGCGGTCAAATCAGAAACTCTAGAAAAAATCGTGCCTGAGCAGTATAGAGATAACGACGGCCAGTGGTTTGCTATCTCAAAACGCGCTAGAGTCATCGTTTACGATAAAAGAGACTTCGATCCTAAAGGCATAAAGGACTACGAGGATTTGGCAAAACCGGAGCTAAAAGGCAAACTGCTAATTAGAAGTGCGACAGCTCCGTATAGCAAGTCGCTGCTAGCTGCCATCATCGAGGCCGACGGTAAAGACGCGGCTACTAAATGGGCGGAAGGCACGCTAAAAAATCTAGCCCGCGATCCAAAAGGCGGCGATAGGGATCAGGCTAAGGCCATCTACGCAGGCGAGGGCGACGTAGCGGTGATGAACACCTACTACATAGGCCTCATGCTAACCTCTCCGAAAGCTGAAGACGTCGAGGCTGCGAAAAATTTGGGCATTATTTTTCCAAATCAAGACAACCGCGGTACGCACGTAAATATCAGCGGTATCGCGCTAACCAAAGCTGCTAAAAATAAAGAAAACGCTGTTAAATTTATGGAGTTTATGGTGAGCCCTGAGGCGCAAAAGATACTCGCGGGTATAAATTTCGAGTATCCGATCAACGCAGAGGTCGAGCCTAGCGACATCGTAAAAGGCTTTGGTAAATTTAAAGAAGACTCCACTCCGCTTTATAAAAGCGTGCAAAACACGAACGAGGCTATTAAAATTTACGACGTAGCCGGCTGGAAATAATGAAAGTAAAATTCGGGGCGATCTTTATCGCCCTTATCGTTTTGATCCCCATTTTTAGCATATTTTTTGAGATCGCTTTGGGCGACTACTCCTTGCTCGAGCACTTTTTTAAGTATCTTTTTATGAGGTATATTCAAGGTACTTTTGCGGTTGCGGCGGGCGTTTTGGCGCTTAGTCTGATTATCGCCGTGGTTTCGGCGTGGCTGGTGGCAAACTACCGCTTCGCGCTCTCAAATTTCTTTGAATATGCCCTCATCCTTCCGTTTGCGATTCCTGCTTATATATTTAGCTTTTGCTACGTCGGGATTATGGATTACGGCGGATATTTTCATCAAATTTTCGGCTTTAGGCTAGAGTTTATGAATATCTACGGAGCGATTTTCGTGCTGTCGTTGTCGCTTTATCCATACATCTATATGTTTGCCAAAACCTCGTTTAAGACGCAGTCCGCAGCGATTTACGACGTTTGTAAAATTTACAAGCTCTCAGGCACCGCCGTGTTTTTTAGGGTTGCCATATTTCTCTCGCGTCCGGCGATCGTGGGTGGAGCGATGCTGGTGCTCATGGAGACGCTTAGCGACTACGGCACGGCGGCTTATTACGGCGTAGAGACTTTTAGCGCGGGCATTTTTAAGCTATGGTTTGACATGGGCGACTCGTATTCAGCATCCGTGCTAGCGGGACTTTTGATGATGTTTGTGTTTGTTTTGATGATATTTGAGCACGTTAATAAAAACTCTAAAAAATACAGCTTCTCCACGCACGATACATCCAAATTTACGCAAAAAAAGGAGCTTGGCAAATTCGGCTCGGCAGCGGCGTTTTTGTGGTGCGCGAGCGTGTTTTGTCTAGCATTTGTGTTTCCTTTTGCCTGGCTTTTGTATTGGAGTATTCACGAGCTAGATAGTTTTAAATTTGAGTTTGTACAGATGGCGGCAAATTCGCTGCTGATGGCTGCTGGCGCGGCGATGCTCATCACGGCGGTGAGTTTTTTCCTCGTTTTTGCGACGAGACTTATAAAAAACAAAGCGCTAAATACCTTTTTGCTAAAATCCGTCTCGCTAGGATACGCGCTGCCGGGCGCTAGTATCGGGCTTTGCGTGATGATAGTTTTTGGTTACGTTGACCGAAATTTCGGCACGCATCTGCTCTCATCGAGCTTTGTAGTGCTGATTTTTGGCTACGTCGTGAGGTTTTTGGCTACCTCGATATATGCTGTTGAGAGCGGATACGCCAAGATCCCGGAAAACATCGACGACGCCGCGCTTTTGCTAAACGGCTCGCGGTCAAATTTGTTTTTTAAAGTGCATTTTCCGCTGCTTCGCCACTTTTTCTTTCTCTCGCTCATCGTCGTTTTTATCGACATCATTAAGGAACTGCCGCTTAGCCTAATTTTGCGGCCTTTAGGCTTTGAGACGCTTAGTATTAGAGCGTTTTTCTACGCCGCCGACGAGAGGCTTTATGCTGCGGCCCTACCGTCGTTTCTCATCGTTTCGATGTCGCTAGTCGCCGTCCTTTGGCTCGAGATAATCTCCAGAAAGAAATAAGAAAGAAAAAAATATGGCTGAAATTTTAAAAATCGTAAATTTAAACAAGAAATTTGGAAATTTAGAGGTTTTAAAGGACGTAAATTTAAGCCTTAACGAGGGCGAAATTTTAAGCGTCCTGGGTGATAGCGGTTGCGGCAAAAGCACACTTTTGCGCATTATAGCGAGACTTGAGACGCCAAGCAGCGGACAAATCGCCGTCAAAGATGGCTGCGGCACCGCGATGATGTTTCAGAGCTACGCGCTTTTTCCTCATTTAAGCGTTTGCAAAAACGTGGAATTTGCGCTGTGGCGACTCCCTAGCGCCGAGCGAACCGCAAGGAGCGCGCAGCTGCTGGAGAAATTTAAAATCTCCGAGCTAAAAGACAAAACTCCTGATCAAATTTCGGGCGGTCAGGCGCAAAGAACGGCATTTGCCAGAGCCGTAGCAAACCGCGAAAAGCTGCTTTTGTTCGACGAGCCCTTCGCAAACCTTGACCGCAGCCTAAAAAGCGCGCTAAGAGGCGAGCTAAAACAGATGATAAAGGCAAACGGCATCAGCGCGGTCATGGTAACGCACGACAAGGAGGACGCCTTTTTACTAAGCGATAAAATCGCGCTGATAAAAGGCGGCAAGGTCTTGGCTTTCGGCGCGCCTAGGGAGCTGTATTTTAGCCCTGCGTCTTACGAAATCGCTTGCTTTTTGGGCGATATTAATTTGATCGATGAGCGGGATGCACAAAATTTGCCAGCCGAATTTAGATCGTGGCTAGAGGGGAGAAACTTTATGTTTCGCCCAGAGCTTGTTATAAGCGGCGAAAAATACGAATCAGACGTGGTAGAAGCTAAATTTTTAGGCGCATTTTACGAGCTAAATTTGGAGTTTTGCGGGGTCAAATTTAAAGCCGTAGTTAGCTCAAATTTGCAGATTTGCGATAAATTTAAATTTGACCTAGTATAAATTTGGACGGGCTTAGTATAGCCGCGCGATTTTTTATCGTCCAAATTTGCCTAAAACACAAATTTGGCGAACTCGGCTTAGTCTTGATTGCGATTTTCGACGTAATCGACCCTCGACCAGGCAAGCACGTAGATAAATCCTAGCGCCAGGTAGATGCCAAGTACCGCAAGCTCGATAGGATAAGGGTCGCGCAGGGCTTTTGTGAGTAAAAACTTTAGCGCCGCGGCTATGAGCGTGCCGACTACGCAAAGCACCGCGTAGCCCGAAAATAGGACGTTTTGCGTGACGGCACCGAGTTTTAAATTTATCTTTATCCAAAGCAAAAAAGCAAGCACCGCCGTGCCGCAAATAACGAAAAATAGGACCTTGTGCGTGCTAGCGGGGGCGTAGTTTGCACTAAAACTTAGCAAAATCATCGCGCTACTAATAGCGATAAAAATGCGGTAAAGCTTAAACACTCCTCCGCCGGCGAGTCTGTTTACCTTTGATATCGCGCCGTAAAGGCAGATGACGGAGACGAACAACATCGCTACGCGCGCGCTCGTTGCGATATCAAAGAGGCTTTTGGGTAAAACCATCTCTTGCGAGAGTAAATTTAAAATAACCAAAATCCCCGACGTCATACCGAGCGCCCTTGCCGTACTTATGCGTCTTATAAAGTTTTCTTGCATATTTTGCCTTTTGTTAATTTAATAAAAATTTTACACAAACAATCTTAAAATTTTTATTAAATTTACACTAAGTAAGTAGGCAGATAACCGCGATGTAAAATGCAAAAAAGCAAAGTTGGAAGCTGATAAAAGGCATCGTTTGTGTCAAATTTGAGTGCGTAAAATGAAAAGCCGCGAGCGTAAAATATAATTTTGCGTCGTGTAAATTTAGGTGGCCCGCACGAGACTAACAAATGCCGCAAAGCTCGTAATCTACGCATCTAATCTATCTAAAATTAAAAAATCAGCAAATTTCACGAACTCGTAAATTTCAAAATACATAAAATTTTACGCACAGTGCAAAATTTGCCGATTAATAACCCAAAAACTACTTCACTTGCGCGCTGAAAATTTGCGTGATGCTCGGTATCTGCTCGCCCGCAACGTCAAATTTCGCTGTTTTCATTCGCACGCGGTAAAGCGCGTTTAAATTTTCCTCGTTCAAAACCTCGGCGCTGCGGCCGTAAACGTAGCTAAGATCGTCCTTTAAAATAAGCGTGCGGTCCGCCACCGCAAGAGCGTGGTTTGGCTGATGCGTGGTAAAAACGATGCTGGCGCTACTTTTTTGCTTTAAATTTACGATGAGGCTTAGCACGCGGTCTTGGTTTTTGATATCAAGCGCGCTGGCAGGCTCGTCTAAAAACAGAATTTCGCTCTTGCTCGCGATCGCTCTGGCAAAGAGCACGAGCTGCTTTTGACCGCCTGAAAGCGAGTTGAAGCGCTTGTTTTTCAGGTGCGAAATTTCAAGGCTCTCAAGCGCGTCCAGGCAGATCTGCACGTCGCGTTTGCTCGGCTTTGAAAATAGCGAAATATCGCGTACGCGCCCCATCGCTACGATGTCCTGCACGCTGTAATCAAACGCCACGCTAAAGCTTTGCGGCAAAAAGCCAAATTTAGCCTGCGTGCTAAGCTGCCCCTCTTTGAGATCCAAAATGCCCATCATGCACGACATCAGCGTGCTTTTGCCCTGACCGTTAAGTCCTAAAATCGCTAAAATTTGACCCCGCTCAATCTCAAAGCTTAAATTTCTAAAAAGAAATTTGCCCTCTTCGTAGAAAAATCCCGCGTCTTTGATCGAGAGCAAACTACCTTCTGTTCGCATCGGCGCTCCTTTTTAAGAGGATGGCGAATATCGGGCTGCCGATGAGCGCGGAGATGATGCTAAGCGGCACCTCGCTAGAGCTGATCGAGCGCGATACGTCGTCGATAACGAGCATAAAAACGGCTCCCGCGACGAAGCAAGCGGGCATAGAGCGCAAGTGATCGCTGCCAAATATCATCCTGGCGACGTGCGGCACTACAAGCCCGATCCAGCCGATGTTTCCGCTGACGCTGACCTGTGCGGCGACTAGCAGCGTGCAGATGACGAGGATGACCGAGCGCAGCCGTACGATGTTTACGCCGAGAACCTTTCGATCGCCGTCTTCGAGGCTAAGTAGGTTAAATCGCCACCGCATCGCGATGAGCACCGCGACGCAGGGCGCCGAAACTGCGGTAAGCATAATGAGCTTGTCGTAGTCTGCGCGCACGAAGCTGCCAAGCAGCCAGTAGATGATGTTTGGCAGCACGTCTTCGTTGTCGGCTAGATATTGCACGAGGCTCGTTAGCGCGGCAAATACGCCGTTTATGACGATGCCTGCTAAGATGAGTGAAAAGACGTCGCTGCGCGAGACGAATTTGGCGATAAAATAGAGCATAAAAAGTGCCGCAAGCCCGAAAAAGAAGGCAAAACCTACGATAAAATAGGAGCCAAAGCCAAGCAATATGCAAAGCGCGCCGCCAAATGCCGCCGCGGTGCTAACGCCCACGATGTGCGGGCCTACGAGCGGGTTTTTAAACACCGCCTGAAGCGCAAGGCCGCTAAGCGCCAAGATCCCGCCGCAAAGGCTCGAAAGTAGGGCGCGCGGAATGCGGATATCAAGCACCACGCTTTTTGCCGTCTCATCGGCGGAGGAGCCGAGCAAAATTTTACCCGTCTCCTCTAGGCTAACCGGATACTGACCGATGCCCAGCGATACCGCAAACAGCAGCACCCAGAGCAGCAGCAGGGCGGAAAATTTCATTTATAGCTCGTGCGGTAGAATTTTTGATAAAATTCCTCTACTTTTTTATTAAATTCCGCCTCGTTAAAGTGCTTCGGATAGAGCTTCATCGCTAGCCACCACTCGCCAAGCGCCATGGCTTCGGCGGTTGGATAGCCCCACGCTTTGGCGTATTCTGGCATCATATAAATTTTATCCTCTTTGACCGCGCTTAAATTTGCAAGCTGCGGGTTTGATTTGAGCTCGGCGGGCACCTGCGGGTAGCGATCCTGCACGAAGATCATCTGCGGCGCCCACGCTAAAACTTGCTCTGCAGATACCTGCTTGTAGCCCTTGATGCTCTCTGCCGCGACGTTTTGCGCGCCGGCGCGCATAAACATTATGCCCGTGTATTTACCGCTGCCGTAGGTCGTGAGATCGGGATTTGCCATGTAAATTTTAGGTCTTTTATCGACGATGAAATCGCTAAATTTAGCCTTTAGCTGCTCTTGTGAGGTTTTGACGAAGCTTATGAGCTCGGCGGCCTCTTTCTCGCGGTTTGCGACCTTGCCAAGAAGCTCTATGCCGTCGTAAAAGCCCTCGGTGTAGGCCGCCTCGTCGTCTTTGAAGGTCGGATTTAGCTTGCCCTTATCGGCGGCGTCGCTGCGCTGGAAGCTAACGGCGACGACGGGGATTTTGAGCTCCGTCATTTTGTCGATATATTCTTGCGGGATGTAGTTCGTGACGATCACGACGTCGGGCTTTAGCTTAAGCACCGCCTCGTAGTTGATGACCTTTAGATCGCCAGGGGTTGGCATATCTTTGAGGTTCGGCGCTAGGCGGATGTAGTTTTTGCCGAGCGACTTTTCCCACGACTCCTGCACGCCGACAACCTTATCCAGCGCGTTTAGCTCATTTAGCGCGTTTAGGCTTTGGTGCTGAAGCACGACTATGCGCTTAACCTCATCCGGTAGCGTGACGTCGCGACCTAGCTGATCGGTTACGACGCGGTCTGCAAAAAGCGAACTCGCGCACAGCGCAAGGGTTAGTGCGAAAGAGTGAAATTTGCTCATGTTTTTCCTTAAGTTTTTAAATTATATTTATTTATAGGCCTAAAATTAGTACTTTTAACCCATAAATAAATAGTAGTATATTACAAAAACAGTTATGAATTTATCATAAAATTTGAACTGCGGCGTTGGCGTCATTTGTGATAAAATTTAGCAAAACGGCGAGTATGGTGGCTGTAATAAAATTTGAAATTTATAAATTTTAAGGCTGCGCAAGAGCGATGTTTTTGATTCTAGTCCAAGTCGCTAGTTCGCAAAGCGGGATCAAGAGCGCTATCGTAAGCAGCGCATATGGAGATACCAAACCTTTAAGGGACAAAATATCAATAAACTGAAGCGCTGTGCACATAAAGGCTAAACCTGAGTAGATGTAGAAAGCACTGTTCTGCGTGTCTTTGCCGAGCAGATAGTACGCAACGCCGAGCATAAGCCAAAAGTAGATAGTAAGAATGGAGTCTATGGCGAGAAATATTGCAAGAGGCGTACCTTGCGTATTTAAAAAATTATTTGCGACCGCTCCGATTACAGAATAAGCATTGTCAACAAAAGAGCCTCCGATCTGCGCCGCGGCATACTCTACCGCGCTAAAACCGACATAATTTATCGAATGCAAAGCCATAGATAGCCATAAAATCGCTAGTAGCGCCGCCGTGACTAGTGCGGAGGAAGTTCTCGTAAAAAGCTTGCTTGCGGAGAGTTTGGAGATTTGTCTAGCAGCAAGAAGCCTAAAGATCATCGATGCAAGAAATATAAGGCAAATAAAAAACACGGCGGTCAAAAATCCAGCCAGCGAGATACGGCCACAAAATTCGCACAAGATCCAAATAGACATACAGCCGCCGATTAGTAAAACATTAGAAACTATGCCGCGGAATTTTATCTCGGCCAGGAGTTTCTGGTTCATCTTTGCGCCTTTGGATTTTCTTTAAATTTGGTAGCGAGTTTTATTTGCCGATCGGCTATAAAAGGGAGGGCTAAATTTAGCCCTCTATGTAGTTTTTGAGTTTTCTACCGACTTTTGGGTGCTTTAGTTTTTTGATCGCAGAGCTTTCGATCTGGCGGACGCGCTCTCTGGTTACGTTTAGCTCCTTGCCGATCTCTTCTAGCGTGCGGTCGCTCTCGTCATCTAAAAGGCCAAATCTCATCCTGATGACGGCTTTTTCGCGCTCGTTTAGCTGGTCTAGGACTTCGTCAATCTGCTCTTTTAGGTCGTTTTTTAGGATGTGATCCATAGGGCTTAGAGAGCTTCTATCCTCGACGAAATCTCCAAATTTACCGTCGTCTTCATTGCCGATAGGGGCTTCTAGACTGATAGGCTCTTTTGTGATTTTGATGACCTGTTTTATCTTGTCCGCGCTTAGTCCGACCTCGGCTGCGATTACGTTTATATCCGGCTCTTTGCCTTCTTCTTGTAGGTATTTTCGGTTGATTTTGTTGATACGGTTTATCGTTTCTATCATATGGATAGGGATACGTATCGTGCGTGCTTGATCGGCGATAGCACGGCTAATAGCCTGACGTATCCACCACGTCGCATAGGTAGAAAATTTATACCCTTTTTTATATTCAAATTTATCGACCGCTTTCATGAGCCCGATATTGCCCTCTTGAATCAGGTCTAAAAAAGGCAAACCGCGGTTCGTGTAGCGCTTGGCGATGCTTACGACTAGGCGTAAATTTGATTTTGCCATCCTGGCTTTTGCTTCGTCGGATATCTTTTTGCCGCGTTTGATCTGCTCTAAAATTTCCTTTAAAAGTATCGGATCGAGGTTAAATCCGCTCTTGCTCGCTTCCTTGGTCGCAAATAGCTTTTTGATCTCCACGTAGGTTGATACCATCGTAGCCTCGGGTACTCGCGCGATTATATCTTCTTTGCTGAGCTTGATGATATCTTTTAGGATCGACTTGTGATTTTTCTTTAGCTCGTCGCTAAACATAGGTAGCTTATACTCGAGTCTTTTTAGCTCTCTGTCAAATTCATCATCGCTCTTTAGCGCTGTTTCCATAGACTTTACGATCTCGGTTATGAGCTTACTCGTCGGACCTAGATCCATTAGTTTGTCTTTTAAAATTTTCTTTTTAAATGCGAGCGTAAGCTTGGCTAAAAATTCATCCTCTATCTCGGCGTCATTTTGTTTATTTGCCGTCTTTAACCACTCTTTTTTGGCCTTTTCGAGCGCTTTAAAACTCTCGATTACTTTTTCGGCTCGTTTGTCGTCTTTTTTATTGTGTTTTTTTGGCTTGGCTTCTTTCTCTTCGCCTTCCTCGACATCATCCTCGACTTCTTCGTTTTCTTCCTCTTCTTCGACCTCTTCGCTACCTTCCTCACCTTCGTCGTCAAAGCTTCTAAAAAGCTCTTTTACGCGGCGTTCGCGGTTTATAAGCGGCTCTTTGTAGTCAAGAATAAAATCGATAAGGTATGGTACCGAGCAAAACGCGTCGATGATGATATCTTCGCCAAGCTCGATTTTTTTGCTGATTTCTACTTCTTCCTCTTTGGTTAGTAGTGCGATTTGACCCATTTCGCGTAAGTACATACGCACGGGACTATCCGAGCGCGACCACTCGAGCAGATCGGTTTCGCTGGCTAGGTCAAATTCTTCCTCTAGATTTTCGTCGGCTAGTTTTGCTAGCTCCTCGCGACGCTTTTTAGCATCTTCGATATTGCGCATTTTTGCGATTTCAGCCGAGGTTATGAGCTGGACTTTATTTTCTTTTGCCAGTGATTCTAGTTTTTTTGCTATCGCTGCCGTCGGCGCTTTGTCTAGGAATTTGACTAGTTTTTCGTAAGTGATATAGCCTTTGGCATTTTCTTTGAAAAGCTCTTCTATGAGCGACAATGCCTCTTTTTTTGCGGTACTCATTCGGGATTCCTTCTTTTTGTAGAAAACGAGGATTATACCCAAACTTCTTTAAATATTAATAAAAATACGATTATTCGGGCATTTTTACATAGGCTAAATTTGCTGAAAATTTTATTAAATTTAATTTGGAACGAAAGTTGCTAATATTGTCAGAAAAATGCGATAAATCGCGTCAAATTTGTAAAAATAAAACAATGAGGCGAAGTATCGTGAGGCGGATTTGAATGTCGTGAAGCCAAAATTTTGTGTAGGCTAGGCGAGTGGCCTGCCGAGCTAAATTTTGGCAAACCCATTCAAAGATGCTCGCGAGACAGCCGCCAAAATAAGGAAAAGTAAATGAACAACGGCTACTACCAAGCAACCGGCGCCATGGTGACGCAGTTTAATCGCCTAGACGTCATCGCAAACAATCTAGCGAACATAAACACGATCGGTTTTAAACGCGACGACGTCGTAGTCGGGGACTTTGAGAGGATTTTTAAAGAGTACCGCGACGAGCTGCCGATAGAAAATCACACGAAAGACGCGGCGAAATTCCTAAACAGAACTATCGACAGGGTGCCGCAAATTTCGGAACAATACGTGGATTTTAGCCAGGGCGGACTTAAATTTTCAAACAACGACCTTGACTTTGCGATGAAGCGCGAGGATCTGTTTTTTCTAGTCGAGGTAAAGCCTGGCGATGTGCGCCTAACCAAAAACGGCTCGTTTAATCTCGACGAGGACGGATTTTTGGTAACAAAAGAGGGCTATAAAGTGCTGTCGAGCGATTATTTTACGAATAATTTTCAAGGTATCCAAATCCCGCAGGGGGAGCGCTTCTCCGCTGATAAAAACGGCAATCTCTACTCAAACGAGGAACCACTAGCTAGACTTTATATCGCGCAGCCAAAAGAGATACGAAATCTAACAAAAGAGGGCGATAATCTCTATGTTTTGCCGAATTTAAAGGAGCTTGAGGATGTGGGCGGCGAGATAGATGCGGTCGCGTGGAAATACACTCAAATCTCCAATGTAAACGCCGTGACCGAGATGGTCGGACTGATCGAGACGCAACGCTTTGTCGAGATGTATCAAAAGGTGATGATGTCGCATATGGACGATCTAAATCAGGAAGCTATAAGCAAGCTTGCTAATACGAAAGTCTAAATTTAGCGTTATCTCTTTGACGTATTTGCGAGAGATTTAATTTTTACTCGCAGCGACAGGCTACATGCCTAGTCTTGCTCGTAAAAATTTGCACGACTCGCAAATCCGTTCAAAGATATTTCCGCTAAGGTTTTTAAATTTTAATAAACACAAATCGCTATGCATTAAAACCCTACCGCTAATATAAATTCAAAATACTTCCGCCAAAATATTTTCAGTTTTTTCCAAATTTGCAAATTTGGAACGCCTTTTGCTAAATACCCAATAAATGCGAGAAATCGCGCCGAATTTGTAAAATTTGGACGCTCGCCTAATATAAAAAACGGGCGGCGACGGTTTTATGCAAAAGCGTAAAATTTAAGACTGCAAATTTGGAATATTTTTTGCAAATTAAACAAATAAAGATAAGGCGCTCAAAGCTAAGGTAATGACTAAGCGGAAGCGATTTGCGGATTAGACGAGGCGGGTTTTATTTTGACGAGGGAGCATGCTGGGTGTATGTGACCGAAGTCAAAATAAAACACAACGACGTATAAAACCAAAGCGCGACGCGCCTGTAGAAAGAGGAAAATGAAATGATGAGGTCTATTTATTCCGCCGCCACCGGCATGATCGCCCAGCAAACCCAGATCGACGTTACGTCGCACAACATCGCAAACGTAAACACCATCGGCTACAAGAAAAACCGCGCCGAGTTTGCCGATCTGATGTATCAGGTCATGGAGTATGCTGGCACGGCAACCAGCGCCACGACGAAAAGCCCGACGGGTATCGAGGTTGGTCTGGGTGCGCGTCCGACGGCGATAACGAAGATATTTTCGCAAGGGTATTTTAAAGAAACTAGCAACAATCTAGATATGGTTATAGCTGGTAACGGCTTTTTCCAGGTGCAGCTTCCAGACGGCACGACGGCATACACTAGAAACGGCGCCTTTAAGCTAGATAGCGAAGGCACGATCGTAAACTCCGACGGCTACGTGCTTCAGCCTCAGATGACTATCCCGGCTGATGCCACGCAGGTTTCAGTCGGCACTGACGGCACCGTCTCAGTACTGCAGCCTGGCAACACCGAGATGACGCAGGTGGGCCGCATCGAGCTAGCAAATTTTATCAACCCAGCAGGCCTTCACTCTATGGGCGACAACCTCTATCTACCTACGGGATCTAGCGGCGAGGTTGTAGTCGGCACGGCCGGTCTTGATGGTCTTGGTACGATCAGGCAGGGGTTTGTCGAGATGAGTAACGTGCAGTTGGTAGAAGAGATGACCGACCTCATCACTGGTCAGCGCGCGTATGAGGCAAACTCAAAGGCGATCACGACGAGCGACGATATGCTCTCGATCGTAAACAGCCTAAAAAGATAGCCTAAAATAGGCTAAATTTGACGCCGTCCGGTCTTTCAAATTTGCAAATTTGGGGCTAGGCGGCTTTTTAAATTTACGGTGAAAAACGGCTAAATTTAGCTCAAATTTAGCCGTTTCGTAGCGGTTCTTGCTTGCAACCATTGTTTATTTTATGATTTTTGGTTATGGTAATCAAGCATTTAAATCTAAGCTAAATACCAAGCACGGATGGCTTAAATTTGATCATTTGGCGATTATGCTAAAAATCTGCTTATCGTCAGCCATTCTTTCAAAATTTGCTCAAAACTCCAGCCTTTATCCGATTTTTTTAAAATTTTAGCTATCATCGTGCTTTTATTAAGGAAAAAATTTGCATTTTAGTTACGTTTTTAAGCTTAGCGTTCCGATATTTATGGGCTATTTTCCCCTCGGCGTCGCTTTTGGGATACTGGCTAAAAGCATGGGCGTTAGCGCTTTTATAGCCATAGCGCTTAGCACGCTAGCTTACGGCGGCGCAGCGCAGTTTATGATGCTCTCGCTTTTTAGCGCTGGCACGGGGCTTTTAGAGGTTTTTATCGTGAGTTACCTCGTAAATTTACGCCATACTTTTTATGGACTCGCGCTTTTAAAAGAGTACAAAGATCTCAAATTTCGCCTTTTTAATATCGCGACTCTCACGGACGAAACTTTTGCGATATTTAAGGCGCTTAATATCTCGGACGCGGCGGAGCGTAGCTATGTTTTTACTCGGCTAAATTTGCTCTCGTGGCTCTACTGGGCGGCGGGAACGGCGGTCGGATGTTTAGCCGGCGGGCTGATAAAGGTCGATATGAGCGGGCTTGAGTTTAGCCTAACCGCACTTTTTATCGTGATCGTGATGGAGATGTTTAAAAACGATAAAAATTATAAAGTGCTGGGCGCGGCGTGCTTTTTCGGGGTTGCCGGCGTAGCGCTCATGCCTGCTAAAGCGATGCTGGTAGGCTCGATGGCGCTTTGCTTTATTTTTATTTTAGTTTTTAAGGATAAGCTTTGATAAGCGTGAGTTCTGGCGAGTGGATGATATTTACCGCCGTGTTGCTAAGCGCGTTTGCGACCTTTTTGACGCGCGCTGCGCCGTTTTACGTCATCAAAAACTATAAGCCTAGCCCGTGGCTTAGCGCCGTGGAGCTACACATGGGGCTTATGATAATGGTCGTCTTGGTGTGCTACGGGCTAAAGGATGTCAAATTTTACGTCTATCCGTACGGACTAAACGAAGCGCTAGCCGTTTTTAGCGCGGTTTTGATTCATCTGAAATTTAAAAACACCTTGCTTAGTATCGCGGCTTCGACGGGTATTTATATGGCGCTAATCAGGCTTACGGCTTAAACGGAGGTTTTATGAAAAGAGTTACTATACTAGCAGTGGGCGGCACGGTAGCAGGAAGCGGCCCCGGATCGCTTGATGCGAGCTATACCTCAGGAACCGTTACGGTCGATAAACTGATCGCTGCGGTACCTGAAATCAACAAAATAGCGACCATAAAAGGCGAGCAAATTTCAAACATCGGCTCGCAGGAGATGAACAACGAAGTTTGGTTTAAGCTCGCAAACAGAGTAAACGAGCTGCTAACTAGCGACGAGGCCGACGGCGTCGTCATCACGCACGGAACCGATACGATGGAGGAGACTGCGTATTTTCTAAATTTAGTCGTTAAAAGCGATAAACCGATCGTGTTTACGGGCGCTATGAGAAACAGCGGCTCGCTAAGCGCGGACGGTCCTCTAAATATCTTTAACGCCGTAAATGTAGCGATAAGTAAAGAAGCCGCAGGCAAGGGCGTGATGGTCGTGATGAACGACGAGATCCACGCGGCTAGAGAGGTAACTAAAACAAACACTACCGCCGTCGATACATTTAAATCTCCAAATAGCGGAAAGATCGGCACGGCGTATTACGGCAACGTCAAATTTTATATGAATCCTACGCGCAAACACACGCTAAATTCGGCATTTGACATCACAAAGATCAAAGAGCTTCCAAGGGTCGATATCATCTACAGCCACTCAAACGACAACCCGGACTTCGTAAATTTAGCCGTGAAAAACGGAGCTAAAGGCATCATAAACGCCGGCATGGGTAACGGAAATCCATTCCCAAGCGCGCTTGAGGCTCTAGGCGAAGCTGTCAAAGCCGGCGTAGTAGTCGTGCGAGGCTCGCGCGTAAGCAGCGGCGAGACCACGCTAAACGGCGAGGTGGACGACGGTAAATACGGCTTTTTAGCTAGCGATAACCTAAACGCGCAAAAAGCTAGAGTGCTTTTGATGCTTGCGCTTACGCAGACTACAGATAAGGCAAAGATACAGGAGCTTTTTCTGACTCACTAAAATTTGAGTTTGAGCGGATATCTCGTGAGCGCTTTTGAAAGAGTTAGTAAAATTTTGGCTCGATGAACTATGTGTTCTATCTGCGCCGAAATTTTACGTCGCAACTCTCTTCGCTTTGGCGTTACGAGCAGGGCGAAGTAAAAAATCATCTCGCTATACTTGCTTTTTATTTCTATAATTTCCTTTTTTTGACTGTGATGAATTTATCTTAAATTTGCGTTAAATTTACCGTGCTAAACGGCGGAAACCCGGCTAAAAGCGCGATTTGTAAGCGTAAATTTTAGCTTTCGCTGGGTATAATCGATTATTTTAATTTAAGGAGCAAAAATGGGAATGAGCGCGCACTACTACGCCTATGCGCAAGACGTTATCGAGGCGATCAAAAACGGCGGCAGTGACGATGTCGAGACGATGGGCGAATACGACCTGGATAAAATGTGGGACGCGATGCATAAAACGCTAACTGACAAAAATATGTTTGAAGCGATGAGCGTGGGCGAGATTTTCGCGACGCCAAATCCGCTTAGCTGGGCGATATTTGGACGCGGTATGGCGGGCGAGGAGGGAAGCGAGGCGGTATCTTACGTGGACGCAGATGACGTAAAAGCCGTAGCTAAAGCGATGCAGAGTACCGATATGGGCGCGCTTTTGGCAAACGTAGATTTTGCAGACTTTGGCGAGGCTGGCACATACCCCGAGATATGGGAGTACGAGAGCGAATTTGAGGATATTAAAGCCGAGCTAAAAGAGCGTTTTAACGGGCTTTTGAGCTTTTATCAAAATGCCGCCGACAAAGACCTTGGCGTGCTAATCGTAATAGCTTAGATTTCTAAATTTTGTATGATACACCCTACGAAACACCCCGAGCTTATCCAAAGCTGGTTTCTCAAATAAAAGTTTAATATCTCGGCTTGTTTCGGTTAAAATGTTTCTCGTGAAGTTCCCCGTTTCTAAATTAAGGGCTTTGTCCCTGTCGGTAAGATTTAAGGGCTTCACGGGCTTAATAGAATTCGTTTAAAAATCTTAGTGCCGCTTATGCGTTCACTGAATACAAGAAAGAATTAAAAAGCCAAACATTTTAAAATTTAAGGGGTATCAGATGAAAAAAGGTTATTTTGTCGGTGCTGACGTAAGCAAGGAAAAAATAGATTTTTGCTTTTTAACTTCAAACGAGGACACAAAGCCTAAATTTGTATCGTTGCCTAACGAAATAAACACAATTAAAGTTTATTTTCAATCCTTTATCAAAGATGATATTTATGTCGTTTTTGAGCATACGTCAAATTACCATAAACCTTTACAGCTGGCTTTAACTGAATTGCAAATAAAGCACAGCGCATTAAATCCTGCTAAAACTTCATATTTCCTTAAACATTTAACACTACAAAAAAGCGATATAACAGACTCTTACGGCTTGGCTCTATATTGCCGTATATTCAAAGCCGATTTAAACCCTAGCGTTTATAACCGTGAATATAGTTTAATAAAGTCTTATAATTCTGCAATACTGCTTTTATCAAAAATCCAAACTCAATTAAAGAATTTTAAAAAATCGCAGGACTTCGTAACCGATACGGAGTTATCCGGAATAATAAAATCTCTAACGCTTCAGGTTAAAAAGACACAAGAAAAAATAAAGCTTATCGCATTTGAAATTTTAAAATCATTTGTTCCAAATTGCGAAACGATAATAAAAGAGAATAAAGGCTTCGGTATTGACCTAGCACTAAATTTGTTCCCTCAACTTCACTTTAACCGCGCGAAATCTGAAAAGCAGTTTCTGTCCTTCCTCGGTCTATCCCCTAGGATTTACGAAAGCGGTTCATCTGTTTATAAAACACCTCGAATAAATAAACGTGGTAGCTCCGCAATAAGGCGTGTATTGTTTCTTTGTGCGTTTTCTTGTGTCCGGTTTAATGATAAATTTAAGCAAAGATACGAAACTTTGATAACTAAAGGCAAAAAGAAAAAAGTTGCGCTAGTTGCCGTAATGTGTGCAATCGTGCGCTATTTAAAATCTCTATTCCCATTAAACGAGAGTTACCTAAATGAAAATTTATATAACGCTCACACAAGCTAAATTTTTATTAAGTGCTTATAACTTGCTAGCTAGCAAGTATAAAAAAATATCCCGTAAGGATATTATAAAAGATAGCGGCATAGATGAAAGCAGAGTATCAAGGATAATACAAGACCGCTATTTGTTGGAAAATCAAATTAACGAAATAAACCAAAATTTAAAAATAAAGGAGTAACACCAGATGTTAAAACTTGAAATTCGTTCCCCGCACTCAAAGCAGTTTTTCGGCGACAAGTTTGCCGAAGTAATGCGCATTGATTACGAAAATAGCGAATTGGCGTTTGTAGCCGGGCTAAACGGTAATAAGCCTATGCTATACATTCAAAAAGGTTTTTCAGATACTGAATTCAGACTACACGAAAGCAAATCACACAAAGAAAGGAATTAAACACAATGGCAAAAACTACAGCCCCATTATACACACCCGAACAAGAGCAGCACGCAAAGGAAATTTATCGCGCGCTTAATCAGTCAAAAGACCTATTCGAGCAAAAAATTAGGGTCAAAAAGCTTAAGAAAATCGAGGGCAAAATAAAAAAGGATAAAGACGGTAATGATGTTCTTGACAAATTCGGCGAGCCTGAAAGGTGGGACGATACATATATGCTAACTTACGTTGCAATGAATAGCGGCGGCGAGCATACAACGCGCATAACGCAAGGTCAATTTAATGAGTTAAGCGAGGACGAAATTTATATTGCTAGCGGTAAAATCGAGTTTAGGTTATATGCCGACGCTTACAACACTACACCCGTTATCGTATTTGATAAATTTACCCCTGCCGTAGACCTTTTTGTCACGGCAATGCTAAAACTAGAAGGCGCGAAAGCTTGAATTTTAGGGCGTTTGGCTTAGCCTGCGCCCAGCCTCTCAGGTGGTAGGGGTGGGACAAAGTTAAACGGACTCCCCCCCCCCTAAATAAAAAAACAAAGGATTTTATAAAATGACTTATTCTCAAATATTTAAAGACGACACAAAAACCTTTATAGATAAGTTAAACTATTTTTCAAAATTTGCAAGCCATTTTATAAAATCCGTTCGCGATACGTTTGGTGTCGAAATTGATTTAAGCTCAAATAAAAGCTTTTTTCTCTTTACGGTATCTATTTATAACGAGGATATGGATTATTTATACAGTATAGCCCAAATAAACATTTATAGTTTGGAAATGATGTTTATGGCTGATAGCTTTTTAATAGATGACGGTAATACGCCCAAATTTAACAAGTTGTTTGTTGATTTGTTTAACAGCGAGGCGAAGTAATGCAAATAGTCTCAGAGCCTAAAATCGTTCATCAAGGTATTGATACGCTAGTATTTGGAATAAATTGCACTGATGAAGCCGTATTTCTCACAAAATTTAAGCGTTTTGTTTCAATAGTAAAGACCGCTAAAGAGGCGGCGCAGGACGTTAAGACGTTTGGCGAAAAGTTTTATAAAACTGATTTAGGTTTAAATTACGGCGATTTTTTCGTAAGTAGTAAGGGCTTAGGCGGCTCTTATTTCGGCTTTGTAAAAAATGATGATGTATTTTTTTCGGTTTCTGATACGGATTTTGAGGCAAACAGCCTATATCACATAAAGTTACAATTCCGTTCAATTTACCTTTTAAAATACGGTCACGAGCTTTGCATTAATCAAGTTAAGAAGTTTTTATCTGATATTTTTGAGGATAAATACGAGATAAAAATTTTGCGCCTTGACGTTTGTTCGGACGTCGCAGGAATAAAATATACTCCCGTTGACTTTTTTAATTTTAGGTCTCTTAAAAGGATTAGCCATTTTTCGCAAGCCACTATTAAAGAGACTGGCGACGATAGCATTATAGTAAGTGAGGATGATAACGGATTAAATAATATTTCTTTGGTTAATGTCGGTATTAACAATTTTTATCAGTTTTACCGATTTGAGGGTATGAGTTTCGGTAAAAACCCCGATATGTTCCGCGTATATGATAAGATTAAACAAATTGAGCAAAAAAATATTTCAACTTTAGTTTTTACAAAGTGGGAATTAAACGGATTTAATTTTGACATTGATAAATATGTCTTTAGACACGAGGCGGAATTTGGACGTTTACGTATTCGTAAATTAATGCCGATTGATGTAAAGGATGAAGTTGAATATTTAATAAATAATGTCGGTAAATTTTGGGCTACTGGTTTAAATATTTGTAAGTGGTATGACCTTACGGATAGTGAGCGTTCTCGTATTTCATCTAATGATATTCAAACCGATAGTTTACGTAAAATTTATCAACGTTGTGACCAGGACGAAACGCGCTTTAAATTTTGGGATTTCCTTGCTGATTGGGATGAAACCCGTTTTACTAAACTTTTAAAGCACGATTTTATAAAATCAAAGGATTTAAAACAAGCTAAGAAAGCTTTAAAAGCTTTTGTGTCTGTTGTATACACAAATTTGGGCTATGACTATAACAATTTTTTAATTGTTCTTGATGAAGTTAAAAAAGATTTAGAGCGTGAGGGCTTAAATTTGCACGAATATGGTTTAAGTAAGCTAGCGGGTAATTTTTCTAAAAACGAAAAAATTATAAATGATTGCGGGGTTTATATCGATAATCCGCTTACTAGTTCGATGTATTTTGGTTTGGATGAATTTATTATTGCTCTTAAAGAAATACGTAGTGAAAAGTATAAAAAGCCTATTAAAGACGCTTTAAAAATATTACAAAATCAAAGATTGGAGGATTAAAAATTATGAGTGTTTTACTAGTTAATGCAGAGCATTATCCTTGCTTGGAGTTTCCTCAGCTTGATATCGGTCTTACTGTTGATGAAAGTAGGGTTGCTATTGAGGATGGGGATAATGTTTATTCTGCTCCTTTTTTTTTATACTTTTTATTCTTTTCCTAGTGAAAAATTGTTTGGTTTTGATGATGATGGGCAATTATTGGAAGCTTTTGCTAAAAAATATGGTTATGATGATTTTGAGTATGTAAAATGACTATTTTGGAGCAAATTTTGGACAAGTATCTGCAAAATAATAATAAGTTTTGTATTGATTTAGCACATTATCAAATCAAGCGCGAGTATTTCGAGCAAAAAGCAAAAATTATATATCAAACGCAAAATTTAAAAGCCACGCCTAAAAATTGGCTTGGTTCACAAATCTTTAAGGAGTATGAAGAGGATTGTAAAAATTTAGATTTAAAAGCTTTTTGTAAAGCTCGGGATTTTGAATTGAGGCGCGGCAGGGTTTATCTCTTTGCTGTAAAACAACAAAGTTTAAATTTATTTGACTAAAGGAGTTTTAAAAATGTCAAACAATATAAAAGAAGTAATCGCTAAAACAAGCGAGGCGGCTAACAATATACTTGGTGCCTTGTCACCCGTTTTAAGTGTGTTTTTTCCAAAGGTTAAGGCGGGCGCTGTGCTTGCTGGTTCAGTGCTTGAAAAGCTTTCGGAAATTGATGACAAAAAGGCGCAAAGCGAGGTTCTAGGGCTTACGGCTACGGCCGAGGCTCTCGACAATTATTTAAAGCAAGTCGAAACGGGTAAAGAGCCCAATAAAGACGAGGTTATTAAGCTTTTGGAGCAGGCGTCCGCGAATATCAAGGCTATTGATACGGCGTGGGATAAAATTTACAAGATAATTTCATAAAGGAGATAAGAAAATGGGCACTATTCCTGCCGGTTCTGGTGATGATATTCCTAGCGGTGGTCCTTCTGATGATTTGGCTTTTTCCGCGATTAGCTTAAACGGTGATTGTGGTTCTTATTTTGATGGTTCGGTTGTCGTCTGCACCATTGACAAAACCGAATACAAAGTATCTTTTAGTTTTATGGCTCAAATTTCTAAAAGCGATTTCGGTATTTTTTACGGCGTTGTTCCTGCTGACGGTGCTACAGACGGTATTTCGCGTTTGACTCATAGCGGTGCTAGTGGTCGTCCGCCTATTTACATTTTGCCTGCCGTTTATGTCACTCCTAAAGTTGTTAAAAAAGATGATAACAATGGTAGTGTTCCTCCCCCTCCTCCTCCTTCTTCAGGTGGTGAAGATAATAGTAGCGGTAGTGGTGAAAATGGCGAAAATCCTAAGCCTATTGGCTAATTTTATAAGGTGTTTTTATGGGCGTTGAAATAAAGTATCATTGGCGATTTTTTGATAAGAGTGGCAAGGTCGTCGCTGAGGGTATGTCCCCTCGCGAAAGTGATGACGGCGATTTTTATCTTAACGATGATGGTTATTATGAAAATAAAAAGACTGGTGAGTTAAAAAACGGCGATATCGTTAATAAGTATTTTGACCGTGATGGTAATGAGGTCGATTCTCCCGATGATGATAAAAAAGTTGGTGGCAGTTCTCGTGCTTTTGGCGAAATTCGCACCTCTACGGGTTCGGGCGTTTCCCCTGCTTTTGAGCAAGCAAATCACACGGATAAGCCTAAGGTTGAAAATCCTGAAAACCCACAGCCGGACACGCCAACGCCCCCGTCAAATAATGGCGGTTCGGGTGGCGGTCTTATCGGCGAGCTTGCTAAACAAAACGACATTTTAAATCGTCTTGTTTCTAAAATGGGGCAAAACACGGGGTTAAATAAAATTTCCCGCGGTCTTGGTTCTTTAGAAAGGGCTTTAAAGGGTTCGGTCGATAATCTTACAAAAGCCGTTACTAGTGGATTAAATACCGTTGCGTTAAATAGCGGTAGTAATAAGGTTTCGGTGGCTCTTAAAGGTGTTAATGAGAATTTGGCAAAGATAGCAGAAATTAAGGGCGATATTGCTAAAATTTCAGAAAATGGCAAGGGGTTATTAGATATTGAAAAAGACCGTCACGCGTATGAAAAAACGCCGCAGGCTATAAAAGACCTTGACGGCGAAACGGTGGCAAATTTAAGTCCTAGAGATGCGCAAACCGCTAATAATGCTACGCAGGCTAAAAAGAATACGGATATAAATAATTTTGAGCTTTTAGATAGCGATATAGAGGATTTATTCGGCGATTTGCCTGATATAACGGGTTTGTTTAATGTTCCTTATTCTAGTTCTGTTGGTTTGGAATATACTAAATAAAAAGGGGGTTGTTATGAAAACTTTTATTGAATTTTTGGTTTTTGCTTTGTTTGTTGGTGCGCTTTATTATTTTTGGAATATTCCTTATTCTAGCGAGGTTGCTAAGCAATATACGGTAGGTTATAAAGATGGCGGAAAATAATTCTAATCGTATTTTAAAGCTTGGTGTTGAGGAAATATTCGAGGATTTGACATATAACGTTGCTTACAATGAGGTTTTAACTCGTTTAAAAGATAATGGAATGTCTGACGGTATTCTAAAAGACGCTATAGATAGCGGTATCACGATAATGTTTAGTTCTGCTTTAATGATTTATATGCAAAAACAAGAGGCGTTATTACAAAAAATTGTTGATAGTGCTATTGCTCTTTTGGTTGTAGTCCTAAATCCTCTTACTTCTAAGGTTAAGGGGCTCGCTCGTAAGTTTTTTAAAGGTGCTAAAGCCGGGATAATTTCGAATTTTCTTGGGGTCTCTACAGAGGCGCGCGTTGGTTATTCTCAGGTTGTTGTTAATGGTGCTAATGCTATGTTTAATAGAAAACAGTATGAGGGGCAGTGCTTTTCTCATTCTAATTTTGTTAATCAAAGTAAGGCTAATATACTTCATTCTAAAGACCAGCAGTTAGCCTATGCTAAAGCCAAAGCTGATTCTTTCAATCAAACGCTGATGTTTAAACTTCTAACGTCCAAATTTACCGCTACCGATAAAGAGCTTTTGCGCAAAATTACGGGGTCATCTAGTATCGACATCGAGCAGATTAACAAAGTTGCTGATTTTATGTGGGTTAAAGACGATAAGGGCGATATTGTGGGGCTTAGTGAAGCATTTATGCAAATGCTTAACGGTCTTGGATATTTTCATAATAAGAATAAAGTAGGTGGTGCGTAATGGCTGATTTAGATTGTCAAGCCGCATTTAATCAAGAAATGGCGGCTTTAAATGAAATTTCTAAAATTTCAAAGGATATTTTAGAGTTTTTAAAAACCCCTCAAACTTCAAAGCCGGATACGCTTGAAGCTAAGATTGACGAAACAAATCGCCTTTTAAAACTTCTTTGTATCGGTATTCTTGGCAAGGATAAAGAATAAAATGGTTGCTTTGATGTGTGATTGTTGTAAAGATAGGTCTTTTCTTATTTTCGACCTTTCTTTTTATTATAACCTTACAACTCCTTTGTCTTTGGATATCCCCTCTTATGATTCTCAGCATTATGGGCATTATAGCTTTTTAATTAATTTTGGTGGTTTAAAACAGCAGGGTAATATTCTCCTTAATGATTTTTATGTTTCTCGTTCTTATGGTTTGTATTATTATAGTTTTCGTAATGATTTTTTGGGGCGTAATCGTTTATTTTTCGATGATTTTTGGACTAATGCCCCCTCTCCTTTTGATGGACAAACGCATTTTCTTTACCCTAATCTTTATTTTTACGTTTCAAATTTGCCTTTTGAGTATTTATCTCTTATTTATGACCATCTCTGTTCTTTTAAACCTCAAATTAATTCTTTACTTGATGGTTATGTTGATTATTTGCGCTCTTTACCTAAATATCCCGATATGTCTACGGAGTATCCGGGTCAATTTTTTGACCTTATAAAACATCGTTTTCTTGATAATCCTCGTCTTATTTATAATTTTGTCGCTAATGTTCGTATTTGTGTTCGTTTTGATGAAAAAAAACTTTTTAAAAGTCTTGAAATTTTATCATTTGAAATAAAGGATTTATAAAAATGCCGATTTATAAAATTACCCAGCAGCAAGGAAACCGCGTAATAACTAGCACACTTGAAGCTAAAAATTTAGCTAGCCTGCAAGCGTTTTTAAGTGCGGCTTCAACTGCAAAAATTAAGTATATTTATGAAGTTCATTATGAGGACGATACGACTACTCCGCCGATAGATGATTTTAACTATTTTAAGCAATATAAAGCTTTTTGTGCGAATAGTAACCGCCGTAAAAAGCAAGTTCTCGTTCACAACGTAAAAAAGACAATGGACGAAGACAAGCTCGCCCAGCTTTGCAAAACTCATCTTGAAGTTGGCGGCCTTAAGGTCGATAGCGTTTCGTGTGCTTTGTTTATGTAGTGATTTTTTTTTATAGTTATCTGAGTTTTTATTCTTATAAGGGGTTGTAAGCGGTAGGTTAGATTCTACCGCTTTTTTTTTATTCTTTTATTTCCTCGTAGTCATCGCAGAAAACCCATTTCCAGTTAGGCCAGTTCCCTATCTGTATTCCATAACAATTTGAATAAATATTTGTTTCGCCAGCTCCCCAATCGCCTACCATCTCTCCATTCCATATTGAAAACGGATATTTTTCTAGGTCGTCTATGAATTGGGGGTTATCTTCGTCTACGTGCATATACTCACCATAATCTAATACTTCGTATAAGTCATCTATAAAATCAATTTTTTCTTTGTATTTTTGTTCTGCCTTTTCAAAAATCATTTCATATAGTTCTTTATCTGTTTCTTTTCTAGTTGGTTTTATATCTAGGTCTTTGAATAATTTTTCCTTTTGTTCTGTCGTGAATAGTAGTATGCAAAATCTTTCGTTTGTTATCTTCCTTGGTTCATCATAAACTATTATATCCTCGTCAAATTTATCTTTGACTGTCTCGCCGTCTATATACAGTTTAAAACCTTTGTTCTCCATTTTTTTTTTCTCCTTTTGTTTTTTCCGGGTTATGTCATAATCCTTTTTATTTATGTTAGAATTATAGCATATTGACACTTATATATAACTTAAAATTGTGTCATTTTGCTATTTACATTTGACTTTATTTTATCATTATGCTATTATTCTATTATTTTTAAAGGTTTTTTATGGATAAAAATGAATTTCAGGAATTGTTATCAAAAACGGGTTTAAATAAACGTGAGCTTGCGGAGTTGGTGGGTATCCCCTACGCTACGGTTAATGGCTGGGGGTCAAAAGTTCCGTATCCGCCTTATGCTAGATTTTTGCTCGAAGCTGTTCTAAAAATTCAAACTTTAGAAAAAGTCGTTAGGGCCGTTGAGCCTATTTTAAAGGATGATATCTAGCTTTTTTCTTTCCCCCTCGCCAAGCTTCAGGCGCTCTGCGCCGTCGGAGCTTGGCGATCCTCTCTCTGTTGCTTCCTAGCTTCCCCTTTCGGACTTTTTTTATCTTAAAACCGGGTCATCGGACTTTTTTTGTCTTAAAACCGGGCCATATTTTCCCCCTAGATGCCGCTTGCGTGAGCCGAGTCAAAAGCAACTTTAGCTTTTTCGTTTGTTGCTAGTTATTTCCCGTTGTCTTTCTTTAATTGTGGATTATACAGCTGAGCGGCGTTGCTTTAGGCTCACGCTAGCGTAAATCTTGGACTTTTTGGACTTGCTAGCTATTGTTGCTAAAGCTCGTATTTTTGGATATTTTTGCAAGTATTACGGCAATTATTAACGCTCTTTGCTACCATTACGTTGTTTATGCAGCATAACGCAAAATTTAAAAACTCAAGGAGTAAAAAGAATGCTAAGACAAACAATCAAGGGTTTAAAAACCTTAAATGTTTCGGCTATTGGCGCGACTGACGGCGACACTACGGCGTTAATCGGTCTTATGGCTGGTAAGGTAGAAAAATTTAAAAACGTTGGCGAGGGTGGCACGGCTGTAGCCGCAATTCCTAATCCTTTAAATAAAAAAAGTATAGTTGTCGGGAAAAAAGACGCTACGGGTAGGCTCTCAACAATGTTTAGCGTTCCGCACGTCAAGGCCTCTAAGACCTTTAAAGACTTGCTAGCGGATATAAAAGGTAAGTTTGACTGCGACTACGTCCTAACCACAAAATGCGAATACGCTAAACTGAAATTTGACGCTTAAGAAAGGGGTAAAAAATGGCTAAATCACTAATAAGAAATACTTTAGGAAATCGCACGTTTGGCTTTGCTGTTCCTGCGGACGGCGCAACCGCTAAAACATTTGCAGAGAATAACCTTGACGGTAAATTCGTCGTTTACGAAGTTGAAAGCACTTCGGGAAATGATGTCGTAACTGACCTTTGGGACGTAACCGTTACGGGCAAATCTGCCACCACAAAGGGAAAGCACACATTCCAGTTTTACGCCGACTTTAATAAAACCGAGGACGAGATACGCACCGCACTTTTAAACAAGACCTTTAACGGTGTTAAGTTTGAAGAAGTCTTTATCACAAATTTACAGCAAGTAACTATCGCTTAGGCAATGCAAGCAAGTTTCATAGTGGAATATATTGAGCCGTTGATAACTATAACGGCTCTATTCTTTACAATCATAAACTGGATAATCTCGCAAAGGCTTAACGCCTTTAATCAAAAGTTATCTTTATTTGAGAAATCATTTAGCGAGGATATATCAAATCTTGAAAAGAAAATCGACAAGATTTACGATTTATTCCTAAACCAAAACATAAGGCTACATAAATGACGCTAGGACAAAATCAAGAAAAATTTACGCAAGACTTAGCAAATTTGCTAAACTACCTAATCCAAAACGGTTACACCGTAAGGGTAGGCGAGGTCGAGCGCACGAAAGCACAGCAAGACCTATACATCAAAGAAGGTAAATCAAAAACTTATAATTCAATGCACTTAAAAAGATGTGCCGCCGATTTACACATATTCAAAAACGGCGAGTGGCTACAATCAAAATCACAGCTTCAAAGCATTGGCGACTATTGGGAAGCTCTCGACAAAAGCAACAAATGGGGCGGAAATTTCAAAAGCTTTATAGACACTCCACACTTTGAAAGACAATGCTAACCCAAAAAACACACAAAATAAAAAATATTTTTCATTGACAAAACCTCGATATAATCGAGCTTCCATAACCTCACAAAAACCTATTATCAAAAAGATGTATTGACTTTTATCTTAAAATCTTACCGCAAAACCCGCTAAACGGTCGGTTAGCCTTGGGGCCGTTTTGCGGGGTAAATTTAAGCCCGCACGGATAAAGTCAAATTTGCGGGTTTAAATTTGTGCGCTTAGAGATTTGCTTGCTAAATTTACGCTCTGCACCTCAAAAAAACGCAAGCAAAAGCCGCCGCAAAGCCAGGTAATTTTCCCGCCCGCGCATAAAAAACAAATTTCGCGCCGCGACCCAAAAACACAAACGACTCCTTGCGCAAATTTTGCTAAATTTCCGCCGTTTGGCCGCCGTTTTTTTATCTTAAATTTATTAAATTTAATTTACTATTTCTTTAAAATTTAAGGCGCCTTATGAACTACCTACTTTTTGCCGTTACGTTTTTCCCCATCAGCCTGATGCCGGGCATCAACATGACCTACGCGATGAGTATCGGCATGAGTCTAGGCTACGTGCACGCGCTACCGATGATGGCGGGGCAGCTCACCTCGCTAGCTTTCGTGGGGATTTGCTGTATGCTGGGCGTTGGCGCAGTTTTGGCGCATTATAGCTTCGCGTTTAAGGTTTTAAACATCATCGCGGGGCTTTATCTACTATATCTTGGCGCTATGCTGTTTTTTAGCAAGGGGCAGCTTAGCATCACGAAGGTTACGCAGCTGCCGAGCAAAAAGCAGATGTTTTTAAACGGCAGCGTAGTCTGCATCTCAAATCCTAAGGCGTGGATTTTTCTCTCGGCTTTGTTGCCGACTTTTTTGGACGCGAACGATCCTTTTAGCCTGCCTCGCATACTCTCTATCACGGTTATGCTCGTTTTTATCGAGTTTTGCTCGCTTAGCATCTATGCTCTTGGCGGCGCGATACTAAAGAAATTTTTGCAAACCCACCTGCGACTTTTGGAGATTTTTACAGCCGCCATCATCTTCGTCATCGGCATTTTGATGATGCTTCGCTAAATTTACCCGCCCATTTCTCGTTAAATTTGATAAAATAGGACAAAAATTATCGTCTTGCCCGTTAAATTCGGGGCAAATTTAAGGAAAGTAAATGTTTAAAATTTTAGTCGCCGAGGATGACGAAAATTTGAATAAAATAATCTGCCTAAAGCTAGCTCAGGAGGGCTTTTCGCCGCTTGCGGCTTTTGACGGAGAGCTGGCTTTGCAGCTGCTAGAGAGCGAGCGCGCCGATCTTGTCGTCACCGATATCATGATGCCGGGACTTAGCGGATACGAGCTAACCAAACAAATCAAACTACTAGACGAGTCGCTACCGGTGCTGATGATAACGGCAAAAAGCGGCATGGAGGGGATGGAGAAGGGATTTGTCACGGGGGCGGACGACTATATGAGCAAGCCTGTAAATTTAAAGGAGCTGATTTTACGCATAAACGCGCTTTTGCGCCGAGCCAAGATCGCTAGCAGCAAGCGGCTGAAGTTTAAAAACTCCGAGCTCGACTATACGGCCCTTAGCCTAAAAATCGGCGGCGAGGCCGTGGAACTCGCGCCAAAAGAGTTTTATCTACTCTTTTTACTGCTCTCAAATCCTGGCAAAATTTTCACTCGTCTTGAAATCATGCAAGAAATCTGGGGCTACGACACGGATAGCGACGAGCGCGTGGTCGATACGCACGTAAAAAAGCTACGCCACAAGCTAGAAAGCTGCACGGACTTTGAGATAGCTACGGTGCGTGGCATCGGCTATAAGGGCGAAATTTACGAGTGAGGGGTGGGGGAGATAAAGTGAAAATTTTAAAAGTTATTTTCGCGGCGGCATCGGCGGTTTGCTATCTAAACTCGGCCGTTTTACCCGAAAGCGACTGGAGCAAAAGAGAGCTAAAAGGCGAGGTCAAAAGTATGACGGCTACGGAGTACGAATACTCAATGGACGGCTCCGGGACGCTAGAAAATACGCGCGTAAAGCGGACGGAGTTTAACGAAAACGGCTATATAGTGCAAGAAACCGAGCACATAAACGGCGTGCCAAACGGCTCGATTTTGTTTGAGTACGGCAAAGACGGGCTAATACGCAAAAAATACCAAGATAGCGCCGTTTATCTCTACGAATACGAATTTGACGGCGAAAATTTAGTCGCAACGGCCAAAGAGCAGCATGTGGAGGATAAATTTTACCCGCGCACGGAGAAAACCACTTACGGTAAGGACGGCAAAATGATCGCTCGGGCGGCGTATTCGGGCGGGACGCTAGTAACGGACGATAGCTACGTCTACGACGAAAATGGCGTTTTAACGCGGATAGAAAATAATATGGAGCCGCGCCACGGCATAGAGATAAGCTTCGAGCGCAAGTCAAACGGCGAATATGAAAAAATCACGCAAGCCCCGAACTCAAAATGGGTTTATTACTACGCCGCAAACGGCGACGAGATGGAGTATACGTCGGTAAATTACTTCGGATCTGAGGCAAAAATCTGGCAAATCTTGCAGTTTAAAGACATAACGAGGGACGAGCGTGGAAATTTGACGCATAAAACCTCGGTCAAATTTAAGCCTGCGGACAAATACTACGAAAACGGCGA
>CAUSAR010000008.1:0-40595 GCA_963529735.1 uncultured Campylobacter sp.
AACTCGAGCGGTAAAATCAAATTTAAAGGTAAATTTTGAAAAGCATTATCTTTGTGGCGGCGTTGCTAGCCGTCGGCATTTATGCGTATTCTTGGCACTTTTTGATCACGGTTTTGGTGATTTCGTTTCTTATATTTTTCCATGAGTTGGGCCACTTTCTCGCCGCTCGCATGCTAAAAGTCGGCGTTTTAAAATTTAGCGTGGGCTTTGGACAAAGCGTCTACTCAAAAACTATCGGCGGTACCGAGTACGCCATCAGCGCGATACCGCTTGGCGGCTACGTGAGCCTAAAAGGACAAGAGGACTCCAAACCGGGGTTAAAAAACGAGGACGCCGACAGCTACACAAGACTTAGCCCGCTAGGACGCATTTTCATCCTTTTTGCCGGACCGTTTTTTAACTTCGCTTTGGCGTTTTTTATCTTTATCGCGCTCGGACATATCGGAGTTGAGAGGCTAGCGCCAACCGTGGGCAAGGTGCTGGAAAACTCGGCTGCGGCAAGCGCCGGACTGCAAAAGGGCGATAAAATTTTAAACATAAACGGCATCAAAATCAGCGAATGGGACGAGATAAGCAAAAACGTAAATTTAACCTCCACCGCGATCACGCTCGAGCGCGCGGGCGAAATAAAAACGATAAATTTGACGCCTAAAGTCGGGCAAAGCATGACGATATTTGGCGAAAAGATAGAAAAACCGCTCATCGGCATTTCGCCATCAGGCGAGGTCGTCACGATACGAAACACAGGCTTTAGCTCGCTCAAATTTGCGCTCGTTGAGACCGTAAACGCCTCAAAGCTCATATTTACGGGACTTGAAAAGCTGATAGTGGGCGTCGTACCGCTAAAAGAGATGGGCGGCATCATCCAAATCACCGACATCACCTCAAAAGCCGCTGGCATCGGCCTCTCGACCCTACTCATCATCGCCGCGCTGATCTCGGTAAATTTAGGCGTGCTAAACCTACTCCCGATCCCAGCGCTTGACGGTGGTCATATATTTTTCAACCTTTACGAGCTGATTTTCCGCCGCGAGATGAACGAAAAAGTCTATATCGGCCTCACCTACTGCGGCTGGGCATTTTTGCTCTGCTTGATGGCATTTGCGACCTTTAACGACGTGATGCGCCTAAGCGGAGCGGGACAATGAAGCTCGCGCAAATTTTAGAACGCATCGAAAACGCGCGCACGGGCGAAGCGGTAAAGCTAATCGCCGTGAGCAAAAACGTAACGACTAAAGAGGTTTTGGAACTTTTTAAACAGGGACAAACGAGCTTTGGCGAAAACCGCGTGCAAGAGCTCAAAAACAAGAGCGAAATTTTGTCAAATTTGCCGATCGAGTGGCACTTCATCGGGCGACTTCAAAGCAACAAAATAAACCACCTGCTAGCGCTCAAACCCGCGCTTTGGCAAAGCTGCGAGAGCATAGAGGCCGCACTTGCGGTGGATAAGAGGCTTGTTTGCGAGCTACCATGCTTGCTGCAGATAAACTCGGCTTACGAAGACACGAAACAAGGCATCTCGCCCGAGGCTGCCCAGGATGCGTTTTTGCAAATCGCGCAGGAGTGTAAATTTTTAAAACCTGTCGGCGTGATGAGTATCGGCGCGCACGTTGATAACGAGCGAGTCGTGCAAAAGAGCTTTGAGACGACGCGTAAAATTTACGAAAATTTGCAACCTCGCGGCGCGCAAATTTGCTCGATGGGCATGAGCGGCGACTTTGAGCTAGCGATAAAATGCGGCTCGAATATGATTCGTCTGGGGTCGATTTTATACGCGTAAATCGGCCGAATCCTTTGTAAATTTAGAAAAATCTACCGAAAAAGGAGTCAAAATGGGCTACGACGTGAGCTATCATCCAATCAACGAAAGCGAGATAAAGCAGTGGTATTTTGACGCATTAAAAAGCGCGAGAGACGGCAACTGGTCGGTCGCAGAGAGTCTTTCAAAAGAGTACAGCATGGAGGATTTTTATGCGCAAAAATACATTGATACCCTAAAAATCGCGCTTGAAACCAAGGGCGACGAGGGCTTTTCGGTCAGTCACGGCTACATACTCGCCGCCGTGCAGGGATTTTTTAGAAAATACTTCTACACGCGCGGCACGGCGTTTGGCTTTTTGGCGGACGAACACAGTGAATTTAAGCGGTATCTAAGCGATATAAGCGGCGTCATACCGCCCGAGATAAAAGCAAAATTTACAGGCGAATTTGACGGAAACTACTCGTCTGGCGCATTTATAAGCGCGGCAAATTTGGCTAAATTTTGGCAGGACTACAACGCCGATAAAAATATCAAGCAAAAAACGGATGATTTTTACGCGCAAAATTTGCCTGCGTTTTTGAGCGCAGTTAAATTTAGCGTAGAAAACGGCTACGGACTGCTTGAGGCGACAGACGTGATTATACCCAACCCGATTGATTTAAATGATTCTGAGTGCTACTCAAATCTTTTTAACTGCGACCCCGAAGGCGCATTTATCTACGCCGACACAGCAGCTCAGCAGCTAAGCGAAGCGATGAAGCTGGATAAAAAGAAAAACGAAAGCGATAAAAACGAGGGCTCAGGCGGCTTTTTCGGCGCTATAAAGAAGCTTTTTGGGAAGTGAAGCCGCGAGCTTTACTTCCGCGTCTTTTTTCAAAACTCCGCTTTAACACAAATTTCATCTATCTATTTTGATAATTAAAAAACTCAAAATTTATTACTTAATACGCATAAAAATACAAAAGCTTCACGCCTAAAGTTCCATATTTTGTAGCTGATATTTCATAAAATATTAAGTTTTATTTTTATACTTATGCTATATAATAATAAAATTTTAAATATTTCATACGTATATTTAAAAAATACAACTTAAAGGTGCAAAAATGTCTTTAACCAAGTCACAAATTTCGGGACTTTATGTTGCCTTATTTGGCAGATCTAGCGAAGGTGCGGGCAATGAAGCCTGGCTAAAATCGGCAAATGCTAAAAATTTAAATTTATCCAACGTTGCAAATTTGATGTTGGATACGACGGCGTCGAAGGAGTTTTTCGGCAAAAGCCTGGAGAGCAACGAAAATTTCATCAAGCATATTTATGCAACATTGTTAAACAAGGATGAAAATACCGACGTCGGCGGAAAAGCAGGCTGGATAAACATGCTAAATAATACAAACGACAGAGGTCAAGTCGTAAGCGAGATCTTAAAAGCGGCGCTAAACCCGGTCCACGCGCAAAGCTCGGATGCCGCCACTAGAGACGCGCACAAAACGCTGATAAACAAAATCATCGCCTCAAACGTCGTAGCCGATAGCGTACAAGACGTACCGGACGGCGATATAAAAACCGCTTTAAATTCTTTTTTAAAAATAAACGACGCTATAACGGCGACATCCTCCGCTCAGGATATAAAAAACGTCATCATAAATAACAAATCAAATTTGACGCTAGATAACTCAAAACTAGACGAATCGCTAAGCAAAAACGATAAAATATCCGTAATATCGCAAGTAACAGGAAAAAGCGAAAGCGAGATAAAAAGTCAATTTCCAAACTACGATAAAGATTATGTCCCTACTCCGGAGCCAAAACCAGATCCTGATCCCATCATCGAAAAAACCAACGTTAAGACGTTTTTGGAAAAAGCTGCAAGTATTACCGACGAAAGCACTTCGTTTATCATAGAAGACGAAGCGGGAAATATACAAAACAATATAGATAAAATCGCCTCAAATTTAAAATACGTCCTATCTATCAAATTTAGCGGCAGCTTTACGCTAGACGCCAGCAAGGCTACTACGGCGCTACTAAATAAAATTTCCGAAGGTAAAATTTGGCTACATAACGTAACGAGCGATCATCTAAATTTTATAAAAAGCAGTTCGGTAGAGAAATTTTTCATAGACGATAGTAAGGATTTTACGTTAGACATCGCTACCTTTATAGCCTTAAAAGACAAAAAAGCAAATGGCGATAAATTTGTAATAAAAGATACTTCGGCAAATATCGTTAAGCATTTTGAGTATATAAAATCTCACGTAGACGCTATCAAAACTCTAGATAGCACGGATAATGCAAAGATAAATTTCACAAAAACACAATACGACGCCGTAAAAGACGTAGTATCTAAGGACGACAAAGATAACGGAGTGTATGAGGTCAATGAGCAAACCGGCAAAGCAGCCATGAAACCGATCGACGTAAAAGACGGCAAGGCCTTTACCTGGGAATACTCAAACGACACGACGGGCGTAACGTATAGGATAGAATTTGGCAAAAGAGACGCTCAGCCAGAAAACTCCGATATAAAAGTAGATATGCCGGACGGCAAATTTTATAACGGCGAAAATATGATCAAGGACTACAAGATCTCAGCCTATAAAATTTACGAAAAAGACGGCTACAAAGTAACCGAAGAATACACGCCTAGCGTCTCAAAAACAGGCGACGTCACTAGAGATAAATTTGACGACAAAGGAGTGTTGGAAGAAAAAATCTTAGAAAGATCCAGTGGCGAAAAACTCACCCTAACCTACAATGACGGCAAACTAAGCTATGCTAGCAAAACCGATCCTAAATACGCAAATACCGATATAAACTTCGAGATCAGCAAAGATAGCGAAAATCTGGACTACAAAGGTAAGCTATATCTAAACGCAAGCTCGCCAGAACACTTAAGCCCTCTTACGCCGAATTTCAACTACAAAGGCAAAGTCACGGTAACAGATAGCGCGCTAGATACTAAATGGACCGCCGATATCGGAAAAGACGAGGTAGTCTACCGAGCATACGATGGACGATTCTCGGATGACGTAACGCTAGTGTCAAAGGCTGCATATACGGTAAATAGCAGCTATGGAGTCGATACTTTTGATATAGCCCAGACCCTGCAAGAAAATGCAAATTTGAAAAAAATAAGCATCAACGCCGACACGAACAATCTATCAAACGGCTCAAAAATGGCGGTACTAGACAACGCTCAAGATAAAATCATGCTTCCATCAAACATCACCGAGCTAACAAGAGCGCAAGACGGCGTAAATCAAGAAAATATCGAGGAGAAGCTATCTACGCTCGGAGTCGGTAAGGCGCAGTACTTCTTGCAAAATGTAGGAGAAAATAAATTTAATGCCTATATGGCGCTAAATACCGACGGCGTAGAGGGCTATCAAAAGGATAGCGATACCTTATAGAGGTAAAAGATGTCGAATCTAGAAGCTATTTTACAGAGATAAAAGAAGGCGCAACTTCGATTTATAAGAAATTAACGCCTGATTTTACCGCTCCGACTCCGTCTAGTTTTGAAGATGCGGTAGCTAAAGACGTAATAGATGGAAAATCTAAAATCTGGGAATACGAAGATACGGTGGCTAACAAGACGTACCAAATAGTTTTTGAAAAAGCGCAAGACGAAAATAGCGGGTTTAAATTTGCACAAGGAGTATTTTTCGATAAAAACGAAAAGGCGCTAAATACTACGGGCTGGCAAACTAGAGCAAAGGTCTACGAGATAGACAAATCTACTCCAAACGTCGAGATCGTAAAAGCCCTAAGCAATAATGAAGGCGGCAGGGTTATCCAAACCGTCACAAAAACCTACGACGCTTCAAACAAGCTAATAAAGCAGGTATTGCAAGACTCTACTTACAGTCAAAACGACAAAACCGTAGACGTAACCTACGAAAACGAACAGATAAAATCGGCTACAATAACAAGCGCAGAATATGTCAATAAAACGGTAAAATTTGACGTTAGCTCAGATAACGACGCTTCGATGCTAACGACAAAATCGCCACTTACGATGGATTTATCTAAGCCTTGGGATCTAAGCCCGTTAAGCGACGTAACAAAAGGACTTAAAGGTACTGCGACTATAACCGACAAAGCGCTAGATAAAAAAGCCGTAGCCCAGATCGGAGATACGCAAACGACGTTTAAAATCTATGAAAATATAAACTCGGATAAAATAACTCTCATCTCAAAAGCCCAGGGAAATAACGGATCGTTTTTGAGCAAAGAGGAATTTGATCTCAAAGAAACTATCGCTCAAAATACGGATCAAAAAGAGATATCGATAGAATCGGGCACGGGTATGATGAAAATATCAAAAAACGAAAAAATCAAACTACCTGACAATATCGCAAAAATTTCAAAGGCCGCAGACGGCACGGATTCGTCAAATTTGACGGAAAAGCTCGCGAATTTGAAAAACGGCGAAGGCGCTTATTTCTTAGAAAACGTAGGAGCGGATAAATTTAATGCATATCTAGCGCTAAATACAGACGGCGTGGAAGGCTATCAAGAAGGCAGCGACACTCTAGTCAAAATCTCCGGCGTAGCTTACGGCGCAGGATTTAGCGACGTAGACGGCGGATACACGACGTTAAGCTAAACTTAAAACTAAAAGGGGCTAAAATCAGCCCCTTTTTACATCTTGCTTTTTTTGCTAATTTACCATCAAATTTGAGTCATTGTCGCAAGCGCCAAATTTTGCCGTCGCCGTTAACTAATAAATTTAATGTCGTGAGTAGAAAAAGGTCGTCCGCTCCGCAAATTTAACTAGCGAAGCGGCGAAAAGTAGAATAAATTAAAAATTTGACTTGTTTTCTTCGACCCATTTGTCGATGCGTTTTGCGTAGTTTTCATCGCCTTTAACGTCAAGCGCGAGGCCGATAAATTTGCCGTTTAATAAAAATGCGGAGTGGTTAAATTTATATCCATCCACGTCGCTAGCGCCAAAAATTTGTGCATCTTTTAGATACGGCAGAAAATCCACCGCGCCGCTAAAAAGCGTCTGCGGGTGATTGGCTTGATTTCCGATGGCTACGATGGCTACTTTTTTGCCTTTGCTTCCTGCTTTTAAAAGCGGCAGTTTCTCCGCCCAGTCAGACTGCAACTCGCCGTCGCCGTAGCTAGGCGCCGCTGCGATGATGACGTCAAATTTAGCAAAATCCTCCGCCCCAGCGCCCTTTACGTCTATTAGCTGCGCTCCTATTTTGCCCGCTAGATACTCGCACGCGCTCTTTGTGTGCCCCTTTGTCGTCGTGTAAAAAATACCAACGCTCATTGCGTTCTCCTTAAAATCAAATAAATTAATATCTGAATTATAACAAAATGATACTTAATTTATCTTATTTTGTCACGCTTTTATTTGCCGTTTTCTATGTAAATTTTGGCGTATTTAAGCCCCAGCTCATAGGCCCTTTCGTTTTCGGCATAAACTTTTTTAGGCACTTTTGAGAGCATTACGCGTTTAACTAGCTCGGTATCTAGGCAGCCGCTCATCTGCACGGCGACTGCGAGCGCAACGACGCTTTGGGTTATTACGTTGCCCACTTCGTCTTTTGCGATGGAGATGATTGGGATTTCGTAGATTTTCCAGCGCTTTTTATCCTCGTCGCTAGCGCGAACCAAATTTGGCTCCACGACGATGATGCCGCCATCTTTTACGCCGTCTTTAAACTGCTCAAAGCTAACCTGCGCAGTAGCTAGCATAAACTCGATCTCGCCCTCGTTTGCATACGGATAAAAAATCTCTCGCTCGCTCAAAATGATATCGACCTTTGTCGGCCCGCCGCGCACCTGCGAGGTATAGGTCGAGGCTTTGACGCCGTATCCGCCATCCTCGATCTTAGCCGCTGCCAAAATCTCGCCCGCTAAAATCACGCCCTGACCGCCCACTCCGACGAATCTTAACTGCCTTTTCATTTTAGCGCTCCAAAGTCGATCTTTTCGCCGTCTCTGGCGGCCTTTATCACCATGTCGTAGGCCTTCGTGTACTCCATGCGTAACTCGTCTTTATGTAGCACTCCGAGTGGAAATTTACCCTCCCGCTCGTCCTCGCTCATCGCATCAAATTTGGCCTTACTCACCGTGCGATCGTCGATCCACTCGAGCATCTGCGTAGCCTGGCCCATCTTGTTTTTGCGGCCCAGGTTTATGTGACAGTTTGAAAATACGTCAAAAAAGCTGTATCCGTCGTGCTCGAATCCCTCGGCAAATATCTTTTCCAGCTTTGAGGGCTCTATCACGCTGCTGCGCGCTACAAATGTCGCTCCTGCGGCGGTCGCGAGCTTGCACGCGTCAAAATTTGGATCGACGTTGCCGTATTGCGCCGTCACCGTCCAAAAGCCCGTCGGCGTGGTCGGGCTGGTTTGGGAGTTTGTTAGGCCGTAGATGAAATTATTTATCAAAACGTGGTTTAAATTTATATTTCTGCGGCATCCGTGGATCGTGTGATTGCCGCCTATTGCTAGCCCGTCGCCGTCGCCGGTTACCACGATGACGTGTTTATCGGGATTTGCTAGCTTGATACCCGTAGCATAGGCTATCGCGCGCCCGTGCGTGGTGTGGACGGTGTTGCAGTTGATATAGGAGCTAAAGCGCCCCGAGCAGCCGATGCCAGAAACTACGCACACGTCGTTCATGTCCCAGCCGAGCTTGTCGATTGCGCGGATTAGCGCCTTTAGTATCACGCCGTCGCCGCAGCCCCAGCACCACAGGGTCGGCATTTTGTCCGTGCGTAGGTAGTTATCGTAGTTAAATGCCATTAAAATTCTCCTATTTTTTGCGCGATTTCTTGCGGGCTGATCGGACGACCGTTGGCTTTTAGCAGAGTTTTAAAGTCGTCTCTTAGCGTGGCTTTGATTATCTCTCCCGTATACTGACCCAAATTTAACTCGCAGATCAAAATTTTGCTAAATTTAGCCGAGATCTCGCGTAGTTTTGTGCTCGGCGTCGGAAATAGCGTGATAGGCTTAAAAAGCCCTACTTTTATGCCCTTTTCGCGTAAATTTAGCACCGCTTCTTTTGCTGAGCGAGCCACTGAGCCAAACGCGATAATGCAAATCTCCGCATCATCTAGCATAAACTCCTCCCAGAGCTCAAGCTCGTGCTCGTGCGCGTTTATTTTGTTAAAAAGGCGCTTGATGTTGTAGTCCACGACCGCACCGTCCTCGGTCGGAAAGCCCGTCTCGCCGTGATGCAGACCTGTAACGTGATAGCGGTAACCGCCGAAAAATTTATTTAGCGTCGCAGGCTCATCGGGAGCTGCCCTGTATGGGCGGTAGTCTGCAGGCTCGCCCTCAAACTGCCTTCGCGAATAGATCTCTAGCTCGCTGATCTGCGGCAGTACGGCCTTTGCATGCATGTGTCCGATCGTCTCATCCAGTAGCAAAAACACGGGTGTCATAAACCGCTCGGCGAGATTAAACGCGCGAACAGTCTGCGTATAGCACTCCTCTAGGCTTGAAGGCGCGATAACGATACTGTTTACGTCGCCGTGAGTCGGGTTTTTCGCCTGCAGGAGATCACCCTGCGCCACGCGGGTAGGCAGCCCAGTGCTAGGCCCGCCACGCATGACGTTTACGATCACTAGCGGCACCTCTGCGATAAAGCCAAGCCCGATCTGCTCGGCCTTTAGCGAGATGCCCGGACCCGAGCTTGCCGTCATTGCCTTTGCCCCGCTCATCGAGGCTCCAAGCGCCACCGATATGCCAGCAATCTCGTCCTCCATCTGGATAAATTTGCCGCCGTGCTTTGGCAGCAGCACACTTAACTCGTGCGCGATCTCGCTGCTTGGCGTGATCGGATAACCGCCGAAAAAGTTACACCCGCACTCCACCGCCGCAAGCGCGACTAGCTCGTTTCCGCTAGCGATGACCTCTCTTTTGCCGCCGTTATTATTTAAAAGCTCGCTCATTGTCCCGCCTCTAATTTTTCAAATTTATTCTCTTTTACGGCGGTCGCGCGCTCTTTACTTTGGGCAGTTAGTTTGGCAAATTTAAAGCCCTTTTCCGCCACGTAAATCGCAAAATCGGGACAGTGCAGCTCGCACTCGCGGCACCCGATACAGGCCTCGGGATGCACCACTTCGATCGTTTTGCCTAGCACCGCGCGCGGCTCGACGGCCATCGCCAGCACGCCCGCAGGACAGCAGCTCACGCAGATATCGCACGCCTTGCAACGCGAGATATCGACCCAGACGGGGGCGTCAGTTTTTATCAGCATATTTTTCCTTATCAAATTTAACTCGTAACGATAATTTTATAGCATTTAAGTTAAATTTGGTATTTAAAGCGTGCGGTAAAGTAAAATTTTGAAGATTTTTTGCATAAAAGCGAGCAAATTTGAAACGCCCGCACGGATATTTTTACGTTTTTTAGCTCAAATTTAACGGCTATTGCGACAAATTTGGCGTAGAGTAAATTTAGAAGTTAAATTTACCGCCGCCGATCCGTAAATTTGACGACGAATTTATGCGGATACGGCGGTAAATTTGAAGCGATAAGCATAAATAACTAAACTTAGTTTCTCCTTACGCTGGCTTTGCCAAATCCCGCAAATCTATTTGACGCAAGACACGACGCATTGTTATTTTTGCAAGATACGATGTAGGAATTTAACTCTTTTTCGCCCTTTTTACGCGTATTTTTATTTTTTAGATTCATAAAATCCACCGCATTTTTACCTCTAGCATGATGCGTAAAGCCAACTGTGCCGTCTTTTTCTACGCTACTTACTATGCCTACATGAGTGACGATTTTTGCTTTTTTGTTATTTTTCGTGCTTCTAGTCGTGTTGTTGAAAAATACCAAATCTCCAACCTTCGGATCGTCAAAGGCGATCAGATTTTTACTCTCGTAAAGCTTAAACATAGCTTCACTTTTTAGACCGTGCTTGGTGTAAAATTTATCGAGCTCCTTTTCGTCAAAAAAGTCTCGATTTAATTTTTTATTCACAAGCGTCACAAAGCCCGAGCAGTCGCCGCCGTCTCTTTTACCTATATATCCTTGCAGGAGATTTAGCAGGGCCGTTTCTTTTGCGTCGAGTCGGTCGCCGGTTTTACCATAAAATGTCTTGCTTCCCCAATTTTGGATTTTATCCTTTTCTAGCGAAGTATTAGCTTGGGTTTTACTTTGCTTCGTTAACATCGTATTTTTGGGAGTGCTTGACGAAACGTTAGCGCACCCCGACATAAAAGCCGCTAAAAACAGGGCGTAAATTTTAATTTTATAATTTACAAACATCGGCTACGCGATTACCCCGCTTTCTTTTAGAAATTTGATATTTACCGCAGTTTGCGATTCTCCTTTTTCAAGAGCCGCTTTTTCCTCTGCGCTTGGTTGCTTGATCTCGCGCACGCCGCCCTTGCCTAGCTTAACGAGCCTACCGCCCGCGCACTCGCCCTCTATCACGCAGCAGCTTAGCCACTGCTCGCTGCCGGTTTTTATCGCCTCGCACATCTTGGCCGCAGCCGCGCCAGGAGCGTAGTATGCCGACGTGCCGAGCAGCTTAACTATCTTTGCGCCGCCCGTTTTTGCCTCCTGCGCTACCGCGTCAAATTCGCCGCCCAGATCCACGCTCACGTTGCTTTGTAGCGCGACCATATCGTCGTTGTGAGAACCTATGATATGCGCGCTAAAGGCGCTGTTTTTTAGTCCCGTTTTTTGAGATATCTCGTATTTTAGGCGCGCAGAGTCTAGTTCGCCCGCCATTCCTAGCACCCTGCTTTTATCAAAACCGCTAGTTTTATAGACTAGATACGTGAGCGCATCGAGCGGATTTGTTACGTTTATGATGACGCAGTTTGGGGCAAATTTGGCGATTTTCTCCACCGTACCTTTTACGATGCCAGCGTTTTTTAGTAGCAGATCTTCTCTGGTTTGCCCCTCTTTTCTAGGGCTTCCGGCGGTCACGACCACGATGTCGCTATCTTTAATCAACGAAAAATCATCACCGCCGGCGACGCTCACATCAAGACCAAAAACCGCCGCGCTCTGAGATAGATCGATCGCTTTTGCGCGCGCCACGTCGCCAAAAATATCGACTAGCGCGATCTCATCTGCGATGCCTCTTAGCAAAATAGCGCTAGCCGCGCTCGCGCCTACGTTTCCGGCTCCGATAACTGAAATTTTCATTTTTTTCCTTTTTTATAAAATTTGATTTTGCAAAATTTGATTAAACGTCGCGCTCGGCCTCATCGCCGCGCTAGCCTTTTTATCGTCTGGCTTATAGTATCCGCCGATATCGACCTTGCGTCCTTGTGCCGCGTTTATTTGGGCCACTATCGCGCTCTCGTTTTGCGCGAGATTTTGGGCGGCGAGTTTAAATTTGTCGCCCAGCTGCGTACCGCTAGCGGCAAGCTCGCTCGCCCAATAAAGCGCGATATAAAAATGGCTCGTGCGTGTATCTAGCTGTCCGACTTCAAACCGCGGAACTTTGTTTTCTTTTAGATAGCGCTCTACGGCCGCATTTAGCGTATCGGCTAAAATTTGTGCCTCAGGGCTTTGTTTAAAGCCCGCCAGCTGCTCAAGACTAGCTCCAAGAGCCAAAAACTCACCCAGGCTATCCCAGCTTAGGTGATTTTGCTCTAGTAGCTGCTCGGCGAGCCTTGGCGCACTGCCTCCGGCCCCCGTTTCAAAGATACTTCCGCCCTCTAGTAGCGGCACGACCGAGAGCATCTTGGCGCTGGTTTCAAGCTCTAAGATCGGAAAAAGATCGGTCAGATAGTCGCGCAAGACGTTACCGGTGACGCTGATGCAGTCCTCGCCGCGTCTGATGATCTCAAGCGACTTTTTGCAAGCGGCCGCGGGAGAGAGGATCTCTATATCAAGCCCGCTCGCATCCGAGCTAGCTAGCTGTGCTCTTACTTTTTTTAGGATTTCTCGGTCGTGAGCCCTGTTTTCATCCAGCCAAAAGATCGCCTTTTGTCCCGTGATTTTCGCGCGTTTTAGCGCTAGCTCGACCCAGTTTTGCACGGCGACGTCTTTAACCTGCGTCATCCTAAATATATCGCCTTTTTCTAACTCAAATTTAAATAAAATTTCGTCTTTGGCGTTTAGCACGCACGCCTCGCCCGCTTCGCTCATTACAAAGGTTTTATCGTGACTGCCGTACTCCTCGGCCTTTTTCGCCATTAGACCTACGTTTGAGACGCTACCGATTTTAGCAGGATCTAGCGCGCCGTTTATCTTGATATCTTCGATCGCGGCCTCATAAACGACTGCATAGGTTTTATCTGGTATCACGGCTTTAGTTTCGCGAGCTATACCCTCTTTGTCCCACATTTTGCCGCCGTTTTTTATCATCGCGGGCATCGAGGCGTCGATGATAACGTCGCTAGGCACGTGTAAATTTGTAACGCCTGCGGCCGAATTTACCATCGCTAAATTTGGCCTTGCGGCGTAAATTTCCTCAAATTTGGCCTTGATTTTTTCCTGCGTAGCTTGCGGCAAATTTAAAATCCTAGTAAAAAAGTCTTTTAGTCCGTTGTTTTCGCTGATATTTACGCTTTTTAGCTCGCCTTTAAACCCATCAAAAACTTCCGCGAAAAAATTCTTTACGAAATGCCCGAAAATCACGGGATCGCTCACCTTCATCATCGAAGCTTTTAGATGCACGCTAAAGAGCAAATTTTTAGCTTTCGCGTCCGCGATTTGCTCCTTTATAAAGGCGTCTAGCTTACTCGCGCTCATAAAGCTAGCGTCGATTATATCGCCCTTTTCTACCGCTAAATTTTCTTTTAGCACGCGTTTTTCGCCGCTTTTTGAGATAAACTCGACGCGTAAAATTTCATCCGCCTCAAAGCCAACCGAACGCTCGGAGGAGTAAAAATCTCCGCCCTTCATGTAGGCTACTTCTGTTTTGCTATCTTTTTCAAAAGGGGTGATTTTATATGGATTTTCGCGGGCATAGCGTTTTACCGCACCGACGCATCTGCGGTCCGAGTTGCCTTCTCGCAGCACCGGATTTACCGCGCTTCCTAGCACTTTGGCGTATCTAGCAGCCGCGTCTTTTTCCTCCGGCGTTTTTGGCTCGGACGGGTATGGCGGCAGATCGTAGCCTTTGGCGCGAAGCTCCGTGATAGCGGCGTTTAGCTGAGGCAAGCTTGCCGAGATATTTGGTAGCTTGATGATATTCGCACGATTTTCTTGAGTCAAATTTCGCAGCATCTCCAGATCGTCGCTCACGCGCAGATCAGGCGGCAGCTTGTCGTTAAAAGCGGCGATGATCCGCGCGGCTAGCCCTATGTCGGCCTGGGCTATCTCTATGCCGCCCGTGCGCAAAAACGCCTGCAGGATCGGAAACAGCGAGTAGCTAGCAAGCAGCGGGGATTCGTCGGTTCTAGTATAGACAATGTCGCTCATCTTTTCTCCTAATTAAATTTCGCAAAATCTTATCCAAATTTATATTAAAACGCCTTTTGGCGCGCTATTTTTGGGAGTTTATCGCGCCCACGTGCTCATCGTAAGTGACGCTAAATTTATGCTTGCCCGTCTTTTTATCCCGCACGAAGTACAAAAACTCGCTCTGCGCGGGCCTTATCGCCGCCCTTATCGCAGCTAGTCCCACGGTACAGACGGGACTTGGCGGCAGGCCTTCGTTTAGATAGGTGTTAAATTTACTCTTATCGCTTCGTATGCGCTCGGCCGTGACCGTCTCGTGCGAGTAGAGTCCGTAGTTTAGCGTGCCGTCCATCTGCAGCTTCATGCCCTTTTTTAGGCGGTTTTGGATGACGGAGGCGACGAGTGGCATCTCATCCTCGTTCGCGGCTTCTTTTTGCACGACCGAGGCCGTCACGAGATACTCGCTCCAGCGCTTTTCGTCGTAGTTTCCAAGTAGCTCGGTAGCCGTTTTTTCGTGTGATTTTTTAGATAAATTTACGAGGTGCGCGGCTAGTTGTTCTTCGTTTACGCCAAGCGGTACTTTGTAGGTTTCTGGTACTAAAAAGCCGTCCTCTAGCGGGGCAAATTTGGCGTAAAATTCATTTAGCTTCGTCTCGCTCAAATTTAGCTTTTTTGCGACCTCTTGCAAAAACACGGCCGTCGTTTCGCCAGGAATCAGCGTTATTTGCGTTAGAGCCGCTTTTGCGGTCGTGAGCTTGTATAAAAAATCAAGCTTGCTAAGCTTTGCCGCGCCCAGATCTATCCAGCCTGCTTGCACATGCCCCATAGCGCGCAAGATAACGGCGTCGAATTTATTCGCGTCCGTATTTTTTTCGCTTAGATATGATATAATCCCAAGCGTACTGCCCTGAGGTACGAAAATGACCTCGCTCACGCTCACCGGGCGGCTAAGATAAACAAGAAAGCTCAGAAAAAATATGAAAATAATCTCGCTAATAATGAAGAAAATTTGGCGCATTTTGATCCCTGCGGTTTTGATATTCGTCATTTTTATAGCCGTCCTAAAACACGGCGTCGAGATAGAAAATATCGACGCGGGCGGCTTTAAAATAGAGCAATTATATATAAAACTCGATAAAAAAATAATTTTACGCGCGCAAAATATCGAAATACCCAAACAAAGCGCCAAAGATAGCTCCGAGGACGCGCTGCTAGATCTATCCAAAAACATCGTCTGGATCGATAGATTGTTTGACGAAATCTTACTTGAGCGCGTCAAATTTTTAAACAGCGAGTCCACGCTATTTTACAGAGACGACGTTTTTTACCTAGATAGCCCGTTTTTGGCGGTTAGCTCAAATTTTAAAGATACCGACGACGGCATAACCGCAAACGTTTATCTGCTCGAGTTTAAGGACTTTAACATCACTTTAAGCGGCGTTAGCAATGCCGATTTTAGGCGTCAAATTTACGATTTTAACGGTACGTTTTCCAGCCACGAGCTAAACGGAAACGCCGCTATAAACCTCAAAAAAGGCGAGCTAAAATACGAGCTAAGCGACATAAACGCGACTAGCCTAAGGGCCTTTATGGACGAACTGGGCGCAAAAACGGGACTGGATAAAGAGATAAAAAGCTGGATCTACGGCTACGTCACGGCGGATAACTACTTCGTAAAATCACTTCGGGGTAAATTTAACTTAGACAAGCAAGAGCCCTATCTAAACGAGCTTAGCGCGCAGGGATTTTCAAAAAACGTAAAGGTTAAATTTCACGAAAAGTTGCCCGCTGCAACCGCCGAGGGAGTCGATGTCGAGCTAAAAAAAGGCTCGCTATTTTTCACGCTAAAAAATCCAAAATGGCAGGGCAAAAATCTAAACGCAAGCACTCTTGAAATCTATAAAATTTTCGAGGAAAAAGGCGCGGGACTCACGCTAAATCTGCAAACATCAGCCCTCTACGACAAAAGCGTAAACTCCATACTAAAGGCCTACGATATCGAGGTTCCCGTCGAGCAGCTAAGCGGAAAAACGGACGCCAAACTCGCGCTTGATATCAAATTTGACCCGCTAGAAGTGACGCCTAAGGGCAAATTTAAGATCACCGGCGGACAGACTCTGATCGCTGGAGCTAAATTTAACGTCGGTACCGCAGACGTCGAGCTTTTAAACGACAAGCTAAAGGTAAATGCGAAAAATACGGGGATGGATTTTTTTAGCGTGGACGCAGTGGTAAATCTCGATCTAGGCAAGCTCGCAGGCGACATAAACGGCACGCTAAAAGGGCTAAATTTGGCATTTGGCAAGAGCGAAATTTTAAAACTAGGCGCGACGCCGTTTGCTGCTAGGCTTGATTTTAGCAGCAAGGATACAAAGCTAGATATCGCGTCTCCGGCCGCCGCCAGCTTAAAATTCGGCGCGCAAAACGAGATAAATTTGTCTGACGTAAAGAGCCTACTGCCCTACTCGCCGCTGCTAAAAAGCCTGAAAATATCAGAAGGCGGCGTAAATATAAAAACCAAAGATTTTGAAAATCTTGGCATCGAGGCTAACGATATTAAATTTGAAACGCCGCTACTCAAAAAAGACGGCTCGCCATATGGTGCCGATAGCTTTGCCATTGGCGTAAACGCAAAAGGCGCAACGGGCAAGAGCAAAAGCGGCGGGCTAAATTTCAAAATCGCCGGGGGCAAAACGGAGCTTTTTATAAACGAGCTTGATCTGGCGCTTAGCGGAGATGAAAATTTGACCGACAAAGACGGCGATATCGAGTTTGAGGCCAAGGGTTCGAAGCTGATTTTAAATGATTTCAACGCGACTCTAGACCTGCTAGCCTACAGCGGCCAGAGTGCGGGCGGGACGGTGAGATTTGACGCAAAGCCCGCTCGCGGCAACTTTTCGCTCATAAAATCGGATAAAAAATTTGAAATGTGGGCAAACGACATCAGAGGCGAGTTTATCAACTCGATTTTTAACATTAAGAGCTTTGAGGGCGGCAGCTTTAAAATGCGCGTTTTAGGTGCTAGCACAGATGATTTCAAAGGCGAAGTGAGACTAATCGGCGCTACGCTAAAAGACTACACGTTTTACAATCAGCTTCTGACGTTTTTAAACTCCGTGCCGTCCCTGCTCGTGTTTAAGACGCCGGATTTTGGCGCAGACGGGTATCCGGTGAAATTTGGTAAAATTTTATTTGAGAAAAAGGGCGATGTATTAAAATTCCTAGCCATCGAGCTAGAGAGCTCGAGTGCCGATATCGGCGGACACGGTACGATAAATCTCGCGACCAAAGAGATCGACGTGGATCTGGAGCTAAAGCTGCTAAAGGACGCTAGCTCCATCATCGATAAAATCCCGCTCGTAAATCAAATCGTGCTAGGCAAAGACCGCACGCTCTCGACAGTCATCAAGGTGCGCGGAACTTTGCAAAAGCCGCAATACTCGACGCAAATCCTGCAAGACGCGCTGCTCTCGCCGTTTAAAATAATCAGAAACGTACTCGAAGCGCCGTTTTTGATATTTGAGTAATTTTAACGAGCGCAAGCCTCTGCGCCGCTAGTTTGCGGGTAAATTAAGCCAAATTTGATACACTGTGCCGCTTATCTGCGCGCACGGCACTCGTAGCTCCTAGCAAATTTAATCAAATTTGCGGTCTTTGCTATTTTTGAACGACAAGCATGAGCGCTGTACTTAAAAAACAGAGTCGAAAACAAAGTCCAAAATCGTAGCGTCAATGGCCGTATAGCAAAAATTTCGCCATTAAAATAGACTAGACTCGCTGCGGTTTTCATAAATTTGTAATCTTTATAGGCCGTGAAAGCCGCGAGCAAAACGCCAAATGTCGCTGCGATCCTTCTCGCTGTAAAGTCAAAATCGCGTCCGCGTCAAATTTGACAAAAACGGCGCCAAGGCTAGCAAGATAACTAGGCATAGATACAGTACGCAGACACGCAAAATGCGCTCAGGGTAAAAATGCCCCTAAAAATTAGCGCGCCGACCGTAGATTTTTGTATGCTTTTTACAAATTTACGGCTAGCTTTAACGCTCGGCGCTATCTTGCCTAGATTGTGGTTTATCGTTAAATTTTATCGCTAGCGGCTCGGACGTTTTACGGCGTCAAATTTAGCCTTTGATCTCATCATCAAAAAGCTCGCGAACATCCACCCAAAAGCTTTCGGACATAAAAATCGGCGAGTCCAAAATCTCCAGCAAACCGTCCCTAAAAGACAAAAACTCCGCAACTCTTTGGAGCCCATCAACGGTTTTTAGGCTCATGTCCGCTAGCCGCAGCACCTTTGCGAGCTGCATTTTATCAGCCGTCCACTCAGCAAATGCCAAAAACCGCGAATCGTCCGAAAACGTAAAGCACGCCGTAGCCTGCTCGCTAAGTAAAATCTCACCGCTTTGGCTAAATTTTACGTTTTCGCTCTTACTATCGCTTCCTTCGTACTTTAAATTTAAATCCTGCGCCTCGGCGTTTACGTCGCCGTTAAATCCGCTTTGCAAATTTACGCCGCCTCGCAAAAGCTCCGCGCTCGCGTAAAGCCGTAGCTCGCCCAAACTCGGCGCGCCCATGGCTAGGTCGAGACCATCAAATTCCGCGCTAAATTTACCGTCCGGCTGCACTCTTTGGCGCTGTAATCCCAAGCCAAACCCATTTATTTCCTTTCAAATTTATCCGCGCATTTGCCTACGCCGCCGCATAAAATCTCACAGTTCAAAATCAAAGCAGTAAAAATCATCTGCCTCGCTCCAAAGCTCCTCTAGCGAGCGTCCGTCTATCTGCGGCGCGGCGTAGAGTTTCTGCAATGTGGCGAAATACCGCTCGCCGCTCGCGTTTGCGCCGGATTCGTCCGAGCACCTTTGAAACGAGCAGCGATCCGCATAGGCGATGATCATGTATTCCTCACCGCGCAGGCGAAAGCTAAGCTCGGGCTCACCGCCCTGGGCTACGCATTTTAGCAGCATTTGCTCTATGGTTTCAAATGAGTATTTAGGCATTTGGCTTATTTTTAAATTTATTTTGCCGCGTTTTTGGAAATAAATTTTAAAAATCGGCTCAAATTTAAGCAGCGAATTTGAGCTAAAATTTGCAGCAAATCACCGCATTTCAAGGCGCATGAGGTGCATATCCTCGCCGCCCGTGACCTCTAGCTCCTGCGAGCCGCAGGCCGGACAGGTGAAGTCGTTTTCGCTAAGCTCGCCGCTAAAGCCGCAGCTTTTGCACTCCACGGCGACGTTTTGCACCATGATCTCAAGTTCGGCATTTTCGCAGATCGTGCCCGTTTTATAAACCTCAAACGCGCTTTCTAGATAGTGAGGCTCGACGCCGCTTAGCCGCCCGATACGCACCTCAAGGCGCACAACCTCTTTCGCGCCGTTTGCGGCGGCGTTTTTCTCGCAAAGTGCGACTAGACTTTGGACTATGCTTAGTTCGTGCATCGGATTTCCTTGCTTGCGGACGGAGCGGATTTTATTTGCACGGACGCGCTTAGAACGTAAATTTGATAAATTTTGCGAGCCGACTCCCGTGCCGTACAAGCCCAAAAATATTGCGCACTTAAATTTGATCTAGCCATCACCGCGCCTAACATATTCGAGGCAACAGCTCACCCTTTGGTGCTTCTAAAAAGCGCTTTGAGCCGTATGCGTTTTGCAGGATGACGCGGCCGTTTGCAGCGCCCAAGATCTCGCCGATCAAAGCTGCGTTAGCGTCAAATTTGCGCAAAATCTCAAGCGCGCGCTCCTCGTCTTTTTCATCGACGGCTAGCACGAAGGTGCCCTCATTTGCCAGCTCATAAGGCTCAAAGCCAAACAGCTCGCAAACGCCCGTCACTTCGTCGCTAACCTTGATATCCTCCTCGCGCACAAGGATGTCTAGGCCGCTAAATTTCGCCCATTCGTTTAGCACCGCCGAGAGTCCGCCGCGCGTCGCGTCGCGCATACAAAGAGGCTTTACGCCGCCTTCTATCAGCGCCTTTACCACGCCCACTAGCGCCTTGCAGTCGCTTTTTAGCTCGCTTTGCAAATCAAGCTCCTCGCGGCTAGCCAGCACCACCGCGCCGTGCCTGCCCACGTCGCCCGAGATCAGGATTTTTGCGCCCGTGCGCAGGCTTTTTAGCTCCACGCCCTCGCAGATGATCTTGCCGATACCGCTCGTGTTGATAAAAATTTTATCGCATTTGCCGCGCGGCACGACCTTCGTATCGCCGCAGACGATCCGCACGCCGTTTTCGCGAGCGACCGCGGCTAGCGAGCCTAGCACTCGCTCTAGCTCGGCAAGCTCAAGCCCCTCCTCGACTATTAGCGCGCAGCTTAGATACTTTGCCTCAGCACACACCATAGCTAGGTCGTTTATCGTGCCGCATGCGGCGATCTTGCCGATGTCGCCGCCGCTAAAAAATATCGGCGTAACCACGAAGCTATCGGTGCTAAAGGCTAGTTTACCATTAAATTTTGGCGTCAAATTTGCCGAGTCGCTAGATTTTTCGTCTGCGCAAGAATCGCTAAAATTTAGTATCGCGCTGTCGTTGCTCTCGCGCAAAATTTCATTATCAAATATCCTAAAAATCGTCTCGTTTATGAGCGAGTTCATCTCCTCGCCGCCGCCGCCGTGGCTTAGCATTATCTTGCTCAAATTTGCCTCCTCTTAGCCTGCGCTTTTGACGTCGCCGTATTTGTAGTATGCCGCGCACGCGCCCTCGCTAGAAACCATGCACGAGCCCACGGGAGTTTTTGGCGTACAGGCTTTGGCGAAAATTTTGCAGTCAAAAGGCTTTGCTCGCCCTCGTAAAATTTCAGGACAGATACAGGCCTTGCTCTCGCCCTTGCTTTGCACGCTGCAGTCAAATTTGACCCTCGCGTCAAGCTTTGCATACTCGGAGCGCAGCTTCATACCGCTTTGCGCGATCGCACCAAGACCGCGCCACGAGAAGTCGCACGGCTCGAAAAACTCCTCTATGAGCGCCTTTGCTTTTTGATTGCCCTCGCGCGTGACGACTCTTGCGTATTCGTTATAGACCTCGTGCGTGCCCGCGTTTTGCTGGCGGACGAGATTTAGGATGCCGTCCATCAGATCAAGCGGCTCAAACCCGCTAACCGCGATAGGTTTTTTATACTCGGCCGCGATGCTCTCGTAGATGCCGTATCCCGTGATCACGCTCACGTGGCTAGGTCCCAAAAACGCGTCGATCTTGACGTTTTCGTCGTTTAGGATCGCTCGCACGGGTGCGGGGACCGTAACGTGATTTATGTGAAAAAATAGATTTTTTAGCCCGAGTTCTAGCGTCTTTTGGACTAAATTTGCGCTCATAGGCGTCGTCGTCTCAAACCCGATCGCGAAAAATATCACGCTCTTTTCGGGATTTTCGCGCGCGATCTTGATACAGTCTAGCGGGCTATATAGCGCCCTGATGTCGCAACCTTCGCCGCGCAGTTTTTGTAGGCTGGTGTTTGAGCCGGGGACTCTGAGCATATCGGCTAGAGTGCAGAGGGTGACGCCTGGCATCTGGGCTAGCTTGATCGCCTCGTCTATGCGGCTCCTTGGCATCACGCACACGGGACAGCCCGGGCCGTGGACGAAATTTATATGTTCGCCCACTAACTGCGGTAGGCCGAATTTCATGATCGAGTGCGTGTGTCCGCCGCAAATTTCCATGATATTTAGCGGCTTTACGCTCTCTTTTTTGATGAGTTTTGAAAGCGCTAAAATAAGCTCTTTATCGCGAAAATCATTGATTAGATTCACGCTTTTTCCTTTGCGTTTGGCACGTTTGCAGCCTCTTGCATGGCGCTTAGTCCCGCGTCGCCTTCGTGCGCGCCTATTTGCCCGCTTTGCATATCTTTGGCGATTTGGCGGTAGATTTCGATGCTCTCTAGCGCAAATTTCGTATCGATTTTTTCCATCGCGTAGCCGACGTGGATGAGTACGTATTCGCCAACTGCTACGGGCTCAGCGATGAGATCTAGGCTCACGCGGCGACTCACGCCTAGCGTCTCTACGGTAGCGACGTTATCTTCGTCGATTGAGACCACTTTTGACGGGATTGAGAGGCACATTATCTTAGCTCTTTTTTAAATTTTAAGAAATTTAGCCACTTCTCAATGCCCTCGCCCGTTTTTGCGTCTAGCTCGATAACGTCAACCTTCGGATTTAGTTTACGAGCCTCTTTGACGACTTTTTTCACGTCAAATTCAAAATGCGGCAACAGCGAAGTTTTGGTTATCACGATGAGATCGGCGGCGCGAAACATCACGGGGTATTTGGCTACCTTGTCGTCGCCTTCTGGCACCGAGAGCAGTACGACGTTAAAGTGCGAGCCCACGTCGTAGCTAGCGGGGCATACGAGGTTGCCGACGTTTTCAACGAAAACTATATCAAGGCCCTCTAGCGGCAGATGATGAAGCCCCTCATGCACCATAAAGGCATCGAGATGACATGCCTGCCCGGTCGTGATCTGATGGGCTTTGCCGCCTGCTTTTATTATGCGGTCGGCGTCTTGGTTGGTCTCTAGATCGCCCTCAACGACGCCGATTTTAAATTTACCGCTTTTTATCGTAGCTTCTAGTAGCGTAGTTTTGCCGCTGCCGGGGCTACTCATTAGATTTACGCATAAAATCCCGTGCTCATCCAAATGAGCGCGGTTGTGCGCGGCCTCTTCGTCGTTTTGGGATAAAATTTTTGTTATCACCTCTACCGTTTTGCTCTCGTTTAGCGCAGGGTGTGCGTGGCCGTGACTATGCTCGTGAGCCGCGCCGTGTCCGTGCTCGGCGCCGTGATCGTGAGCGTGAGAGTGAGTCGTGCCGTCAGCATGAGTGTGGGCGTGGTCGTGCCCGCCCAGCGAGCATCCGCAATCTTTACACATTTTGTTTCTCCTTAGCGATTTTTTGGGGTTATTATACTCTTAGATGTTAAAATCTCGCTTTAGTTTCATACCTTGCGGATATTATTTCGTTGTGTTTTATTTATATTTTGAGATTTTTACGGTAGCGGCGAGGTGGGTCAAATTTGACTCAAATTTAAGCCGAGTCAAATTTGACGGCTCAGGCTAAATTTGAGTTCAGATAAACCAAATCAAATTTAGCCCTCTTTGCCGATAAATTTAATGCTTGCTAGACTCGCCCGCGTTTGGTTTTTCCAGCACGATATCTTTGATGCGAGCCTTGCCGTTATCCATCACGCTGATTACGGCGGTAGCGTTAAACTCCATCATATCTCGCTCCATTTGCTGCGCTTTTTTTGGCGGCATGAAAAAGGCCTCGATGCCAAAATTTGCGGTATTATAATCAACCCTGCCGGCTAAAAACGTCCCGCCGCTAGGCTGCTTAAAGCTATATTTGTCAAATTTATACCTGCCGTCTTTGTCCTGCTTTAAGATAGCGTAAATTTTAGCGCCGTGCAGCTGCTGCCTTTTGCTTAAATTCGAGTCTCTTTTATCCAGCTCGTAAACGCCCGCAAAGCTGTAGCTAAGGTGCACGTAGTCGCCGCGAAACATATCGCGCGGATCGTAAAGCGTAGTTTGCAGCAAGATCTCTTTGCCAAAATATATCGGCGCGTACGCATACGCAAGCATCGCTATCACGGCTAAAATTTGAAATACCGCGGCGGCAAAAATCAGCTTTAGTTTCATCTCGCGCTCCTTTTTTTAGATATCCTAGACACGCCGAGCACCACCAGCGCAAACACCAAAAACAACGCGCTAGCACTGACGTAATCGCCAACTAGATCGACATATCGCACAAACGCCACCCAAAAGATGAGCGCGACGCCAAATTTCATATTATTTTGCTTGATAAGAGCGACCGCGACGCAAACTCCGATGAGCGAAAACACGCCCTCCTCGTAGCCCGCAAACGCGTCTAAGATAAAAGGTAGCGCGACCAAAAGCGCTCCGAGCGTTGCGGCGGCGTACTTTTTAAAGTAAAACGCAAGCCCCAAAGAGGCCGCGCAAAAAGCCACAAATAGCGCTCCAAACACGCTTTTTAAAAATGTAACGCCGTTCAAAACATTCTCGTAGCTCTGCGTGCCGTAAGACCACGGGCGTGAAAAATGCAAGTCCTCGTAAAGCGACATATCAAAGCACAAGATGCCAGCGCCGCAGACAATGCCGACGGTTTTGAGATAAAACGCGAGTTCAAATTTGCCCGCTCTCTCAAGCAAAAACGAAGCGCAAACCGCGAGCAAGCAGTAACTAAGCGCGAAAAAATGAACGCCGTAAAACGCGTCGTCCACGCGCAAATCCGTCATAAAATATCGCTCATAAAGCACGAAAGAGACGATATAAGCAAACACGCTCGCAAAAAGCGTGCCCGTAAGTAGCCGCGAATCGTCGCGCCAAAGCACCGCAGCCGAAGCTACGATAAACAGCAAAAATCCGTGCGAAACGCCGCTAAACTCAAACTCCATCAAAAACCAAACAAGCCCCAAAATAAGAGCCTGAAGCGTGATGATGGATTTGCGCGTAGCAAGCCCGAGTGCCAAAGCTCCGACCGCCCACAGCAGCACGCCGTCAGGCATATGCTCACCTAGGTGGTAAATTTGCGCAACTAAAACGATCGCCGCGCCGTAGCAAAAGTTGCCCAGAAAAAACAGCGTCGTAGCCTGCGCCTCTTTGCCGTTTTTCTGCGCCAAAACTCCGCTAAAATTTACCGCCGCGAGTATGCCAAGCACTATGATTAGCCTCACGGCGCGCGGCAGCTCCTCCCAGTTGGCGCCCACAAGCGTAAATAGCGAAAGCGCCAAAAACAGATACGCTACGAGCTTTAATATAAAGCTTCGCCGCTCGTTTGCGCCAGATAGATCTATATCGTATCTAGCAGCTATCTTGCGCGCCGCCTCGTCGCTTATTAGCCCGTCTTCTCGCCACTTTGTAAGCTCGTCAGCGAGAAAATTTTTATGAAATATCATCATTTTTCTACTCCATTTATTTTATCTTCCTGTATCGTCCGGCCCAGTATAGAATCGCATAGCCCGCCCCCCGACTATCTCGCGCTTTACTCAAGTCCTAAAAAACGCCGCCGCAAGTCCGCCTCTTATCCGTAAAACAAACGCTTTAGTAGGCTAAATTTGCCAAAAACAGCGCCCGTATCTATGTGTAAAAATAGTCGTAAAATCTGCTAAAAATCCGTTTTTGCGGTACCTTCGCAAAAATCGCGGCAAGTATGGACAAAATACCCGAACTTTCCTCGTTTTGAGCGAAATTTAAAAAAATTTTGCCTTACAACCCTAGATAAATTAATCGCGCGATTTTAGCAAAAACAAAATCAAAATGTAAAGAAATAGCGAAAATACTGCGGTTTTGGGCGGCATTTTTGGTTTGCCGTTTAAATGCGGCAGAGTTTAGCGGCGCAAACGGTCATAAACCGCAAAATTTAATCAGCCGGTTCTTAAAGCATGCTTACAAGCGTTCTTATTTTAATTCTAACCGCACAAATATCGCCCTTTTGCGGTGCAAAATTACGCCTATGCGTAAGCTTAAATCTGCCACATTTTGCTTTCTTTGTGCTAAAAAGCGATAAGCGTCAGAAATTATCGCGCTTTTTAGAAGCTTAGAGAGATAAATTTTAAGCTTAGTTTTTAAAAATATGCAAAAATTTAACATCAAATAACGATAAATTTAAAAGAGTAAATTTTAAAAAATAAAAACATCGATTTAAAAGGGTTAAAATTAATATCTAGTTTTAACGCAAAAGGGTATTAAACAGATAAATATAAAAATCCTGCGTAAATTATAAATAAAATTTACGCTAGAAAAATATAAAATAAATAAATATAAAATTCATCCGCCTAGCTCAGCTAAGCCAAACGGATGAAATCTGCTATCCTACGAGTGAGGAACGGCAGCTCTAGTGAGTTTTGAAAATTTCACGCCTTTTAGTCCGCCTATCTTCTCGGAAAATTTCTCTATCAATCCTGCTTTGCCGCGTAATATCAATGTTTCAAGGCAGTTGTCGTGATCCATGTGAATATGCGTAGTGCAAGTGATGTTTAGATTTGATTTATGTTCCAAGTCCATCATCTTAGCGACTAAATCGCTTTGATGATGCAAGTAAATGAGCGTCAAAACGCCGATTAGATCCTCGTCGGCATTTTTCCAGCTGTCGTTTACTATCTTTTCTCTAATCAAATCGCGAGTAAATTCGCTTCTTGAAGCATAGCCCTGAGCGCCTATCTTGCTATCTAGCTCATCTAGGAGTTGTTTTGGCAACGATACGCTAAACCTGATGATGTTTTCCACTATCGCCTCCTTAAAGAAAATATTACATATTATACATCAGGAAACTTTAATTTATATTAATGTAAATGCGATTTGACCGATAGCTATACTCGAATCATTGGCGGTAAAATTTTTATTTATGTAATATTTCTTACCTTTTTGCTTAAGAATTAAAATTACATTTTCAAGCAGGGCTTTATTTTGAAAAACGCCGCCGGCTAGCAAGACGTCGTTAGGCTGCGCGCAAGCTACGTCCGCTACTAGCTTTGCAAGCCCTTTTATAAAGCCCGTCGCAGCCGTTTTAGTATCGTCTTTTAGAGCTCTTTTAAAAGCCTCTTTAAAGCAAATTTTGCCGTCCATGATTTCAAACTCGTAGCAGGCGTCCAAATTTGCGTCAAAAAGCACCTCTAGGCTCATCCCCGCCTCGCCCTCGTAGCTGATGCTATCAAGCCCCAGGATCACCGCCGCAAACGCGTCAAATATACGTCCAAGCGAGCTGGTTTTGACGCAGTTTATTTGCTTTTCGTGCAGGATTTTTAGATTTTTTAGCTTAGCGGGCTCAAAATTAGCCAAAAACGCCTCCGCCTCGCGCCCTAGATCATATTTTAAAATCGCGGCATAAGCTATCTGCCAAGTATTTTTCACGCTAGCTTCGCCGCCGATCAGCAAAATTTCGTCAAATTTGCAAACTCGCTCGTACTCTTTGCCGCGCACTTTTAGTATCTCTCCGCCCCAGATGCTCCCGTCCGCACCGTATCCCGTACCGTCAAAACAAAAGCCCAGATACTCGCGATTTGCGTCCAGATCGTTTTCTAAAATCACCGATAGCAAATGCGCGTGATGGTGCTGGATTTGCTTGATATTTGGGCCAAAATTCGCGGCGTACTCGCGCGCCCATTTCAAATTTAAAAAATGCGGGTGCAAATCGGCTACGATCTCGTCAAATTTTAGCTCGTAAATCTCGCTAAAAAGATTGATTAGCGCGCAAAACCGCTCATATGTCGCGACGTTTTTTAGATCGCCGATATACGGGCTTACCATCAGCTCGCCGTCCTTAAAGATCGCAAACTGATTTTTTAGCTCAGCTCCGACGGCTAGAACAGTCTTTTCGCTCTTAAATTTCGTGCGGATAAATTTGGGATGCACGCCGCGGCTCGTGCGGATAAAAACCGGCTTGCCGCCCGCTACAAACGCGATACTATCGTCGCTTGGCGAGTGGATCTCGCGGTCGTTATCCAGGTAAAAATCTATCACGCCGCCCAGCTTTTCTCGCAGGTCTTTTTCGTCGTAGATGATGGGCTCGCCAGAGACGTTGGCCGAGGTAGCGATGACGTCGCCCTCTAGGTACTCAAAAAGCAAGAGATGAACGCCGGTGTATGGCAAAAATATGCCGATTTTATTAAGCCCCGGCGCTAAATTTGACGGAACCCGCGCGCCCGGCAAGCTTTGTAAAACGACGATCGGTTTTAAATTCGAGCTTAAAAGCCGCTGCTCCTCGGGCGAAATTCGTGCGTATTTTTTAGCGCGCGCGATATCCTTGCACATCACGGCAAAGGGCTTTTTAGGGCGCTTTTTTCGCTCTCTTAAAAGCCCCACCGTATCATCCTTTAAACGGCACATCAGATGAAATCCGCCAAGCCCCTTTACGGCTAAAATTTTACCCTCGTTTATGAGGCGCGCGGCCTGCTTCGCGCTATCGTTATCCAGCGCCAAAACCCGCCCGAATTTATCTTTTAGAGCAAGCCTTGGCCCGCAGTTTGGGCAGGAGACGGGCTGGGCGTGATAGCGGCGATTTAGCGGATTTTTGTATTCGCCGCCGCAAAATTCGCACATCTTAAACGCGCTCATCGTCGTGTTTGCGCGGTCGTAAGGCAGCGACTCGATAATAGAAAACCTCGGGCCGCAGTTGGTGCAGTTGATAAAAGGATAACGATACCTCGGGTCTGCGGGGTCGTAAAACTCGCGCTCGCAGTCTGTGCAAAGGGCAAAATCAGGCAAAATAGGCGCGTGTTTTTTGGCCGATTTTGAGGCGACTATCTTAAACTCGTCAAATTTCGCGCCCTCTAGCTCTGTTTTTCTCATCTCGTCGATACGAGCGAGGCTGGGCAGCTCCTCGTGTAGCGCTTTTTCAAATTTTTCTATCTGCTCGCGTGGGCCGCAAAGCGTTATTTTCACGCCCTCGTCGTCGTTGTAAATTTCGCCCGCAATGCCGAATTTGAGCGCTAGATTATAAACAAAGGGGCGAAAACCCACACCTTGGACTAAGCCTGAAATTTCATATTTAAAACATCTCTTCAATCAAAAACTCTTTGCTAAATTTGGCGTTTAAGCCTGTTTTTAGATGCTTTAACGTCAAATTTGCAAGCGTTTTGTTCTCAAAAAGCGAGCCGCAAAGCAGCGCGTTTCGTACGCTAAAATCCTGCTTTAGCGAGTCTGCAAAATCACTCAAAAAATACGCTAACGACTCGGCGTATCCGTAGCTAAGCAGCCTAGCATCGACGCCTGCTAGCCTAAAACTCATACCGCTTCTAGCAAATTTAACGATGTCAAAATGCGTTTTGTTTAGCATTTTAAAATCGAGCCTAGGCCCTTTTGCGCCGTTAAAATCGCTCGCGTTTTGCAGTAAAATCTCTCCCGCTTTTTGCGCATCGCTATCAAATCCAAGCAGCGCCCCGACCATACAAAACAGCCCGAAAAAGCCGTTTTGTACGCCAAGCTCGCCGCGCGGCAGGCCAAAGCTTTCGCCGTAATTTTGAAGCAAACTCTTGCCGCCCTCCTCGCGCTTTATCTGCGCGTAAAGCTCATTAAAGCTCGCGGGCAAGGCGAAATTTAAGACGTTAAAATCATCAAATTTGGGGTAAATTTTAACTTCATCGTCTTTAAACCTGCTTAAAAATATCCTAACTATCCCGCCTTCTTCGTCAAATTCTTTTTTTGCGAGATTAAAAGCGGCTAGATTTTTATCCGCAGCGCCCTCTACCTCGCTCAAATTTGCGCGTGAATAATAAATCCTAGAGCCGCTAAAAATATATCCGTTTTCAAGCACGGTGGCCTTAAACGGCGGCTTTTGCGCCTTTAACGAGGTAAAATTTACGCCCACTTTAAAAAGCTTGTCGCAAAGCGCGTAGAGGAAAATATCCCTAGCCGCGCAGACGTCAAAAAATCTTGGCGAGTTTGGGTGATTGCCGCGGTAAATCGCCGTCGTTTTTAGCGTAACGGCGGGCTTTTCGTAGCTTGCTAGGGCAACCTGCTCAGCTTCGTTTGCGATAAAAATTTTCGGTAAATTTTTAAGATTTGTCGGCATTAAAAGATTAAAATTTTCGTTTAATTCGGTAAAATTTGACGCTTCAAATTCGCCGCTAATATCTTTAAATTTGACGCTTTTGCCAGCGCTTAAATTTTTAAAAGCAAAATCCAATAGCTCGTTAAAATTCGCCTTCGTTACGGGCGTAAATTTGCCGTCCGTAAAAACGCAAACATCGCTAAAAACGCCGTTTTCGCACTCTTTTAGCTCTCCTTTTAGATAAGCGCTAACGACGCTTGGTGTGATGTTTGAGAGTGCATTTTGCGGCTCGCTCGTTTCGCCTTGCGGTAAATTTTCGCCCGCGTAAACCTTTGAGCCGCGCAAAAATACGCTGTGAGGCAGCGCGCTAGAAAGCATATCCGAAAACGCCAAAAGCTCCTCTTGCGTACCCTGGGCGTAAAGCGTAGTTAAACCCCGCTGTTTTTTAAGACTAAATTTTAACCCGCTTTTTTGCGCGTAAAATTTAAGAAAAAATGCGAAATTTTCGATCGCGCCGTCAAACTCGTAAGCCAAAATCATATCGCGCCCTTTTTTGAAAACTCTAAAGCGATATCTGAAATGCTAAAATTTGCAATCTTTTCGTAATTAAATCCAAGCTGCGAAAGCTCGTTTAAAAGCGTCTTTTCCATCAAATTTGCCCCCTCTTTTGCCTGCGACGAGACCTCAAAACTCATAGGCTCGATACGCTTTGGCACGATACCTAAAATTTTAGTCTGCGGCAAATCGCCCGCAAGCTCCATGAGCCGCAAGGTTTCTAGCATCTCAACCTCGTGCGCGGAGCCGTTCCACGAGACGGCAGGCGGCATCTGCTCGTAACCGAAAAAATACACATCCCCCGCCTCGCCGCCCTCGGCGCTGATGCAGTCGGCGACTATCAAAACGTCCGAGCTAGCGATAACGGGCGTGAGCGCCATAGCTAGAGTACCGCCGTCGATAAATTTTAGCTCCAAATTTGCGCCGTCCGCGTTAAATTTAAAGCCGTCTCGACTAGCCAAATCGCCGCTTAAATTTGAGTTTGCGACGTCCAAATTTGACGCGTCAAATTTATCGTCCAAATTTAAAGCGGAGTCAAATTTAGCCCTGATTTTAGGGCTAAATTTATAATTTCGCTCCATCATTTTGACAAAATGCACCCCCACGCCCTCGTCGCCAAACATCACGTTGCCGATACCAAGCACTAAAACGCGCATCAGTGCTCGTCTTTTACGTATTTGTAGCCGCTAATAATCGCGTCCATAGCTCCGTTTTTGCCTTTTACTGCGTTAAATACCGCCATATACACGTGAATGACTACAAAAACGATGATGACCCACATGCAAACGCGGTGTATCGTGCGGATGTTAGCTAGACCTCCCATGAGCTCCTCGCACTGCCTCATCGGCTCGTAAAGTAGCCCGCCAAGCCCCTCGTGATAGACGTGGACGTAGAGAACGAGACCCGTTAGGCAGATCAGAAAAAGCACCAAATAAAAGAAAAAATACGACGCAAACTGAAGCGGGTTATAAACGCCCTTTATATGCGGGTGCGGGCCTAAAAACAGGTAGTATTTTATCTGCGCTATCCAGACTTTGGGATTAAAAAAATCGACGATACTCACGACCTCTTTGCGGCTGTATTTATCAAATATAAATAGGTAGAGCTTGAAAATAAAGCACGCTATCAGGACAAATCCCGCGATCTGATGAGCCGCGCGCCACTTGGCGTTCATAAACAGCACTGGCTGGGTCGTGACCTCGGGACTAACGAAAACATACGATATATAGTATCCGCTCACAACCAAAAAGGTGATGGCAAAAAACCTGATCCAGTGCGTCGCTCTAAGCCCGATGGAAAATTCATACTCGCTTTTGCGGTCAAATTTATGCTCGCTCATAGCCGCTCCTTTCACAAATTCGGATTGATTTTGTATTCGCCCAGCTGCGTGCCGCGCGCATCCATCACGTGTACGGCGCATGCGATACAAGGATCGTACGAATGTATCTTGCGGATGATCTCAAGCGGCTTGGTTAGATCGGCGATCTTTAGCCCAATGAGGCACTCCTCGTAGCTTCCGCGTACGTTTGTAGCGTCTTTTGGCGAGGCGTTCCATGTGCTAGGCACGACTGCTTGCCAGTTGGTTATCACACCGCCCTTTATACGGCACCAGTGGCTTAGCGCGCCGCGAGGGGCGTTGCCTTGGAAATTTCCTTTATACTCTTTGCTGTTATCTATGACGTACTTCGCGCAGGTTTCTTGATCGGTTTTTAGATTTTCTACGAGGCTATTAAAGGCGGTTAGTCCATGATCGGCTACTAGTTTGGCCTCTAGCATCCTGGTTGCGGTTCTACCCAGAGTAGAAAATACCGCCTCAAGCGGAAGCCCCGTATCTTTTAAAAATTTATCGACGATTTTTACCACGCGCTCGTTGCCTTTGGCGTAGTTTATCACGATGCTTGCTATCGGGCCCACCTGCATAGGTTTGCCCTCATATCGAGGAGCTTTGATCCAGCTATATTTGCCTTTTTCGTCAAAGACCTTGGTATCTACCTCTTTGCCGTTGCCGCCCAATGTTTTCATATCTTTTAGGCCGGTGTAGTTTGGCTCGGTTTCGCCGTCATATGGATGCAGCGGAGCCGGGTTTTTATACCATGCGCGAGTGGCTTCCTCGGTGATCTTATCGCCGTCTACTTCGTAAACCTTGCTGATGTCGCCGTTTAGGATAACTCCGCCTTGGATCAGGTACTCGTTTTTGCCGACTAAAAACTCGTCGTAAGCAAATAAATTTGACACGCCGACGTCTTTTAGTACGCTTGGCTCGCTGCCGTAGGCTTTAGCCGCCATGACTAGATCGGGATAATACGCTCGGTTGATAAAATCGGCCGCTTCTTGAAATTTGGTTAGATATTCGCCTAGTCTTGCAGGATCTAGCAAGTCCATCACGCAGGTTACGCCGCCTACGGTTAGGCTTTGCGGGTGCGGGTTTTTGGAGCCAAATATCGCCATCATCTGCGCTACCGTTCTTTGTATCCTTAGGCACTCTAAATAGTGCGAAAGCACGATCAAATTTTGCTCGGGCGTAAATTTGTAAGTCGGATGTCCCCAGTACGCGTTTGCAAAAGGTCCTAAATTTCCTTTTTTCACAAAGGCTTCGACGCGCTCTTTTACCTCTTTTAGCTTATCTGCACCGGTCGCATACGGCGTATCGCAGTATTTAAACGCCTCGTCGCTAGCCTTGTGCACGTCCGCACTTAGAGCTGAGACCACGTCCGCCCAGTCAAGGCCGTGAAGCTGATAAAAATGCACTACGTGATCGTGCATATAAAGGGCGTTATTCATCAGCGTGCGCGTTAGCTGCGCGTTTAGCGGAGGAACGATACCTAGCGCGTTCTCGACGGCCATGATGCCCGCGCGGTAGTGCGAAAACGTACAAACTCCGCAAATCCTCTGCATGAAAAATCCAGCATCCCTCGGATCTCGCCCCTTTACGACCTGCTCTATACCGCGCCAGAGCGTCGAGCCCGAGTAGGCCTCTTTAACTACGTTATTTTCATCTACGACAACCTCTATGCGCAGGTGGCCTTCTATCCTGGTTATCGGGTCTATTACTATTCTTTGCTCGCTCATTTTACGCCTCCTCTTTATCTTTAGCAAAAATGCTTATCGCGGCGTGCGCTGCTATACCGATACCTGCGAGCGCCAGCACTCCGATGCCGATTTTATCGCTGACGTTATCGGCGCCTAGGCCTAAAACCGTGTTAAACAGCCTATCTGCCATCGGCTCCTCAAAAGGCCCCATCGTATCCCAAAAATCAGGCTCCGAGCAACCTATGCAGCCGTGACCCGCCTGCACCGGCCAGCTAGTGTGCTGGTTAAATCTCTCGCGAGAGCAGTTATTAAACGTATATGGGCCTTTACAGCCGACTTTATAGAGGCAGTAGCCGTTTTTCGCGCCCTCGTCGCCAAAGGTCTGCACGAACTCGCCCGCGTCAAACCTACCGCGTCTTTCGCATAGATCGTGGATCCTAAGCCCGTAAGCCCACTTCGGACGGTTAAATACGTCAAGTGCGGGCAAGGTACCGAAAAGTATATAGTGAAGGACGTTGCCCACGATATTTTTCTCGCTCGGAGGACAGCCCGGGACGTTGATGACCGGTTTTGAGGTTACTTTTGATAGACCGACGGAATTTGACGGATTTGGCTTTGCCGCTTGTATCCCGCCAAAGCTCGAACAGGTGCCGATGGCAAATATCGCCGCGGCGTTTTCGCTCGCGTGCTTTGCGTGATGAAGCCCGCTAAGCCCCAAAGGACCGACCGTGAGATAGTTTTCCGTATCGCCCGTAGGTATGCCGCCCTCGACTAGCAGGATGTATCTGTCTTTGTATTTTTCGATCGCGCTTTCTAGGTTTTCCTCAGCCTGCCAGCCTGCCGCAGCCATCACGGTTTCGTGATACTCGAGGCTGATGTAGTCAAAAATCAAGCTATCTATACTCGGCGCATCGGTGCGAAGCAGGCTCTCGCTGCATCCCGTACACTCGGCCATATGTAGCCATATCACGGGCAATCTGTCGCTAAGCTCGGCGGCTCTAGCTACGGTCGGCGTCATCGACGCAGGCAGCGCCATAAACGCCGTCATCGCGCCCGCCCATTTCATAAAATCGCGCCTGCTAAATCCGCTTTTCTTCAAAGCTTCGCCGATTGATCCGTTTTTTAGGGTCGGAAGCGTGGCAAGCACGTTAAGCCTCTCGTTTATCCCAACTAGGACATCATCTCTCATGCTCTCTCCTTGGAGTGAAATTTGCATTTTGGCATGGTTTGATAAAAGAGTAAATTTGTCTTTAATTATTATCAAATAGCTTTAAATATTGAAATATTACAACTAAAATTTAAAATTCTATATTTAGCAAAAGAACTAGTTTTAATAATTAAGTATATTGTTATTTTAGTGATATTTTTGCAAAGAAAGCTCTAAAAATAATTAAAGTATAAAAAGATAAATTTAATAAAGTATTTTTACATTTTGATATTTTAAAACCAAAATCGCCCTATTTCCTAATTGGTTTCAAGGCTTTAAAATTTGAAATGCAAATTTACGGCGTCAAATTTTACTCTGGCCGCCTTGCATTTCTAAAATTCGCGCGCTTATTTGCATTATCTGCGCAAACACCGCTCCCTTTTGCGTTTCAAGCGAGGCCGCCATATCTTTTGCGTATGGATTTTTGCTCGCTTTTACTCGTTTTATCGCGGCTTCAAGCTCTTTTAGTCGTTTTTGTAGTTTTTCTAGCTGTTTTTTTAGGATATCTGCGCTGCTTTCGCCCTCGTTTGCGCCGCTAGGCGAATTTGACGCATCGCTCAAAATATCGCCCCTATCGCTGCTTTGCAAATTTACGCTTTTTAAATTTGCCCCGCCTGCGACAGCCGAGCCGCTTTTACTTAAATTCATCAAATTTGGATTTAAATTTATGTTTATCTTTGTGTCCATCGCCGCGCCTTTAAATTTAAAAGTATATCGGCAAATTTGAGTAAAATTTAAGTCGCAACCGTAAATTTCGCTCTCAAATTTATGGATTTTAAAGAAGGCTCGGCAAAATCGCCCAAATCTCGCCGAGCCCAAAAAGCAAAGCGCCGAGTTTACTCCTTCGGCGCGATCATATCCTCGGGCACCACCCACGCGTCAAATTCCTCGGCGGTCAGTATGCCTGATTTTATCGCCTCCTCGCGCAGCGTCGTGCCGTTATGGTGCGCGGTTTTGGCGATCTTAGCGGCATTTGCGTAGCCGATGTGCGGATTTAGCGCGGTTACTAGCATCAGACTTTCGTGCAGCAGTTTGTCGATTTTCGCGGCGTTTGCCGTGATGCCGCAAGCGCAATGTTTCTCAAAACTGTTCATCGCGTCGCTTAGCAGGCGGATGCTTTGGATGAGGTTGTACGTGAGCACCGGCTTAAAGACGTTTAGCTCGAAGTTGCCCTGGCTTGCGGCGACGGAGATCGAGACGTGATTGCCCATTACTTGCGCCGCTACCATCGTGACGGCTTCGCACTGCGTCGGGTTTACCTTGCCCGGCATTATCGAGCTTCCCGGCTCATTTTCGGGGATGTTTATCTCGCCGATACCGCACCTAGGCCCGCTTGCTAACCAGCGCACGTCGTTTGCGATCTTCATCAAATTCGCCGCCAGGCCGTTTAGCGCGCCGCTTAAAAATACCTCGGCATCGTGGCTGGTTAGGCCGTGAAATTTATTCGGATGGGATTTAAATTTAAACGCCGTGCCCGTTAGCGCGTTTAGCTCGTCGCTTACCATCTGGCTAAATTTCGGGTGCGAGTTTAGCCCCGTGCCTACCGCGGTGCCGCCGATAGCAAGCTCCTGCAAAAACGGCATAGTAGCGAGGATCTGCGCCTTGCTCGCCTTTAGCATGTGCGCGTAGCCGCTAAATTCCTGCCCGAGCGTGAGCGGCGTGGCGTCTTGCAGGTGAGTGCGGCCGATCTTTACGATCCCCGCAAACTCGGCGGTCTTTTTATCCAGCGTCGCTTCAAGTTTTTCTATCGCTGGCAGTAGCTTTTTTTGAAGCTCCAGCACAAAGGCTATTCGCATCGCCGTAGGATAGGTGTCGTTTGAGCTCTGACCTTTATTTACGTGATCGTTTGGATGCACGAATTTTGCGTCTCTCGCGTCCAGTGCCGCCTTATCGCGAAAATTTAGCCCCAAAATCTCCATCGCGCGGTTTGAAACGACCTCGTTTAAATTCATATTAGACTGCGTGCCAGAGCCCGTCTGCCACACGACTAGAGGGAAATTTCCGTCCAGCTTGCCGTTTAAAATTTCATCGCACGCCTGCGCGATCGCCTCGGTGCGAGGCTCATCTAGGCGGCCCAGATTGCGATTAACCAGCGCGCACGCCTTTTTTAGATAGGCAAAGCCCTCTATGACCTCTCGCGGCATCGTCTCCAGCCCTACTCCGATCTCGAAATTTTCATGGCTGCGCTGCGTTTGCGCACCCCAATATTTGTCGTTTGGAACCTTCACATCGCCCATCGTGTCTTTTTCTATTCTATACTCCATGCCTTTATCTCCTTTGTTTAAATTAGTATTTGAAATTATATATCAATTATCATAAATTTAATCTTTCGAGATTTTACGCGCAAATTCGATATAATCGCGAAATGAAAAGAGTTTTAGCTAAATTTATCAAATTTTCCGCCGCTTTTGCCTTGCTTTGCTTCGTAGCTTTTTTGGCGCTTGATTACGCTTATCCGCTTGACACGAAAGCGCTAAAACGGGAGAATTCGCTCATACTTTTTGATAAAAACGGCCAAATCATAGCCCTTAGGCCTAGCAGCGACGAAATTTGGAGATTTGAAGCCAAAAACATCCCGCAGACGCTAAAAGATAGCGTTATTTTGTTTGAGGATAAATTTTTTTACTACCACATCGGCGTAAATCCATTTGCCATGATCCGCGCTGCCGCGCATAATCTCACGCATAAAAACCGCATCGGCGCCTCCACGATCACGATGCAAGTTGCGCGCATGATGAAGAGAGATGAACGCACCTACGCGAATAAATTTAAAGAGATCTTTACCGCGCTTCAGCTTGAGTGGCACTATAGCAAGGACGAGATTTTAAATTTTTATTTTAACCTCGCTCCTTATGGCGGAAATATTGAGGGCGCGGCGGCTGCGGCGAGGTTTTATTTCGGTAAAGATTTAAGCGAGCTTAGTATCGCCGAGTGCGCGCTTTTAAGCACGATCCCAAAAAACCCAAACGCCAACCGCCTAGATAAAAAATCAAACATCAACGCGCTAAAAAACCGCGTCGCAAAGCTGCTTTATAAAGCGGGCGTGATAGATCAAAGCGCATTTCAAAGGGCGCAAAGAGAGCCTTTTAAAAACAAACGCTACGACGCCGTTTATAAGGCCAGACACTATGCCGCGCAAGCTCTAAAAAACGGCGTTACGCACTCAAATTTGGATCTAAATTTGCAAATTTTACTAGAAAACGCGCTAAAAAATACGGCTACCTCACTAAAATCAAAAGACGCCTATAACGCCGCAGGGATAATAATCGACAACAAAAATATGAGCGTGGCCGCATACGTGGGCTCGCACGACTGGCACGCTCCGCAGGGGCAAAACGACGGCGTGACGATGAGCAGAAACGTGGGCTCGACGCTAAAACCGTTTATATTTTCGCTAGGACTCGACGAGGGTTTCATCACGCCAAAGAGCCAGATGATAGATACAGAAATTTTCCTCGGAGAGTACGCGCCCAAAAACTACGACAGCAGGTTTTTTGGTATCATCTCAGCAACCGAGGCGCTAGCGCTCAGCCTAAATATCCCCGCCGTTAGCCTAAACAACAAGCTTGGCGAAAACTCTCTTTACGAACTGCTTTCACGCGTGCATTTGGTGAGCAATTCAAAGGAATTTTACGCCGACAGTATCGCGCTTGGAAGTGCGGAAATGAGCTTGTTAAATTTAGCCCACCTCTACACGATCTACGCAAACGGCGGCGAGCTAAAACCACTTGAAGTCGCGGGCAAGACGGTACTAGGCTACGGACGGCTAATCAGCCCGCAAAGCGCGTATCTAACCTCAAAAATGCTCTCAAGCGCGTCAAGAAGCTACCTGGGCGTCGCATGGCAATACGCAAAAGACACGCCTCAAATCGCCTTTAAAACCGGCACCAGCTACGGTTCGCGCGATATCTACACGATCGGCGTAAATAGCGACTACACGGTCGCGGTGTGGTTTGGTAACTTTAACGGCAAAAAGACGCAAAACTTAAGCGGATTTAGCGACGCTTCGCGCACGGTTTTTGACGTCTTTAAGCTGCTGGCTCAAAAGCAAAAACTGTCTTTCATGAGCGCGCCAGGCGGCATAGAGAGCAAAAAAACATGCCTTGATGCGTTTAAATTTAAAGAGTGTAGAGACGAGGAGGACGACTGGCAGATAGACGGCGTTGCGCTCAAAGATATCTGCGAGAGTATCAGGGGCGACGAAGTAGGATTTTTACTCAAAAACGGCGCGATCACTCAAGAAGATATCAAAGAAAGTCCTTGTTACTATAAATTTAAAAGCTATAAACCTCTCGTTGCAACGCCGTCAAATAATCAAATTCTGCTAAGCGATGAAAATTTAACTAAAGTTATGCTAAAATGTTACGCATATATCGGATATGAGATATATCTCAAGATCGACGAAAACGAGTGGGAAAAAGTAAACAACGCGAGCGAAAATACCTTAAATTTAACGCAAGGCAAACATAAGCTCGGGTGTCTGGACGAAAATTCGAATTTAAGCGAAATCAATATAGAAATAAGGAGGTTTTAATGCGTTTTAAGCTGATCGGCTTAAGCCTAAGTTGCCTTTTGGCATCAAATTTGAGCGCCTTTACGCTTGACGGTTCAAGCAGGGCATTAGACGACGGCTCGGTGAGTCTTGGCGTCAAATATGCTCAAAACGAACAGTCGCTCATCGGCAAGGTCACGCACAAAAAAATAATCGAGTGCGCACCCGAGGTAACCGGAGCCTTTGAGTACGGATCAAGCCAGATTTTCTTTTACCCTAAAAAGCCTCTTGCAAAAGGCGTAAGCTACTCGTGCAAAAAAGGCGATAGTAAGGTTAAATTTTACGGCGGAGATTTCGTGCTATCAAACATGATTGAGTACTCCGGAGATACCTTTTTAGCGGTATTTAACGACGAGATTAGCGAGGATGAGTTTGCCGCAAATTTTAAAATTTACGACAAGCAAAATTTGGCCAAACAAAACATAAAATATAAAATCGTAGCCAAAACGCCTAAAAGCTTTCAGATAAAGCTACTTGAAAGCGGCGACAATTTGGTATTTGCGATCTCAAAAAACCTCAAAAACGCTTCGGGCGTAAATTTGGCCGACGATTTTGAGGTCGTGCAAAAAGTCTCAAATCCCGATGAAAATTTCGTCGATAAGCCAAAAGCCAAGACTATGTTTTTAAACGAGGTCGAAGGCATCAGCCTAGATAACGGCAAACTAGCGGCTAGACTCTATCTTAAAGATTGGATAGATTCTGATAATATTAAAAAATTTATCAAGGTCGATGGCGTAAATAGCTTTGAAGTTGGCGAAATGGAGTACACTAGCCACCAAGACGCCGACGGCGAGTATTACTACTACTATATCGACATTACCAGTAAAGACTTCAAACCGCAGACAACCTACAAAGTCACCTTCTACAAGGGCTTTGGCGACGACTACTCGATGCTACGAGAAAACTCCTCATTTAACGTAGCTTTTGGCGATCTAAAGCCGTTTTTGGAGTTTACCGATAGCGGCACGTATATGTCTAGCCTGGGCGAGATCGGCATAAAAAGCGTAAACACAAACACCGCTAAAGTCGTCGTCGAGAAGCTAAAAGAGCAAAATTTAAGATACTTTTTAAATTTCACCGAGACTCCTTTGGATAACTACGCCGAGGAAGTAGCTAGCAAAAACTACGAGATCGGCGGTGCTCAAAACGAAATGCAAAAAAGCAAGATCAAGCTTGACTTTGCCGAGGGCGGAGATGGAGTTTATCTAGTCACGGTCTACTACGACAAAGATAAAAGCGTACAAAAAGCAGTCTATCTAACCGATATCGGCCTAAGCATGAAGGTTTCAAAAGACGAGGTGTTTTTATTTGCCAACCGCTTGAGCAAAAACGAAGTGGTCGCAAACGCGGACGTCAAAATTTACTCCACTAAAAACAATCTCATCGCAAGCGGCATCACAAACGACGAAGGCGTATTTAAATTTAACAAAAAAGATGTCGGCAAGGACGTCTCAAGCGCAGTTTTAACGCTAGGTAAAGAGCAAAGCTTCATCGCCCTATCGCAAAACAAACGCCTAAACGAGGAGTCAAATTTAGACGCCAAAGATAGAAGCGAAACGTATAGCGCGTATTTGCATTTTGCTAGCAACATCATCCGCCCGCAGGAAAACATAAAAGGCGAGATCATCATCAAAAACGCGCTGTTTAA
>CAUSAR010000009.1:0-39889 GCA_963529735.1 uncultured Campylobacter sp.
ACCTTGAGATTATCCGCTTTATCGACGGCGACGGACAATACAAGGCCGTGGCAGTTTTTCGCGGCGCCGGTAAAACTACCCTACTAAATAAAATTTATGTATTAAGCCGCCTTTATTTCGCCGCCGAGTCTTTTATCATGATCGTTTCGGCCAACGAAGACAAGGCTACGGCGTTTTTGGAGGCCATCAAAGGCAGTATCGACAAAGCGGCTGCTAAAGGTTACGCCATAGCCCGCGGTAAGGCTTAGAATAAAGGGTTTATCGAGGTTATTATAAATCAAGGTATGAAGGATGAGGGCGGCAAAAGTATAGAGAAAAAATGCTACGTCGTCTCTCTCTCAGCCGGGCAAGATCCTCGCGGTATGAATATCGACAACATGCGCCCTACGCTACTAATCATAGACGACCTGGAGAGTAAAGTCGGTAGATACCCTATCGACTCAAACGCCAACCGCCAAAAGCTTCGCAGCTGGTTTTATGCCGACTTGCTCCCTACTCTGCACCCTACGCGCGGCAAGGCCGTGATACTGGGGACTATACTGCACGAAGACAGCATCCTAAACAACATCGTAAACAACACGGAAGAGATGGACGCCAAACAAGACTGGATTTACATAAAAATTCCGATCATCAGGAACGGCGCAAGCTCATGGCCGTCTCGCTTCCCAATGGATAAAATCAAAAAAATACAAAGCACCCTAGTCTCAAAAGGGCTGGCAAATGAATTTTACCAAGAGTATATGTGCGCGGCCATTGACCCGCAAAAGGCTATCTTTAAGCGCGAATATTTTAGGTACTTTAAAGGGGTGGAATACAGGGCTAACGAACCGTTTACCACCGTTACGGTAACCGACGGAGTAAATAAACAAGAGCTAAAAATCAGACGAGCAAACAAAATAGAGCTAGAAAACGGAGAGAAAATTTGGCTAAAAGAGTGTCAAATTTATACCGTAGCCGACATATCAAGCGGGAAAGGCAGAGACCAGACAGCCTATGTTACCTTTGCGATTGATAGGCAAAATAGGCTTTTTATCATCGACATCACGAGTGGGTACTTTACGCCATTTGAGCGAAGCCTACGGATAATCGAAATTTACCTCACCTTTAATCCCACGCGCATCGGCATAGAAAAGGCCGGCATGCAAAACGACTTTTTCTACACGATCGACACTATCCAAAAACTAACTGGCGTAAATTTGCCGATAGACCCGCTTAGTCACGGCGGCAACTCTAAAAACAAACGCATCTCAAATTTAGAGCCCTACTACCGCACAAGACAAATTTACCATAATGCAAATTTAAGCGCCACCGACGAACTAGAGGCACAGCTGCTTGGATTTGACCCGGAGACGGAGAGCAAGAGCGACGATATCATGGACGCGGCTGCATATATTTTACAGTACATTGCAGGGCGATTTTTTGACGAGAGCTATGATGAAATTTACGATGATTACGTAGAAGAGGAGAGCTGGGTCTAAGGCCAAACCGAGCACGTCGGGGAGCATGGCCACAAGCCCCAACGCTGGCGCGCCCAAGAGAAAGTCTCACAAAAAGGTAAAGTTTCATAAAAGTATCGGCCAAATTAGATAAAAAAGCGCCATTTTGGGGCTTTGCAAGTGAAATTATAAGTAAATTTTATAATAAAAAAGTTTGAAAATTTGGAAATTTAAAGGGTGACGGTAGTATTGTAGTGCGCGGGGCGAGTGGGTTCATAGCCCCCCCTATAACATCTAAATTTACCCGCTCGCTCCGATCGACTGCCGCCAGCCTGCCAACCACGCCGCCGCAAAGCTTAAAAAATAAAACTAATCAGCCCGAGCAAAAGCCGCCCTAACCTTAAGCCAAATCGCCGTTTTTTGCACAAATTTAGCTAAATTTGCCCGCCCCAACCTTAAGCCGCTTTTCTTTACCGTACGCAAACGCCCTATTTTAGGCACTTTTTAAAAAGTAGTATTGAAAAGTATTCTTTCGTTACTAAATTTTCAACCCGCTTTTTGCAGATTTTCGGCTCACGAAGCTTAAGCCGTTTCCGGGTAAAAGCCGACCGAGCAAACCGCCATGTCCGCCTATTTTCTCGCCAACCCGCGCAAAATATCAAAAACGGGCTGGGCTTGGCTTTCAAAACCCGCGCACTCGCCCCGCCCCGAGGGATTATCTCATTACTTGCTTCGGCTGTTTTGCGCGTTCGCGTTTGCGCCGTCGCCGTAAAAGGAAATGCCAAACCGCGCCCCAGTCGCCGCATCGCTTGGCCTATTTAATACTCCGTATGCACGACCGAGCTTAAGCAAATTTTGGCTAAAATCGCGCAAACTGCATAAAGGGCTGTAGATGAACCAAGATGAACTAGGGGCGATATTTTCTAAAGACAGACTAGCCGGATACTCAAGCGCTGACGAGCACAGGGCAAATTTTTTGCTTATCCGCGAGTTAGCGCCAAAGCTGGGCATCATCGAGATCGCGACTAGAAACAGGGTCGCGCAGATTTTGGACATCAACGATGGCGCGTTTATCTCTCATCAGACCTTCGGCTACTGGGCGCAGCTCATCAACCGCCGCAGCATTCATAACCTGGTTTTAGACCTTAGAGGCGTGGATTTTCGCAAATACTCAAAGACAAATAGAAAAACCAAGCTAAGAAATTTTTACAAAGTCAGGATATGCCTCGATCTTTTGGTTTCGATTAGAAACCGCGCTTTTCACTTTGAAAATTTATATAAAACCAACGACGGCAAACCTCGCGTGAGCACGCTAAGAAACGGGGAAGTGACGGGCATAATGCCGCAAAATTTGAGTATCTTTTTAGACGATATTATGGGATGTTTTCATGAGGATTTAATAGGATATTTAAACGAGAACGGCGAGAAAGAGAAGCTCTCGCCTTTAACTTCGGACTCATTATAGCTCAAATTTCTAAAAAAGTAAAGAAAATCGATCACTCCCCAAACTTAAATTTAAAGCTTCCAAAAGCCCCGCCGCCCTGCTTGCCTTGCTTTAGCAGCTCGATATCCAGCTTCACGCCGTCTGCGGCCGCGGCATCTTTTATACGCTTAAATTTAGCTTCCGCCCTAGCCTTAGCCTCGCGCAGATCTTGCACGCTTAGCTTTGCGATCTTTTCGTTGTGAGCCTTAGCCTTTGCGACTTTATCAGCATCTTTAGAGTCGGGCACTTTGACCGGCACGAACTGCTCGTACTCCTTGCGAGCCTTTTTTAGCTCCTTGCCGTACTCTTTTTCTTTGTTAAACCTTCTTACGCCCACGCCCCTTGCCATTATCCCGCCGTATCCTAGATTGTCTTTGTTGTAGTCTTTAGGCGCGACGTCTAGTCCCGTGACATCAGCCGTTGCCTGCGCGCCTAGCTGCTGGCCGTAGCGGCCCAGCGGAGAGATCGGCGGGAAGTAGCTTTTGGTTAGCTCGAGTATTCTTTTGGTTATTTTCTCGGCGGCCGAGTCTTCTTCGCCCTCTATCTTATATCCTAGCGTACTTTTGCCGCTTGCTATGTTTATGGCGCCGCCGACGAAGCCTCCGTTAAACTCTAGCTTGTCAAATCCGTCAAACCTAAAGCCCGGTACCAAACGCCCGGAGTTAAAATACCAGTCCGTATTCCCCACCCTCATCCAACTTTTTACGCCCACCAGGTTTGGCAGTGCGCCGCTCTCGGCCCACTCAGGCTTTGCTAGGTTGTCGTTTTCGTTATCCGCCCCCAGCCATGCGCTGCCTCCGCCGTAGGCTAGCATGGCTTGCATCATTAAAAATCTATCCGGACGCTTTAGCGCAGCCTTTACGACCATCGGAGTCGATTTTACGGCATAGTGGAGAAACGGCTGCACTCCGCTTTTATCCAGCAGTTTTAGCGTGCCGTTGAAGTGAGTTGAGTAGTCCACGTAGGAGTATTGCGCGTCTTTCATCGCCGCCTTTAGCTCGTCTGGGCTAAATTTGCTAAAGTCGTTTACGTCAAAACCCTTGTCTTTAGCGATCAGCTCTAAATTTTTCTTAAACCTCGCGATCTTAAATACCTTATCCTCCATCGAGTATAGATATCTAGCCCAGTCACCGGTCCAACTACCCTCGGTCATATACGCGTTTTTTAGCGCTTTTGTTAGGATGTTACCGCCTGAGTCGCTTTGTAGCGGACGCACCAGCCCCTCAAGGTCGCTTAGGTGGCTATCAAGACCTAGCGAGTTGGCTAAATTTTCCCATTTTTTAAACTGCCGGCTCCCGCCTATCCACGCGGCCGTAGTTTTGACCGCTTCAACGAAGTCTCCGTGCAAAAAAGCCAGCGCCATATTCGAACCGAAGTTATAAAGATGCGTAAAAGGATTTTTTACCGTTACGTTTACCTTGATATGGTCGATCAGTTTGTAGTATGCGCCGTTAAATTTAGCCATCTCGCGCCCTAGCATCTCAGCCTCACTTAGAGCTTTGGCGACGTCTTCAGGGACATATTTGCCCGCAAGCGCTCCGTATTTTTTTATACCGCCGCCCGCGCTTTCGTCGCTTATCCTCGTCCAGTTTAGCCCCTCAGCTCCTTCAGGCGGCGCGTCTTTTGCAAATTTGTCCGCAAAAAGCTTTAATGTTTGAGCTTTAAGCAGCTGCTTTTTTTGCTCCAGGATCGTGTTTGTTACCGCAAAGGCCGCATCGTCCTCGATCTGCCTTAGCTGCTTTTGCTCCCAGCTCATCTGCTTTCTGGCAAAAAATTTGCTTTGTCTGAGCGCCTTTGCGATACGGCCGTTTTCTTTGGCCTCGTCTAGGTGCTTTTTGTAGTAGTGTTTGACGTAGTCTTTGATGACGTTTTTTGACTCTAGCGCCCCGGCGTCCACTAGAGCCTGCGCACCGTCGTCGATGGTCTTACGCACCTTTTCGTATAGCGGCCTTACGTGCTCGGGCAGCTCGCTAGCATCCGTCTCGCCGTCTAGCGCCTTAAACATCGCCTTTCTGTTGCCTAGGCTTAGCTTGCCTAGATACTCTTTAAACTGCCCTGCTTGTGCGTATATCGCCGCAGTGGTTCTGCGGTATTCGCCTAGCAGTTCGTCGATCTCTTTGGCGTGATCCCTGACGTCTAGCAGCTTGCCCGCAAACGGGATGTTTTCGTCGGCCCACTTTGCGGCCTCGTCCAGCTTTTCGCCCGCTTTTTCAAAGGCGCTATCTACTTTGAGCGCCCAGCGATCGAGCAGCTTCCCCGATCTTTCTTGGATCTGTTTTAGTGGACATTTTTCATTACTCATTTTTACTCCTTGGACGAGTTTAGCACAGACTTAGCCCGTCTTTGATATTCCCGTTTTCGTCTAAATTTTTTGCCTTAAACTCTTCAAATTTAGCCGCGGCCGCCTTATCTCCGCTCTGCGCTGCTTTCTTTAGCTTATTTAGCTCGGCAGTCTTTAGTATCGCTTCTTTTTTGATAGGATCTAGCTCGTTGCGATACGCCGCCTTTACCTCAAAGCTCATATTTTTTAGCCTCGCCGCGTCGCCGACGCCTGCGAGCTCCTCCAGTGCGCTTTGCTTTACAGGGATGCTATCTATATCCTTTTTGCTATACCCGTCCACTCTTAGGCTTCCATCCTCTGCGATATCGACGAAAAATCTCTTCTTATCCCCGTCTTTGCCGATCTTGTCAAAGTAGATTTTGCTTTCGTTGATTACTTTAAAGTCCGCATTTTTGATATCGTTTTTTAGGACGGCTAGCTGTTTGTCGCTTAGATTTAGGCTTTTGCCGAGCTCTTGGGTAATTATCTCTTTTGTATCAAATTTACTTATCAACCCATCTTTAAAATTTGAGTCGTTAAAGCTCTCTCTTCTCATCGCCGCTATACTCTCATCTAGCTCGCGCTCTACGTTTGGATGTTCGCGCTTTATCTCCTCTATCTTGCGACTATAGCTTATACCGTCCTCTTTGCTTACGATCGTTTCGTTTGGGTTCACGTCAAAAGTCTCATGCGGATGGGCTTTGCCGTCTAAATTTAACCTATTTTGCACGTTTCTAGCTTCTGCTTCGCCGTGGCTTAGGCGGTAGTTTTCACCTTTAGCGCCCGAACCCTTCGCAAAATCTTCTATCTTTTGTATAGCGTGCTGCACTTCGTGCATAAGCGTTGATCTGTCGCCAAGATCGCTTAGCCCTATTTCGTTACGCGCCGGATCATAATACCCTTCCGCCCCTGATTTGTAAATATTTGGGCTATCGCTAAAGTTTCCGTTGTTTTTGACGTGTTTGATTTGCGCGCTATCAAAGACGACGATTACGTTATCGTCGATTTTTATACCGTCATAGCCCGCCCTTTTTAGCTTATTCCGTAAAAAATTCTTGCCTACGTCGTAGTCGTTTTTGTTTAGTACGGCGGCTAAAACGTCTACTTCACCCGTGACGTATCTGTCGTAATATTTATCGTAAACAAAATGTGCCAACTCGTCGTTGCCTGCGTCTCTTAGCGTATGTACGTCATGAACTAGCATTTGATTGGGGGTTTGAACGTAGTCGCCGTTTTTATCGTACAGCATAAATCCCAAATGATCTTTATCGGCTATCCTAAACTCGCGCACCCTTAGTTTTTCCATAGCCTTTCGCCAAATTTGACGTTCGGATTGGAACTCTTTAAAAGCCTTCTCACTTAGCCCGAAAATATTTTTTAACGTATCGTAATCATTTATTTTTTCTATTTCAAAAGGTTTTGTGATTTTTAAATAACCGGGTATCAGCTCGGCGCTTGCATATTCGTTCGCCTGCTTTTGACTTGTGGTAAACCAAAAACCGTAGCCGCTGCCTTCAGGCTGTCTTTTAAAAATATTGAGCCCGCCCTCGTTGCTTCCGTGATAAAACACTTTCGGGCTTCCGTCGGCGTTTTTCGTAACGGGCGCGCTATCTTTGTGCCACTCGCTCAAATTTACGTCGTATTTGACCTTTGGATTTTCAAACTTCATCCTACCTTTAAGATTTCTATCAGAGTAAAAGGTTATAATCTCTTCAAGGCTGCCGTTTGGGTCTAACCCATCATTAGCGGCTGGGCGAAGGTCATTAGTAATTGGGGAAAGGTTCCGGCTCTTGCCGGACGGTAACCCCCTTCCTTCGCCGCTCTTGTTACTTGCTACTAGCCTAAATCTCACTCCTCTTTCGTCTTGCCATTCGTAAATTCTAGCGTTGCGTTTGTTTATAAACGGCTCTTCATATTTAGCTAAGTATTCGCGCATATTTTTGCCTACGTTTAAAAGCTCGTTTTGCGTCACGTAGCCTTCCGCGCTCTCGTCCTTCATGTGCCTTATATTTATGTGCTTAGCGCCTTTGTCTTTATTTCCTATAGTATATTTTAAGGCGCTTTCTACGTTATCTAAATCATGCTTAATGAGCGTCGCCGTCTTATCGTTGTAGGTTACGTTGTAAATCCCGCGCTTTTCTTTTTGAGCTACGTCTTTTACGCTATATGCAGCATCTTGTGGTGTTGCGCCCCCTATTTTTACGACCGTAACGTCCTTTAGCTCGGGATAGGCTTTAAATAGCTCCTCGTGATCTAGTAGCTCGCCTAGCCTTCCTCCGCTTTGAAACTCTGGATTTAGTCTTGCATTGCTATCGCCTATTTCAAATTTCCACGCCCCGTCTTTATCCTTAAACCATCCCGTCTTTTGCCAAATTTCTACCTCGTCCGCGCCCTTTTCGAGCATTGCTTTAGCTTGATCTAGTTTGCCGACGTTTGCCGTGATCGCTTTTTGCCCGGCAAAGGAATTTAAACTTACGTCTTTACCGTTTGAGTAGAGCTTGCCTAAAAGACGCGGATTGCCATTTGCCATCTGCGGCATCTTTTCGGCCGCACCTAGGATTTGATTATAAAGCTTCGGCGTCATTTTTCTTAGACCCGTAGCTATGGCTTTGCCGCCTACGAGTCCGGCCAAAAATCCCGCGGCAAACCTTTCAGGGCTAAAATTTCCGTCCTCGTCTACGGAGTTTAGAGTTCCGGCTACCAGGCCGCTACCTAGATGAGTGTTTGAGTTTGCCGCTAACCTGCCGCCGATGCTAGCGCCGCTTCCTTGTTTTTCCACCACTTGCTTTGTTGCAGCTGCGGCATTAGTCTGGCCATCTGCTTTAGCGGCTCCTGGCTGCTCCACTTGCTCATCGCTCTGGGCTGGCCGCTTTGTCTGGCTAGCATTTGCAGTATCCCGTCGGCCTTGGCGTAGTATTTGCTCATCGCCTGCTTGTCGTCCGCCTGCTCGGCCTGCATTATCGCCGACACTAGAAACGCTATCTCGTAGTCCGTTAGCTTCTTTTTCATTGACTAAATTTCCTTTTTGGGATATAATGGATTCATTAGCTAGGGAATGTGCATTCGCACCAGCCTTCTGTTCGGCTAGCGGACTGACGCTTGATCGAAGTGTAGGGTGAGGCGCCCCTACCCCTAGCTGTTTCTTATTTACGTCTTGCAATCTTTTCAGCTCTTTTTTATTTGAGCTTTTTGATACGTGTCCCACCTTGCCGCTGTCTTTTACTATGCCTACTTTACCGATGCTTCCGTCATCTAGAATTTTTGAAACTAACGCTATGTCGTCTCTATTGTTCTTAAAAAAATGCGTAGGGTTATCTTTTATCTCTTTGATTACGCGAAATACGTCCGCCTCGCTTTTAAACATTTCGGGATGCTTTAACGCTAGGCTCTTTAAATTTGCTATCCATTCGTCGCTAAGCACGCCGCTTAAATCGTTTATCCATTTTTCAGGCTCAAATTTATGTTCGGCGTATTGCTTTGCCGTCCCGCCGTCTTTCATTGTCCAGCCTTCGCCCTCTATCTCGTTTTTGGCCTTGATTTCGCTTGCGACTTGCGCGCGGACGTCGTTTTCATAAACTTCGGCCGCTTTGCCGTTTGCCCAGTCTTTGGCGATATTTATATCTTTTTTTACGTAAGCTTGCGTAAAGGCCTGCGCGCTCTCGTCCGAAAAACCTCTTTGTTTTAGCCTTGCGGCGTAAATTTCCGGAGTATAGGCCTGGGCCGCGATATCTTTTTCAATCGCGTAAAATATCCCTTGCCCCGCAAGCCTAGGATCTACGTCCGCTCCGTCGTTATAAGCTCTCGTATAGTTTATCTCGTCCGCGCTGGGTTTAAATTTAGCGTTGATTAACTCCCTCGTCGCGCTTGCGGACATCCCTTGTTTTTGATATTCGTTGATAGCTTTTTGAGTCTGGGCGTATCTTACGGCCGATTGCTCGCGCGCGCTCTCTAGGCTTTGTTTTGCCACTTCTATTTGCTCGCCGTAAGCTCTAGCGTAGTCTCTTTGATTTTCAAAGTTTTTAAATTTAACTATATCCGCGTAAGTATCCGCGTCTACAAAGTCGCTTTTTTCTTTGCCTTGTGCGGCTTCTTTGACTACCTTCGCCGCCGTCTCTTCATCTAGCCCCGCTTCGCTAGTCGCAAACTCGCGCGCGGTCATCGTCTGGACATCGACTTCGCGTTGCGACGAGGAGCTTTGCTTTATTGCCCCGTCCGAAGCTTCGCCGCCCCGTGCCAAGGACTCCGTATTTACGGCCTCGCCCGCTCCGCGTCTAGCTGCGTCGCTATTTCCGTCCGCCGCCTTTATCTCGCTTCCGCCCAGATCGTCCGTAGCGCGCAAAAACTCGCTATTTTCGGCCTGGCTTACCGCGTCCGCTTCGTTTGCGACTCTGCTTGCGCGGCGCTTTGCTATGAGTTTGCTTATGCCTTGGACGCTCTGATCTATCGCGTGTCCTAAAACAAAACCTCCGGCCGCGCCGTAACCCATATTTTTTAGCGTCTCTTCGTCGTTTTTGCCCTCGCCTAGAGCCATCACGCCGCCGCTTGCCGCGCCCGTTCCGGCAAAGTATAAACTTTTCTTGCCAAACTGCGCCAGCTTGCTTCCTTTGCTAAGTAACCCCAAGCCGCTGATAAAATTTACTGGGTCGCCTACTATTTGAGTAATGCCTTCTATTATGCGGCTACCCCACGCTATCTCGCCTGTAGCCTTTTCGTAGTCGTCTCGCAATCTTTCCACGCTTTTGATTTTAGGGCGCAAGCCTTTTTCTATGGCGTTTTGATAGACGTAGTCCCCTTTTTCGTCGCGCTGACCTTCGTAAAACGGATTTACAAAGTCGCTCACGCGCTCGGCGGCGTCTACGTTACCAGCAACGGTTTTAGCCCCGCCTAGCCCCCAGCCGTGTTTTATTGACCCTATATCTTTAAATTTCTGTGCGTTTCTTACTTCTTCTTCGCTAACTTCACCGTTTATTAGCGCCTCTTTAAGCTTGCCTTCCAAGCCCATGTCGTCAGCCTTATACTCAAGTCTTCTTAGCTTGTCTTCCTGCGCAGCCTTTCTTTGCCTATACTCGTTTCTTGCGAAAGTATTTATACTCTCTGGCGAAAAGCCTGCTCCTTCAAGCTCCTTGATTAGGCTGTCGCCTAAAAATTCTCTAGTCGTAGGCATTATAGCGCCCCATCGTATTCATCGCCGAAAATCAACGGCTTTTTCTTTTTTAGAATCTCTATATCAAACATAGGAGCGCCGCCCGGCTTAGTCGTATGGTTGTCGTCCGATACGACCTTGCCGCCCTTTGGAGCTAGCTGCAAGTCTTTTAAGTTAACGCTGCTTGGCACTTCTTTGTTTTGTTTTTCGCTTGCCTTGTCGTTTAGAAATTTAGCTATACCCTGCTGCTCTTTAGTCGCGTTTAGCATCTTAAAAAGAACGTCGTTTTCTATAAGGTAGCTTCCGTCTTTTAGTTTTTTTAATCTGCCTTCCGGGATAACGCCTTTGCCGATAAAGGGGGCTATCTCATCTGCGCTTACCAAACTATACCCCTCTGGAACGTTAGCGGCCGCGCTAGGGTTTTTGCCGCCGTCCGCATGCTTTTGAGCTAGCATTTTGTAGTAGTTGTCGGTAGAAGTAACCCTAGCCCAGTCTACGGCTCTATCCTTATCCGCCCTTAGAGTATCCATACTTAGTTTGTACTTATCCCACTCCTGCTCTTTGCCGAATTTATCCTTATTCCACGCCAGCTCATCGGCCTTAGCCTTCATCTCATCTGCGTGCGAATTTTTCCTAAAATTTAGTTCATCGTTTTTAAAGAGTTTTTCCTCTTGATACCGCGCGTTTTCGTCATCTATTTTTTGACGCTCTTTGCCGATCTGCCCTATTTTCATGAGACTATCGCCAAGAGCCGCAAAGCCCGCTCCGATTCCAGCACCCTTGCTATATTCAGGCGGGCGCAAATAATCTATGTTAAATTTCACTTTTTTACTCCTTTTCGTTTTTTTAACGCGGAAGTATCGCTAAGCTAGGCGAGGCATTTTAAATTTTTGCGACGGGAGCTACCTTGTCGGTAGTGACCGAGCGAAAATTTAAAATAACGAAGCATGGCAAAGCGAGACGACGCGGTCATTGTTCCTCGTCCTTTCTCTTACTCATCGCGCTTAGCCATCCTTGCTCTAAATTTTGCTGCGCCTGATTTCGGCGACGCTTTTCTTCTTTGAGTAGATCAAGATTTAGTTTATAAGTTTTATCCGCGGCCTTGCCCTGTTTGTAGGCGCTATATGCGCTGCCTAGACCGCCGACTAGCGCGCCTGCGGCCTGCAAGCTATCGGCATTATTTTTAATCCCGCTTGAAAGATTTTTCCACCAATCCCACATATTTCTCTCCTTATTCTTAAAAAATGCCCGGCCGTTCTTGCGAAAAACCGGGCGGAAGTCCGCCGTTTGGCCGGCAAACACAAACCCAAGTTTCGATTAAAAACTTACCTATTTTTTTCCTAAATTTCGTATATTATTTTTTGCCGCTCTTGTTGCCGCCAGAGTTTCTCTCGGCTTGTCTTTGTCTTGATTTCTCGCCGCGGCTTGTCTTCCCGTTCCCGGTCGTGCCGCTGATGTTTCCACCTCTGCGGTTGCCTGAGCTATTTGCGCGACCCGAGTTCATAGCGCCGCTCACGCTGCCGCTTTTGCCGGCTTTATCGGCCGCCTCGGCCGCCATTACGCCGCCTCTGCTGTGCGCTCCGGTACCGTTGATTCCGCCTCGGCTACCCACTTCGCGATTCCCAAAAAATCCGCGCTCGTAATCCTCTTTAAATTTTTGCATTCCTAGCGTCTTGCCCCATCTCGAATAGCCGTGATAGTTATACGCGGTTTGTCCAAATCTAGACCCCGCAAACCCTTCAAACGTATTCTTGTTCGTTCCGAGTCGTTGCATGCCACCGCCTTGTTGCGTTTTGGCTATCGCCGGAGCGACTGCGTCCGCAATGTCGTCAAATGCCGCGGAGTATAGCTGCCTTCCAAACGGCGAAAAGCCGTCGGGCTTAAACCCCGCCACGGAGCCAAACGTGCTCTTTTCTAGCGCCCTTTCTATCTGCGAACGGCTATAGCCTTGATTCATTCTCGACATTATGCTGCCCGCGTCCATAAATCTATTTGCGCGCGTTAGCCCCATATTCCTTGCTGGCGTGTTTAGGTAGTCGCTAAATTTCTCTATCGGGCGAGCATACTCAAATTTCTTGCCTTTCCACTCGTAGCCCACCGTTTGGCCGTATTGATTTTCTAGCTCGATCCTGCCTATATCAAACCCTAGCGACCTTTTCACGCCGTCCAAAAAATCTATCTTTTGCTCATACATCGGTTCTCCTTTACTCGTAAATCCCGCCAAATCGCCGCCGAAGCCGAAATGATTATCAAGCCCACTCATCACCTCAAACGTCTCCGTAAAAAGGCTATCCAGCGCTAAGCCTATGGCCAGCGTGCCAAAAGCCGAAGTTATGCCCAGCGCCTTTGATAGCGTCTGCACGCCGAGGCTAACTATCTCTTTTTTTAGGCTTGCGGTTACCACGTCGTGGATCGTGGCCGCGCTGATTTGTCCGTCGTACGCCCAGCCTGCCGCGATCGCTCCCAGCGGCCCCCACTTGTTCATAGTGTATCCCTGCAGCGCCGCTCTTAGCGCGCCCTTTTTTCTCTCTTCGGCTAGTTCTCTTAAGAACTCGCCGCTCACCGCTCCGCTTCGCCCCATCGTCCTACCCTCTGGGCCGGCAAAGTCTTTGTCTCTCTCGCGCAATATATCTCTAGCTTTTTCTACCGCCTTGCTTACCGCGTTTTCTATCTCTTCGCCTGCAGCCTCGGCCGCCTCGTCTCTAGCTCTTTTGTTCCACTCGCGAAATATCAAAATTTGCATAGGAAGAAGCGCTAGCTCGGCATAGTCTTCGTTTAGGTCAAGCAATGAAAGCGTAAGGGAATAGCTTTGAGAGATAAAAAGAGATGCGAGATTTGGCATAGGCTCAAAGCTTGGGCTATACGCCGAGCCGCCGGCGAATAGATAATCAAACGCCGCAGAGCCTGCCATAAAAGAAAATACGTCGCTATCTTCAGGATTAGTGACGTTTAAAATGTCGTTAAACGCTATGTATGTTTGTATTTTTTACTCCTCGCCGGGGCTAAGCCCCTCCTGCGGCAAGTTTTAGAAAAACTTGACTAAACTAAAGCCCCACGAGTGGGGTTCCCCATTTTTTAGCCTTTTGGTGGCAAACTATTTGCCTTTTTTGATTTCGTAGTCCGCTATCGCTTTTGCGGCGATGTCGTCGCCTTTGGTGATAGCTGCGAGCAGATTGAAAAAATGTTCGTTCATCGATGCCGGAGGAATCAGATCGCGCTGGGCGAGGTTTTGCAAAAAGTCGCCTAGGATGGACGTAGCTTTGATGATACGATTGTCTTTCACCTGCCGCTCGATGGCCTTGTGTTGCTCTTCGGCCAGCTTTTGCTCGGCTTTGATTTTTTCTATCTGTGCAGCCGTGAGATCGTTTTGCGCCCTTAGCTGGTCCATCTCTAGCGGGTGTTTTTCTTTCATGTATTTATTTTTTAGCTCGAGCGCTTCGAGTTCTTTTTCTAGCCCTTGGTTACGCAGTTCTAGCGCGCGCAGCTCCTGATCGAAGGTCAGCTCTTTTTGCGCTAGTTCCATCGCGTTTTGCATAGCGTTTTGAGTGAAATTTATGGATAGATCCGCGAGTAGCCCAGAGATGGTTCTAGCCCTCACTTCGTCGTCAATGTTGTAGTTGTCGAATTCCTTATCGATATACTGCGTGGTTTTTACAAACGGCGAATCTACGCAAGTCGCCGCCGCCAAAATTTTCTTAAAATTTTCTATGTATTTTTCATCGTATTTTATTTTGATTTTTTGCGCCATTACAGCCCCTTTATCTGCCGCTTGAGTTTGTTTAGGTTTGATCTTGCAAGGCTAGCCTGCGTTTCTAGTTCGTCTATCTCTTTGTCTGCGCCGTCCAGCTTTTTTGAAACGGCGCTAAATTTCGCGTCCATAGAGTTTTGCAGGGCGTCGATTCTGCTTTCTATCCCGCCGATACTCGTTCGAAGCGTATCTATTTGGTTTTCCAGCGCACGCACGCTATTTTTGAGCGCGTTAAAGTCTTCGTCGCTTACCGGCATAGTTCTATCTCGCTGGTTTTGTCCACGGCCAAATTTAGCGCCTCTTCAAGCTCTTCATGTGTTATTAGCTCGATCTCGCCGCCCGCTAGTTTCCACTCTAAAGCCTCAAGCCCAAGCCTACGAGCGCGCTCTAGGGCTAGGCTCATTCTGCTTTGAGACTTCTCGTCGCCTTTGAATTTACGCCCGCTTTTCGTCCTTACGACGATACTCGCGATCTCTTCTTCTTTGAGCGCTTTTATCTGCGCCTTTTGCTCAGCCGCTGCAGCCGCCTTCATCCCTTCGCTCGGCTCAAATTTACCGTTTTTAAGAGCGTAGCCGTATGGGCTTTGTCCGTTTGGGATATCCACTTTGGCCGCTTCGACGTTTTTATACGCGGCGTGTTTTTCGGTACCGCTACCTATGATTACACCATCTTCGTCTAGAAAATAATACATGTTTCACCTTTTATTTTTACTCCGCGGACGAGCGAGGCCCGTCCTTACGGGCAAAGAGCTACGCCCTTTGCAAACCCCTAAAGCCCTACCTCGCGGCGGGGACCTGTTTGTTTTTACTCCGCAGGGAAGCATAGCAAAGCAATACAAGCTACCTTTCTACTAGATCTTGCTGGTTGAGATATAGCATCACAGCCGCACTGTTTGGCCCCATCAAAAATTTGTCGTTAAACGCCCCATTGCTTGCCCTTCCGAGCAACGCTACGTGAGACTTAGAAAAATCAGATACGTTATAGAGCACTATGCAGGCGTTTGTCTTGGAGTTAAAGTTTGCTTGGATGATTTTGTTGGCCGCAGAGTTGTTTTCAAAACGCTCGATTTTTATGATCGTGTTGGTTTGCTTGAATTGATCAAATGCCACGTCGCCGCTAAAATATATTTTCCTACCGATGATTTGAAACGGCGTATACGTTCCGCTCGAGTTTGCGATACGAAAATTATCCGCCATGACTTCAAATTTGCTCTGTTGCCCACTCCCATCGCTAAACTGCCAGCCCGTGATTCTGCCTTGCTTGTCCGTGATCAGGGATTTGACTTTGGCTAGATACTCTTTTGCCGCCGTCGCGATAGCCGCGGCATTCGTGACCTTCACAAGCTCGGTTTCGGCTCTGGAGATGAGACTTGTCATGTCTGCCGTCATAGACCTGATTTTGCCATCCAGTCCTTTTTCTACCTTGGTTTCGACGTTTTTTGTGATTTGGTTTGTTAGCTCGCCGGGCAAACTCGCCTTAAGTTGCTCGAATTTTTGAGCTATCGCGTTATTTTCGCTTGCGTAGGCTTGCTTCAGCAGATCTATGCTAGCATTGATCTCGCCGAATTTTGCATTGATTTGTTGTATCGCCTGTGCCAGAGCTTCGTTGTCCGTAGTTACGGCGACGTCCTTATTTTTGACCATCGCCGAAATCTGGCCGTTGATCGCCTTGACTTCGGTTTTTAGCTCTTCAAGGGCCTTGATCGTGCCGCGCAGCTTATCTCGCAAATTTTGATTATCGAAGGTTCTCTCTTTTGCTAGATAATCCTCGATGATACGTTCAAGCTCGCTGATATGATCAAACGGGTTAAACGGCACGGGCGCGTTTGTGCCGTCGTCGTCGTCCCTGCCGCCTATCCCCGCTTCCGGGTTAAATCCAAGAGGCCTAACCTCGAGATAATCGGGCGTTATATATGCTATGGTTTTATTAATATCTGACATATTCGCTCCTTAAATTTACCATGCGGCCTGCACTAGTTTTGCCTTGCCGCGCATTACACACATCGCATCGTTCCCTAACGGCGGGCGTAGCCATACCGCATACGCATGCCATGCTCCGCCGTAGCCAAAACTATCGCTGATGTCGTTTTTATAAAACCCTTCCTGCGCGTTATCCCAAGCGCTAGCCTCGGCAAATATTACGACGTGATTTTGTTTTACCATGCCGATATTTTTTAGCTCTAGCTTCGCGCCGCTTTTGATGTTTTCAAACACGAGGTCTACGATGCGAAATTTGGAGTCAAAAACTAGCGGCTTGTTAAAATGATCAAAATACGCGATATCTAGCCCAAACGCGCTACCCACGACAAAGGTCTTTTCATAATATGCATTCATCTTTACTCCTCGTCGGAGCAAAGCTCCGCCTGCGGCAAGTTTTCTAAAACTTGGCCAAACTCTTCGTAGCGTAGTCTCGTTGCGAGTGCCACGCACGAAGCAAAAAGCCCTGCCTTGTGGCGGGGACCCGTTTTACTCCTCGTCGGGGCTTGCCTCCAAACTTTCCCGTCCGGCGCGTCACACCGCCAAAGCTCTATTTCTCCAGCCGTTGGCGTAGATTTTTAACCGCGGATTTTTCTCTATCAACTTGTTGTAGTATTCAAGCTCGGCGCGGTCGAATTGCTTGTCAAATCGCTCCTCGTCATATCGGTTTATCGCCGCTATCGTTTGATCGCCCACTATGCCGTCATTAACGACCCCCACCAACTGCTGCGTAACTCTTACGGCAGGTCTCACATCCACGTTCACGCCGAAAATAAACATCTCATTTGCCTTGAGTTGGCTAGTGACTTCATCAAGCCTCATACGATCCCAATATGCCTCTTTATAGAATGCTCGCACCTGCGCGCGCAAATTCTCACTAGCGTATAGCGCGCGGGATATTTTCTCGATATTTCCGCCAAGAGCTACCGTGCCTAGTATCTCGTCCCAGCCTGCCCAGTGTGGGTGGGCGTCTTGGTATATTCCCATAAATGTCCACCCGTTCTCGGTCGGATTTCTATCTAGCGCATTCTCGGGGCGAGAAAACTCCAATCTCATCAAAATTTGAAACGCTTCGTTAAAATTTGCCATTTTCCATCCTTTCATCATCAAAATTTTCGTGTCTAAAACTTCCGCCGTAGTCGTCATACCCTCTACCGTAGCCGCCATCGCCCAGCCCGTCTATTTTTTTATTCGCGGCTTTGTCGATTTTTCTACGCACCCAGTCCCCACCCATAAACGCTATAACCCCGCCGATAGCTAAAGAAAACTCTATGTCGTGTATAAAATGGTTTGCGACTACAAACGTAATCCAGCAAAGAAACATCGCCGTAAGAACGCCCGCCAATAGCGCGCGCAAAGTGCGACGGTTTCTGGGGTTGCCGTTTTCATCTAGTAGTCCTAATATGCCGCCGATAGCACCTACTACCAATACCCAAAAAAGATACAGGTATTCTTTGCCGGGAAAGTTCATCTTATCGCCGCCCCGAAAATCAAGGCCAGCAGGATGGATAGAGCTATCTCTAGTGCTCTTTTTTTGCTGATTCTAAGCCCCATGATCTTTCTGATGACTAGTTCGCTCATTTCGCACCTCTCACACATTGTTTTAGCAAGTCCTCGCAGGTTTTAAAATACTCCGCGATTTTTCTTTGATTGTCCGGATCGCTTCTGTTGCGCTCCGGTTTTTGCGGCATCTCGTCAATGCAAGGCACGGCGATATACACGTCTTGATATTTTGTTTGAGTGATCACCTGCAGCTCTTTGCCCGCGCAGCCAAAAAACAATAGGACGATACAAAAAAGTCCGATCTTAGCGCGCCAGCTCATCAAATATCCTTTCGCATCGCTCTAGCTTCTCCTCGCAGTTTTGCGTTACGAGTGGCTTTATGCTCTCAAATTTGCTTCTTGCTTTTTCTTGCGTCTTTTTTACGTCGGGCTTTTTGGTTTCAAGCTCCTTAAATTTTGCGTTTTGCAGGTCTATTTTTGCATTGCACTCGCTTAAATTTGCCGCCGAGATTTGCAGGTTCGCCTCTTTTATCGCTAGCTCTTTTTGCGCGGTCTCTAGCCCAGCTTTTGCTTCTTTGATGTCGCCTCTTAACTTCCAAATTTCAACCCCAAGCCCTAGCATTATGCCCGCAAGAGCGCCGATTACGATTAGCCAAAGCTTGTTTGCGATCAGAAAATTCATCACGCCCCCTTTAGCAAATTTACCGTGATGACTACGACCAAAATAGCCGTCGCGATAACCGCAAATTTCATTGATGCGCTCATTGTTTTATCCTTTTAAACGGGTTTATCGCCCACACCGTCTGAAGCACCTTTTTGTCATTCTCGTCCATATACGTGTGTTTGTTATCCTCACGCATACCGACGATGTCCATTAGCTTCCAGCCTAGATAGATGCGGCAGTACCATTTTGATTTGCCGTAGCGTATCTCGCGGTAGTAGCCAAAACGCTCCGTCCCGTCTTTCATCTTGCACGTTACGAGGCACTCGGTTGATTTTTGCCCTTTGTTGTATGTTGCTAGCGCGTCGCCTTGAGTGCGCACCGTATTTGCGTCTATGTCCTCGACTCGCACGCCCAGATACTTCGCGCTGAATACGCCTATGCGGTTGCGATACAACCAGCAAAGGCGCGCAAAAAACGTGCGGTTCTTGCCGTTCGGGAAGTGTTCGCCTCTCCAGCCGTCATCGCCATTGATGCCGTAGTCCGGGTCATCAAACCACGCCGCCCATCTTGGCAGTTTTTCGTCTTCTTTACCGCAAAAAATCAAAGCGATAGGCACGACGAGAAACTGCAAAATTTCAAGCGGTATCTCTACCGCTACGTTTTTTGCTACTTGAAGTTTTTGTTTTAGTGTTAGTTTCATCTTGCTACTCCTTTCTTAGTACGGCTTTTGAAGGCAGTGATTTTCTTAAATTTCTTTCACTCTCAGCCGTTATAGAAGAGCTTACGAGAAATTGTTTTAGCCCTGAGTTCATAGAATAAAAGTTGTTATTGCTTACCATTCTTAATTTCGGGAAGTTAATGAAAAATACGTTTGAAAAATTATCAAAAGAACTGGACCCCTCAATAATTTCCAAAGAAGGCAGAAATAAGTTATCTCCAGTGCGAAGGTTAGAAAAACTCTCGCCAGAGATCCTATTTAATTGATCCATCTGGATAAACCAAGGGCTACCGTCATTAAAACAGTTTTTTATATTTGTAACTTTTGATATAATCACTCGGTCAATACTATTTAAATTGTTAAAACAGTTTATACCTATCGAAATAAGGTTTGGAAAAACCAAATCAGGTCCAACCCCAAGAGCCCTAAAATTAAAAAAATTGTTAAAATTATTGTCTTCAATATGCGTTACTTGAGATATATCTAGTTTGTTTTTATGCCATTGAGGTATTTGTGTTCTTATATTGGCGGTAAAATTTTCAGGTATTCTTTTCCCCCAAACTATTTTCCCGTCAGGATCTACCCTTGACACGTCCGGATAAGGCTCTTTAGCCTTACCTCCGAAAAAAAATGCGCCTTTTAACATTACGCAGCCTTTTTGATAAATTGAACAATGACTTTATTGTCAAACGGGTTGATAAAATAAGACAAAAAGACATAGCCTTTACCGTAAGTAGCATCGTCGGGATTAATTATTTGAAAATCGCTCGAAAGACTCGTAATCCCATTGCCGTGGATATATATCAGCCCGCTTTTTCCTCTATTCTGCTCTACTGCAATATTGGTAGCCGTAAGCTGTCCCGAGATATTTTGACCGACGAAATTTACGCCCTGCGTAAAATCTATCGTATTGCTCGTTATGTTTTGCGCTTTGGTGTATTTACTTAGCGCAGACTGCGTGACGGCTGCGGCGGCGAGCGTAGATATTTTGTTCTCAAGTGCCGTTGCAAGTCCACCAAGAGCAGAGTTTAATGTAGTTGTATCTATTTTATTGTCTACAGCATTAGCTACATCAAGCTTAGTTGCTAGTGTTTTTTTATCTTGCTCGTATATAGTTGCCGATAGTTTGTCCGCCAGCTCATCTTTGTTTGCCCAATTTGCAGCTTTTGCGTCGATTAGCTCGTTTACTTTAGCTTCGTCTACCCCGCCGCTTGCAGATTCGCCTTTTTTGACAAAGGTATCCTCTATTTTACGACTTGAATACGTCTTGTCTGCCGCCGCCGCCGCGTCGTCGATAGGCGTTTTTTGCTTTAGCTCTTCTACCGCGCTCGTTAGCCCGTCCACGGCCTGGCTTATTAGTTGCTTTGTCTTTTCCTCGCTTACGCCACCGGCGCCGCCTTCTTTGATTTTAGCTATGAGCTCTTCTGCTTTAGCTATAGACTCTTTTAGCGACTCTAAACGCTCGGCTATTTTGCCAAATTCCGCTATCTTTGCGTCCATCTCCCCGCTTTTGTCGTCAAAGCTGTTTTTAGCTAGCTTTATCTCCACCGAGATCGTTTCCAAGCGGCTCAAATTTAGCTCTTTGACCTTTTGGCTAAGAGCCAAAATTTCCTTACAAATTTGCGTAAATTCTTTTTCGTTTTGCATTTTTTCTCCTTGTGTTTTTGGGCAGCTACGGTCTTATCCTTGCCCTCATTACTCTATCCAGGTCCGCTAGATCGGCCCTATCTTGATATTTGCCGTTTTGAAAATCCATAAATTTATATATGAACTTTCTACAACTTAGGCCTTTACATTTCACGCGGTCGGCCATATAAAAGTCTAAATTGTTTAAAAACTCCTCATCCCAAATAAAATACGTCCCGACCTCAGAGCCGATCTCGTACGGCTTGGCGTACCCTTTGGCTCCAAGCGCGCTTTCCAGGTCGCAACTTAGGTCGTCAAAGTTGCTCGTTTCGTATTCGCAAAGAGCCGCGAGGTATAATTTGTTAAATTTAAAACGATCCTTGTCGTCTCCGGCTCTTGCCGCGGCGATGCCGTAGCCTAGAGCCGCCAGCAGGCTCTCGTCTTCGTAGTCTATTTCATCCGTTCCCGCAAGCGGCGGGCGAAATTTGGCTACGAAGTATTTTTTTGAGAGATAGTAGTCTACGCTTATATTTCTATCGTCCGTTTCTATTTTTTCCAGGACGGTTATGGCACGGTGTATTTTTGCGGCCGTCCGGGCCATTAGTAGACGAAATTCATCGTCGCCGCATATTTTTACGCCGCGACGAGTATTGATTTCGTATGTATTTTTGAACTCCGAAAAAGTCATCTTTACTCCTCGGTTAAGCGGGGCTGACGACCTTCGCTTAAACTTTCAGATTTTTAAGCCAAGCAAACGCCACCGGCGTGCACACGCGAAGCGTAAATTCGCTCAGCACTTCCTTTTCGACCGCGTCGTTACTGGTCGGCAACTCATTGATTTCCATAGGGCGCCAATTCACCTTAAAAATATCGTCGCTTCTAAAAGCGATGATTTCGTTTTGTTCAAGGAACGGATTTAGCAGTACTTTTACATGGCCGTATGTATTTCTTACCGCTAGCACTTCGCTCTCTAAATATTTTTCGGTCATGTTTGCTTGCTTGATCTTGTCTAGGATATCTAGCAGCCTATCGTTTTGCTTATCGTTTACCATCATAAACTCATACGGTCTGCCCTTGCTCCAGCCGATTTTAAACAGATTTCTTATCATCTGCATCGTTAGATCGGTATTCGTAGCATCGATCGTATTGACGGCGGTAGAAAAGCTCTTTAGCCCGCCGCATTTGCCTACTACCGGAGAGCCGCCTCCATTAACCCTCTGAACCGCCGTTTGACCGGAGAGTAAGATCTTTTCGATAGACTTTTTATGCTCTACAGAGCTAAATTCTCCCTGCTTTGCTAGGCTATCCTTGCCTTGCGTGTCGGTCGTAGGTTTTTGCGAGCCGGAAACGCCGTAGGTATTTTTAACTATCTGAAAGTGATTTGTTAGACTGCCGCCCGTATAGTACTTTGCAGCCGCCTTCGGTCCACCCTCTGCGTGGGCGTTATTTAAATCGCCGTCCGGCAACTCGTCGTAGCTCCACTTGTGCCCCATGGCCGCCCTTGACGTCCTATCTATTGGAGCGCCAAGCGAAATCGCGCTATAAAAAGGAGTCGTCTCCCACCCTATTTGTTTTATTGATTTTTCTAAAAGAGCGCCTGAGCTTCCAAACGCTTCTTCTGTAGTCATTAGTCCTGTTTTTACCGGCATTTTTTACTCCTTAAAAGAATCTTGAATAAAAGGCCAGCTTCTCGCTATCGCTAGCCTCGCCTTTGTTGATCTTGCCGATGAGCTCTTTTACGCTCACGCCGCCGCCTGTCCCACGCGCTATGTTGAATTCATCCTCCGTCTGCTCCTGCGCCTTGCCGTGAAAAAATTTTAGATAGACGTTTTCAAGCCCGACCGGAGTGAGTAGCGCGTCGCCTGCGCCGGGGTTTTTCTCGTCGATCTCTAAAATTTTGTCCGTGATTTTTTGCATATCAAAATCAGGGTAACTCTTCCTAAAATCTGTCTCCATCTGCGAAAGTTGCGCAGCTTGACGCATTCTTTGAAAGTCCGCGTACTCTTCTTTATTGAGTTTTACGGAGTCGTCCGTGCTCGCCGCAGCGGGCGCTTTGGCCTCCGCCTGCACCTGTGGCTTATCTGCTGCGGTTTTTACGGCCACCTCGGCTTCCTGCGTTTGCGTCTCCTCTGCGGCCGCTAACCCCTCCAAATCCTGATCATATACGTCCGGCATTATTCATTACCTCCTAAATTTAGACCTTGCGGCTCATTTGCCTTAGGCGCATTATCGGCCTTGCTCTTCTCTGCTTTCTTGGCCGCCTCTTTTAGTTTTTTGTTTTCAGTCTCAAGCTGCGAAACTTTCTGCGTTAACGCCATGTTTTCGCCTGCGGCTTCGCTTATGCGGTCTTGCAAATTTGCGCACTCCTCTTTGAAACGCTCCGCCTCGCCTTTGGCCTCTAAAATTTCAGCCTTCAAACGCTCAATCTCGTTTTTGGCTTTAGCTAGCTCGGGGGCGAGATTTTTCGCACTGGATGTGGCTTGCTTCATCTCAGCCTCGGCCGCCTCGTTTTGCGGCATAGCCTCCCACTCCTGCTCGCCTATGATGCTCACGGAGGCAAAGCCATCCTCACCCTTAGCCCTAACCACGACATCGCCGATGCTTCCGCCGCTGATCTGCCCTTCGTCATCGCCTTTCTTGTAGACACTAAGCCCGTTCGTGGCCAAAGCGACGATAGTACCCAAAACCTCGTATTTGTCCCTATACGCCATGTCTTCTCCTTTAAAATTTTTATTATTTTATTTGTCGCCGTCCTAAAAAAAGTATAAAATTTCAAGACGATACCCATATCTACACTCCGCCGTTTGCCAAGGCCGCCATCTCTATCTCCTCCTCGCTCGGTTCGCTTTGCGCCTGCGCTTCTTGCTCCGCTTGCACTTGCTCTATTTGCGCCTGCCCCATAGCCTGAGCCTGCGCCGCCTGCTGCATAGTCTGCACCTGCTCCATCCACTCGTCTATTTGTTCTATCGGCGCGTTTTCGCCTAGGATTAGGGTTAATACCTCTTTGATTATTTCCCCTGTGATTTGCGGCGAACTTATTTGGTTTTGGGCTAGAACGCCCAGTAGTCCGTTTAGTTGATTGATTTTTACTTCATTTGCTATCGTCGTGCCGAAATTTACCGAAACGTCAAAATCCAGGCGGTTTGCTTTTCTTTGCGCAAGCGTGCCGATCACGTCTATCACGCTCTCGTCTTCTGTTATTTTTACGAATTCATCATCGCTTACGAAACGGTACAGTAGCTCTACGAAGTGCTGCGCGTAGCTTGAGAGCATAGTCTCTAGCAAGGTTTGCATCATACTTTCTATTCTCATCGAGCTTGCGGCGTTTACCGTTTGCAGTGCCCCCATAGCGCGGCGATCGCTCGGGCTAGTTTGCCCCGTCATCACGCTATTTACGCCGGTTGCTATTTCGTACTCTTTGCCGAGCATATTTATCTCTTCGCTTAGCTGATACGTAGGAGGCACAGGAAACGGCATTATCACGTCGCTCACTCTAGCGCCCATCTCAGTTTCTACCCTGATTACCTTTTTTCTCGCCATCACGTCGCTAACCGCTACCGCACCCCTAGTTTTATCTACCACAAACGACGGATCTATCTGATTTTCGGTGATGTCGATTTTTTGATTACGCTTGATGTTGTATTCTTCTTGGATCTCTTTGACGATTTCCGGTACGCACGAGCCGTATACGGCGTTTTCTTTTTCGCGCATACTCTCCTCGACGCTAGGCATCGCGTCTATGCAGTAGCCGAAGTGAAACGGCAGAGTCGAAAATTTCGTCTCTCTTACCAAGAAGTCATTAGCGAAGCTCTTTAGCTCCCACATCTGACGGCCGTTTACATAGACCTTTTTGTAGATATCTTTCATCTGTACTCGCTGGCTCCACTCTACCTTTGAGCCCAGGATGAGATCTTTGTCTTTGCCTTTGTAAAATCTCGTTTTGATTTTTTCTTCGACCTGGCGCACGGATTGACGCCATTTGTAGCAGACGTATTCTATGTCGTTGATATCGCTTGCGTATTTGTCAAAGGCTAGATCGGTGATAGGGATGAAGCGCGTAGCGATATCGCCCTGCTCTTTGTCGTAGAAAAGATTTACTATACCTAGCGGCAAGTATAGCGCGCTTAGGACCGCTTTGCTAAGCCCTACGCGGTGCTCTTTTTTCTTCCAACGGTTTTTTAGTACCGCCGTGAGTGCGTTTTGCAGGACAAGATCATCATCGCTTCTGCGTCCGACGCGAGTGATTTCGATCGGGCAGCGATCGCTCATAAAGCTTGTTTTAAATATCGCATGTATGATAAAAACGGTAGTTTTGATTAGCGGTACGTAGAGTTTAGAACGGCTGCGCTCGGAGTTTTTGAGCTTGCTCGTTCGCTTGTCGTCTTTGTACGTGGCGAGAAATGCCGCTTCGCATTTTAAAAATCTGTCTTTGTGGGTTTCAAGATCTCTAAATGCTTTTTCGATTAAATTTAAGTCATTATCCATCTAAACTCTCCGCTTTTTTGCGGATAGTTTAGATTATGAGTTTCCTAAAAAACGTATATTTTTATAATATTGTCGCATTAAATATTTTATGTACTTTTACTATTTTTAGGTATTTTGTTGTAAAATTACAAAAATATTTTAAAGAATGGGAGCAAAAATGAAAATTTCGGCAATTGATCTTTTTTGCGGAGTAGGCGGGCTAACGTACGGTCTTCAGTCGTCCGGCATCAAAGTAAAAGCCGGGATAGATTTAGACGCTAGTTGCAAATTCGTCTATGAGACAAATAACCGAACGGATTTTATACATAAAAGCGTTAAAGACGTTGAAGGGAGCGAACTAAACAATATTTTTGGCGACTGCGACGTTAAGATATTGGTCGGGTGCGCTCCGTGTCAACCGTTTTCTAGGCACCAAAAAAATAAAAAAAATAGAAGCTCTCACAAAGATTGGGGGCTTTTATATGAATTCTCTAGGCTAATCAAACAAACGAAACCCCAGATTGTTTCAATGGAAAACGTTCCTTCGTTAAAGAACGAAAAAGTTTTTTTTGATTTTACGAAAGACTTAGCGGATATGGGTTACGACGTAACGTATAGAGTGCACGACGCCTCGGACTACGGCGTGCCGCAAAGAAGATTAAGATTATTGTTACTTGCGTCAAAGATCGGAAAAATAAACTTTATAGATTCAAAGATGAAAAAAGTAACCGTAGAAGACGCCATAAAAAATTTGCCTCAGATATCTGCCGGCGGTATGAAAAACGCCGACGATCCACTACATATATCTTCCGCACTTTCCCCTATAAACGTAAAAAGAATAAAGCAATCTAAGCCTGGCGGCACGTGGGAAGATTGGGATACCGATATATTGCCGGAATGTTACAAAAAACCCACTGGGAAAAGCTATAAATCCGTTTATGGGCGAATGACGTGGAGCGATGCGGCTCCCACTCTCACTACGCAGTTCTATAACTACGGCACCGGCAGATTCGGACACCCCGAACAGGACAGAGCAATATCCTTGAGAGAGGGTGCCTTGCTACAATCTTTCCCAAAGGATTACGTTTTCTTTAAAAACGAAAAAGATATATCCATGAAAAAATTAGCCAGATATATAGGCAATGCCGTGCCACCTAAGCTAGGCGAACACATAGGCCGCAGTATCAAAGCTCATTTAAAAACTTACAACGTCTTTAAATAAATCGGATAAAATTTATGAAATCTAACGTATTTTTCCATCTCGTCTTTGCTTATGCCGTCTAAAGCGATTTTTCCACTCTTGTTATTTCTTGGTAGTTTAGGGTTTAATTTTAAAACCTCTTTTTGAGACAAAAAAGGCACGTTAATTTCTTCATAAATGTATTCGCCTTTTACTTTTTTTATTCTAAAGTCCCACTTTGAGAATTCTGGGCTTTTAAAAAAGCCCTTCTCATCCTCCTGCTTCATTATTACGCCGGTTAAAGTAAGCATACAAATGCCGTCTTCGTATATATATGAAGACGTAGGGATAAATTTTTTATCAGATCTAAGCGTTGCATCTCCCGCTATAGCCAACAAGTGTTTCAATACCGCTTTAGGGTATTCTTTGTGCGTAAGAGAGTTGTTTTCATATATATGTTCATTAAAATGAATACCTAACCTCTCTCTAAGAGCGTTTACTCTTGTGTCCTTAAGATTAGAAGATTCCCCCTTATCTCTATCTGTGCATAACCCGGCAGCATGCGCTTTTACCGTAATTTTTACGATACTGCCTACGTCGGCTTTTTCTACAATCTCTTTAAACGTTTTAATGCAGGCTTCTTTAAAATCCGTATAGTCTAGCCATACGACGACTTTGCCGAGCCTCTCTCGATGTCCTCCGCGCTTTTTCTCAAAATCTGGATAATCGTTTATAAAAACGCCTATATCGTTGTTTTTATATATTATTTTTGAAAAAGGTGCATTAAATTTTTGTCTCTTATAGGCGCCTTCCTCCGTCTCGTACGATATAAAATACTTAAAATCGAAATATTCGTACATCTTTTTAAAATCCCAAGAAAAAGGCCCAGCCATACTTACGTAAGAATATTCTCTAGGTTTTTCCTTTAGATAAAGCAGTATCAAACGTATCTGTTCGATAAAAAGGTATCTTTCTATCTCTTTTCGTATCCTAAGATGATACGGTAAATTGCTTCCCGAGCTCATACGCTTAACCCGCTCTTTATTCTCTTATGTACGCTCTTGAGGCACATTAACCCTATTTCGTTTTTATCGTATTCGTCCGAATCCGTAAAAGATGGAGCGACCTCCTCTATCATTTTTTTATCGGCTTCGAATTTTATCGTTGTTTTACTATCGTCTTTCTTTTTGGATTCGGGGGTCGGCAAGCTCATGGGTTTATATGTTTCGCCGTCCCACTTGGGGTCTTTTATCATTAGCGGTATGGCCTTTTCTATATCTATATATTCGCTTTGCTTGATGACCTCTTTACGCTCGGCGCTTCTGTTGTTTTTCCATTTGTTCGTATAGTTCTTAAAATACTTAGCCCCCTCTATCATTTTTCGCCTAACTTCAAAAAACAGATCCGACGTCGTATCTACGCCCTTTTTCGTAGTCGTCATCGGTAGCTTAGACGGGTCGTCGCTCTCGAAATTTACTATTCCTACTATAGAGTTAAATTGATAGTGAAACTTAGGCAGACCGTCTCCCCATCCGGTAAGCATCGTCTTGTCGGCATACACCACAACCCTATTGTTACAAGCTATCGTCCATCCCGCGTCTATCTTATCCCCCTGCGACTCCTCCGGGATATCCTTAGTCGGATCGTCTTCATCCGGCTGCCCTATTAACCCGCATATTATAGTCGTTTTTAGCCCGTCTTCTTCTTTTTGGTAAAAGTACGGCTTCATATTTAGGCTATCATCCTTGCCAAATAAAAATTTTATATCCTTGCCTTTTGCTTCGATGTCGTTTAACACTATTTTAAAACCGTTTTTTAGAGCGAAAGCGTAATACACCGATATTTTTTTCAATAAAGAACTAGCGAACGACGAACTGCTAAATAGAGTCGAAACGCCCGGGTTTATATCTTTTACGACTATTCTAGTCCCTCTTTCTTCTATTTTTTCTTCAGCTTCCGACATCGTAAGATCCCATGCGTCGTCGTTTTCTAGCCATTTTTTGTCTATCTTTACGCAAAAAGTATCTTTATTGTTTTTCGTGATTATTTTTATATCTTTTCCCATTTTAAAAACGGATCTTTTCATACCTATCCCGTATAGTCCTACCGTAGGCAACTTCTCTCCGCCGCTAAGCTCGCCCGGCCTACCCATCCTAAAAGCGTACTTTTTAGCGACCTCCGTAGGTATGCCTCCGCAGTTATCTTCTATTATAAATTCATCCTCTTTTATGCTTATATTTACGCCGTATTCACGATACTGCGAGACGTTTCCGCCAGTTACTCTAAGCAACCCATCTAAAGAGTTATCTATCAGATCCAAAACTGCGTCGTCTAGGTCTATATCTCTAGTAAGCATGTGAACGAAAAAGCTCTTAGCCGGAGAGCCGTTTATCTTTTTATCGTCTACCATTTGCACTCCTTTTTGTCGTTTTGTTTTGCATTTTTAATTCTCCGTTTAATTTTATTTTTTAAATTTTTTAACTTTTTATCTCAGCTTCCTATATCCCTTTTTACCCGTATACGGATTTACGTTACCTTTTGTACTGTAGTTGTTTAGCCTAGTGCTGTCTCTTTTTGTTTTATAGTGCGGCATTACGTAGGTTCCGTTTTTCTTCATGTAGCCTCGCGTTCTTTGCGCGCCTTCGGCTACGCTAGCCAAAACAAATAGTGCAAGCATGCACGCTAAAATTTTTCTAAGCATTACCGTCTCCTTTTAATTCTATATACTGTTTATTTTTCGTCAAAATTCAGGCTTTATTGGATATTCATCACACCATAATCCAAGTATGCCTAGCTCTTCATCTTCTTGCGGTCATACTTTTTTATTTTATTAATAAATTTTTATTACCTACTGCGCTCCTCAAAAAACTTTGCTCCATCTATGTCCCCTAATGATACATCCAATTTTTTGGCTATTTGTTTTAACTTTTCTTCTGGGATCTTTAATTCATATCTCCATAGTCTTGCTTCTTCTAATTTTACGCCAAGTTTTTCCCATAAAACTTTAGCAGGAATTCTATCGTCTAACCACTCAACTGTTAATTTTTCCGACGCTTCCCTGCCAATTTTTTTTCTATATTTTTTTTCTATTAAATTTAAACTGACTTCAAATTCACTTTCAAAACCAGAGCTAGGCTCAATAATTATGCCAACGTCATCAGCCTCAACCTTATCGTCAAAATAAACTCCGTATTTATTTTTCAAAAGTCTAGATTTTAAAAATCTTAAAAGTTTATTATCCACATATGCTTTCAATAAAACCATAACATAATTAAGCTCTTCAGGCTCAACCAAACTTTCACGCCATCTTGAAATCATCTCGCTATTGCCATATTCTTTAAAAAGCTCAATAAATTCCATTAGCTCCTTACTTACTTCTGTTTGATACCCGTTAGTTATATTGCCATTACTTGAGCCATTAACGATTACGGAATTAGTATTATTTAAAATTTTCGTATCTGATAACCTTACTCCATGCTCCTCCAAAATTTTAAGTTCATATTTTTTTGGAACATCACCCCTTTGTTTCCAATTTCTAACCGTAAAAATACTAACTCCCATTTTATTTGCAAGCTCTTCGTCGGTTTTCACATCGAAAATCTTCTTCATTTGAGCTACTTTTTCTTCGCCACTATTCATCTTTTCAGCTCCTCCTAATCTAAAATGAGTTATATTTTGAGTTTTAAACCTTGACATATAAGTCATAATGAATTATAATTAACTCATTAAAAATAAAAACTTTTGATTTAAAGGCTTTAAAAAAATAAGCTTTAAATTAAAAGTTTTGATTTTTTACCCTAGATTATAGCTTTTTAAAGCTAAAAAAGGACTATTTATGAAACCAAAGCTGAGCGATTATATAGCTCTAAGCGAGGTCGGCGACAGGCTCGAGGGCATTAGGCTGATTTTCGGGCTAGATCTCGTGGAAATTTGCGAACTACTCAAAACTACGAAATACTTTTTCAACGAGGTCAAACGCGGCCGCAAGCTCATCCCCTACGAGTGGGTGATCAAGCTTTGCGATACCTACGGACTTAACCAAAACTGGATATATCAAGGACAAGGCGAAATTTTTACAAAAAAGGATAGACTATGACTCTGCAACTTACACTTAGCATTGTCGCTATCGCGGTTTGCTCCTTCACTGGAGGGGCTATTTTGGCTTTGGCCGCGGCTGGGCTATTTATACCCAAGGACTAGGCTATGACTGCGACGAGGGATTATATACGCGTAGACCACGCTAGCATTCTTGAAACTTGCAAGAAAAATCTGCAAAATTTAAGCTACATTGACCGCAAAAACGACCGCCACGATCGTTTTATGATTTTGGAGCATGCCCTCTTCGTCAAGCAAAACTACCTTTGTCCGCATTTTGACGAGGTGGCGGATTGGTATTACAAGGCTCTTGAATGCGCCGCCAGCGAAAGCGAGCTAGCGGCCTACGTAGCCAAACATACCGGCAAAAGCAAGCTTACGATCTATTTCTATTTTAGGCGTTTTCGTTTCAAAAACCCCGATTTCGCACACGAAGTCGTGGAAATTTTAAAGAAATTTATTAGAGAAAATAACCTTTTTGCGGATGTGGAATAATGAGCGGCGATAGCATTTTTCAAACAATAAAGCAAACGGTATCGAAGCACGATTTTAAAGATTTTATCCAGAGCGTTTATAACATCGAGTTTAAAGGCGGCAACGCCTTTTGTCCGTTTCACGATCACAACAACGCCACGCCTAGCCTAGGCATCAACTCCGACGCTAGCGGCGCGTATTTCAAGTGCTTTGCTTGCAATACTAGCGGCGATATCGTGAAATTCGTCGAGCTAAAAGAGCAAATTTCGCCGCTTCAAGCAGCCAAAAGGGTTTGCGATCACTTCGGCATCCCAAATGCTATCAACGCAAAAGAGATGACCGAAGAAGAAAAGAAAGCCTACGAAGCGCACCAAGCCCTGCTAAAAACTGAAAATGAAGCTCGCATGAAAAAAGAAGCCGCCGAGCGCGCGAACAAGGAAGCCAAGCTTAAGTTTAGGTTGTCTAAAACCGCTCCGCAGCTCGTGGAAAATAAGTTAAAAAATTACGATTTGATCAAGGATCAAATTTCGGCCTTATTCCCGACGCCCAGCGATAGCTTTGATGCATATAGCCGCGAACTTATCGGCTATAGCTTCGAGCATAAAAGCCTAGCTATCATCATCAGGGACGCAGACGGCGCGCCAGTAAACATTAAGTATAGAGAAAAATTTGCTTACGACGCGGCAAAAGGCGAGCTAACTAGCGAGCGAATGCCCGGCAAATGGATCGGCGAGAGCGGCGCACATGCTAGCCCATTCCCGCTAAATTTTTACGCCGACTACAAAGGCGATAAAGTAGTTATTTGCGAAGGAGAAAAAGACGCGTTAAATTTGATGTGTTTTGGTATATGTGCTTTGACTCTGGGCGGCGTAACGGCAAGCTGGGAAGAACACAAAGAGCTTTTAAGGGACAAGCACGTTTTTATCTGGTTTGACCACGACGAGGCGGGCTACGAAAACGCTATCAAGAAATTTTACGAGCTAAAAGACGTCGCCAAAAGTATCCGCATCGTACTCTTTTATATGGTAGGCAAGAACTTTTCAAAGGGTTACGATATTAGCGACTATCTTTACGAACACACTTTTAAATTTCAGGACGCTAGCCCACTCGACGTCGTCGCCTTTAGCTGTTTTGAGCCGACAAGCGTCATCATAGACGAGATTTGCGAATACTTCCCAAATCTTTCGGCAAAGCTAACCCCATATAAACCCAAAAAGATTATTAAACATTTTGATGAGATTTTCGGCGAAATTTTGGCTACGGACAAAGACGGCAACTATATAAATATATTTAACGTAAAAGGCGAACTAGACGAACCTTACATCCAATCCACGCTAAAACAAGCCAAAGAGCTTAAGAAAAAAAGCGGAGAGAAATACGCCCGTTTTAAAAAGTCTTATTTCGAGGGGTTTTTGCTAGAGGACGGAGAAAAAGGCGATTTCGATAAATTTAGCGAAGTTTTTGACAAGCTTTTATATATAAACAAAACAGTTCTTACAAACTACCATCAAACACATATCACGGATATGACGGAGAGTTTTAGAAAAAGCCTTAACAAAATCGGCTACCAAACGGCGCAGTATCGTAACGAGCTTTATTTTTGGACCAAGACCCACTACGCCAAGCTTGACCTACCCACTCTTAGTTACTTTATCCAAGATCATTGGATGAATAAAGCCTGCGTGGACAAGAAAAAAGCTAGCGTAAAAAATGCAAAAGAGATCATCGATAATATCTTAAATACCGCTAAACCTCTTGATTTTATAAAGAGAGACGACCCGCGCCGCATCGTAAATTTTAAAAACGGCACGCTATTTATTAGTAAAAACGGAGTTAGAACTTTTAAACCCATGCATGACCCGCGCGATGCGACGCTAAATATTTTAGAGTTTAACTACGATAAAAATGCAAAATGCCCTAAGTGGAATAAATTTTTGCGTCAAGTTTTACCGGACGAAGATGATCAAAAAACGCTTATGGAGTTTATTGGCTACTGCTTTATGCCTAGCCACGAGTTTGAAAGCTTTCTGTTTTTATACGGCAAAAGCGGTGCGAACGGTAAGAGCGTTATTTTAAGCGTTATTAGGGATTTTTTCGGAGTAGAAAACGTATCGTCGCTTCAGCTTCAGCAGTTTGAAGGGCACCAAACGCATGCGCTAGTCGGCAAATTTCTAAACATCGGCTCCGAGATTGACAAAAACGGCACCGACAAAGGCCAGCTCTCAATTTTAAAAACATTGGTCTCGGCAAAAGACGAAGTGAGCATAAACCCAAAGGGCGAAACGCCTTTTAGCCTTCCGCCTAGCGAAAAGCCAAAGTTAGCTTTCGCAGGGAACGAAAAGCCCAAACAAAACCTAGACAACGGTTTTTTTAGGCGTATGTTGGTTTTAACCTTTGACGCGGAAATCAAAGACGATAAAAAAATCAGAAATCTATCCGATCGCTTCGCCGATGAAATGAGCGGGATATTTGCCCTAGCCATGGAAGGACTCGATAGGCTCATATCACAAGGCAAATTTACAAAATCCAAACGCATGTTAGCCGAGATCGAAGAATATAAAGACGAAGTAAACCCTATGCGTGCCTTCGTTAAAGATGCGATTGTTGCGGATAAGAATTGGCTAGTACCAAACCCTTATCTGTATCAGGTTTATAAATCTTATATCGAAGGCAAAGGCGGAGTAGCGATGAAAGAGCAGAAATTTTTTGGCACGCTCAAAGAGGAGCTACTGCTAAAAAACATTACCGTAGTTAAGGGGCAAAAGCGCCTGCCTGCCGTTTACACTGGCATCACATCAAGCAAACCGTATTGTACGTTTGGCATTAAACTTAGCACTATGAGTCTGGATTTTGATTCGGTTACGTTAGCCGGCACACAAGTTATGATCGACTCTATGAATATTTTCCAAGCAAACGGGGCGGTGCCTGATGTTGATTAATTATATAAATAACATTTGCCGATTATTTACAAACGTCTTAGCTAGTCTTAGCTTTGTCTTAGATAGGTTAAGACAAGCAAACGCCGTTTTTATGGTGCTTTTAGTGATGCTGTCTTATTGTCTTAGCACTTTTTGTCTATATTGCTTTATTTTTTGTTACTTAATTTTTTCTTATTCTTTATTTTATTTTTATGTTTTTTTTCTAAACCAATATAGAAAAAAAGCTAAGACAGTAAGACACGTTAATTTTTTATCGATTTTTAGGCACTTTAAGTGTCTTATCATATCTAAGACAAAGCTAAGACAGCTAAGACAAAAATAAAAAAAGGAAAATCATGAAGCAGATGAACGAAACGCAGCAAAAAGCCTTCGAGATATATCTTGATAGCGCGACGTTTGAAACCGACTATAAACCTATCAGCGAGGAGCAGCTAGCCTCAAAGCTAGACGCGCTAGGGCTAAAAGGCTCTAGTAGCTCTATAAATCGCTGGAAAAAGGATTTTAACTGGGCGCAGGCCTTGCAAAACAAGGTAACGCTAGCTATGAGCGAGGACAAGCAAACTAGAAATTTGTTGCAAAAGTCAAGCCTCGAGACGGTGGTTAAAAACACTAAAGTCGATATCGAGCGAAATAACGTCTTGCTAGCGGCTAGCTACGAGATCATGGAGGGCGAGGCGCGACGTATCGTAGCTAGGCAGCGAGAGACGGGCATGGTTAGCGCCGATGACTTCGAGCGAGCTAAATTTATCTCTACGCTATCAGCCGGCAGAAGCGACAAGATGCTAGACCGCATGGCCATCATGCCACCAGAGGCCGTATCAGCTCAGCAAATTTTATCTCGTTTAAATGGGCTTAAGGTTGAGTTCGAGGATGATGTCATTGACGCAGAGGTGCAAGATGAAAAAAGTAACGATTAGGATTTACGACGCCGCTGGCGTGCCACGCCGCGTGCTGGGCAGTTCCCAGCCCTTGGGGCGCGCTTTGTTTATCCGTGGGGCTAAAAGGTTTTTAGCGGCCTTGGGGTTGGTTTTAGTTTTAGCGATATGTCAAAATTTAGCAAATTTATAGGTTACGGCGCCCCTGATACGGGGCGGTGTGCTTTAGGTGGGTGCAGGGAGCGAAGCTTCCGCCCGGAGCTTGGGCTTAGCTCAAGCGAGGAGTAAAATATTTTATAAAGGAGAAAAGATGGTTTTACCTATTTTAAAGATACGCCCTAGCGGCCAAAAACTAGTTTACGACGTTTTGATGCTGGACTTAGCGGCAAAGAGGGTTAAATTTATGCTAGACCCAAAAAAAGAGATGTCTATGGAGCGCGCTATCGGCGAGGGTGACGAGATATTCGCGGATGCCGCGGCGCCAAAAGAACGAAGCTTGTTTGAGGAATAAAAAATGGAAGTTATTAAAATTTACGTCTGCAGCCCCTATTCGGCATTTGGCGACGATAAAAAAACAGCGCGCGAAGTAGCGATCAAGGCTCTAGCCGAAGCCAACGAGTTTTTTAACGGCGACGAGCGATACGAGCTATTTAGCCCCGTGTTAAACAATGCGCGATATAGAAACCTAGACTATGACGAAGTTATGCAAATTTGCCTAAAGCAGCTTGATAGCTGCGGCGCGATATTCGTACCCAGCCAAAAGTCTTGCGATCCGCTCGTTACTCAAGACTCCAAAGGTATTTTAATGGAGATGAATCACGCTTTGCTAAACGGCTATGTGATTTACGACCCGGGCGCGCTGTTTGCGGAGCTTACGCAATGACCACGGCGGAACTAAAAGACGCCGCTATTTTCGTGATGGCGTATAGTTTTTTAAAAATGGATAGCACCGAGGAGCTAGGTCTTTTCATAAACAAAAAGGCGAGCAAATTTATTGATGAGCTTTTAAGGGCGATGTTTCCGGTTATTGAGCACTACTATGAGCATAAAAAGCGCATAGACGTGCAGATAGCAGCCCTTGATAACAAAGCCTACGTTCGCAAGGAAAACTTCGGCACGACAGCCCCACAGCTTGCTTGCGATCTGCTTTATCTGCGTTTCGCGCCGAACGAACGCAAGGGGCAAAAGCTAGCACCGATACTAGCGGAATTTTACGCGCTCAACAAAGATAAAATCGCATACATCGCAAACAAAAGCTACGACACGAAGTATCGCAAAGAGGCGGAGGATAGCCAACGCCTAGCTTATTTTTATATTGAAAACATCTAAAGGACACGAAATGATAGGCCAAGAATACATCACCACCAAAGAAGCAAAAGAGATGCTAGGCGGAGTTTGCGACGCTACGCTTTGGCGCTACGTCAAAGAAGGGTATATCGAGAAGCTCAAGTTAGGAAAGAAAACGGTAGTTTATCCTAGGGCTAGCATCGAGAATTTTATAAAAAGCGCGGCCAAAACCGCCCCCGCTCCGAGAGCTTAAGCTGATTTAAGATAAAATCTTGTCCAAATAATGCAAAATTTAAAAAGCAAAAGGATGCGAGATGAGCGAGGAAAATATCGTTAAACGAGTATGTAAAGAACTAAATTTAACCCAAAGGGAGTTAGCGGAGAGAATGGATATACCAGAAAGCACGGTTGCAAGGTGGAAAGGTGGCGACTTGCCGAGACTTGCCGAGCTGTATCTAAATGCCTTACTTGAGAATATCGAGCTCAAATCAAAGCTAGAAATAATCAAAAAAGCCCACGAAATCGTATCAAAGCTATAAGGGGGACGAAAATTTCGTTACCCTTTATTTTCATTTTTGGAAGTTTATTTTTAATATTTTTTCAAAAATGAATAAAAATTCTTGACAAACTTTCAATAATAATATATAATTCTCTTAAAATATTTCAAAAATGAAAGGTTTTAAGATGAATTCTTTATTCACACAACCGAATCCGCAAGTTGAAATTCTAAATTTCCAAACATTCACTTCTGAATATGTCGCGGAGCGTTACGGCGTAAGTAAGCAAACCATCATCGACCATAAGCGCAACCACGCAGACGAAATCGTAGAAAATATCCATTTCGTCTATATTTCAGAAGACACCAAAGGCGGAAAACAAGAAATTTTAAAATGGACTCTCCGCGGCATCATCAAACTGGGTATGTTTATCCGTTCCAAAAAGGCTAAAAATTTCCGCTCGTGGGCAGAGGCCGAGCTAGAAAAATCTATCAAAAAGATAGAGGACGAGCTAAAGGCGTCTCGTGAGCTAGGCGCAAAAATCAAGCTTTTAGAAAGTAGCTCAGATGAGAAGTATAGAGAGATCTACGACCTACGCTCTAAGCTAAACCGCGAAAAGCAAATGAGCGACGCTAGATTTGATGCGATAAGAGACCTAAAGCGCCAACTAGATAAAAATACCACGCCCGAGCTAGAGGAACTAAGAAGCCGCGCGAGATTTTTAGAAGAGGAGCTAGAAAGGGTCAAGAGACAGATACCTAACGGCGATGATTTGGATTATTACCGCTCGCTAGAGAGCAAGGTAGAGGCATTGCAACAAGAGCTAAACGAAAAAGAGCGCGAGAATTTCGAGTTGCAAAGCGAGAAATTTGGTTATATGCGAGGCCAAGGTAAGATCATAAACGACATAGTAGCTAAGCTAGAGACCATCTACGCCGCAAACAAAGCCGTGCAAGACGAGCTGTTTTACTACATCTCAGCCCTTAAAAAGAGTGCGAACGAGCCTATAAAATACTACCTACCGCAGTCAAATGTAAAGGCGGCAAACGATGAAAGATAAGAAGCTTTTTGGCCGCGAGCTTTTTATGGCTCTAACCGGCGACGACACGAACGAGATCATAGATAGGCTAAGAAGCGTTTTAGCCCAGCTTGCGCCAGGCGATCGAAACGTATTTATCGTGCCGGTGCTGATCACGCAAATTTGTGATAACGAAGGCTGTGTCATCATAAACGGCAATAGCCAAATAGGCGACGGCAACATCCAAAACAATGCAAGGAGTAGTCTATGAGAGAGTATATAACTAAAATTGCGGAGCTTGCTTATGAAAATGAGCAGCTGCGGACTAAATTTAACGAGGCGCTAGAGCTTTTAAAACTATTCGCACGCGATAACGAGGCAGAAGAGGAGCGGCTAAGAGCGAAGATAAAAAGGCTCAAAGCCAAAATAAAAAGGATGAGATCATGCTAGCTTTTATGATTTTTAGCGCGGTTATTTTATGCGCGGGGATTTTTATCGGGCTCATGCTTTCAAACCTAGAGGAGCTAAAGCCTTTTATCGAAAAGCTGTCGTTTTAGATTTATGGTATAATGGCGTGAAAAGAAAAGAAATAAAAAGAAAAGAAATATGACCGAGCTGGTTTACAACACGGCGAGAAATATCGGTTTAGGCATTTTTGTAAACGGCGCGTTCGCTTTACAGTTCAGCGAGGCGCCGACTCAGGGATATTGGGCTGTAGCCGAAGGTATTTTTATTATGTTTTTAGCAGGATATATGGAACTAAGGAGTAAAAAATGAATGCAATTTTAACTATAGGCGCGGTAACGATAGTCGTTTTATTGGCCATGATCGCCTACGACCGCATAAGCAAAGGTACTAAAAAATCTACGCAAAACTAACTTTATAGGGATAATGCGTAAAATTTTACGCATTATCTCGCTAGCTCGTCCAAATAATCCGCCCACCACTGCATCAATCCCTTCATATGCGACAAATTTGCCGCCCTATTATACGCCGCCCTTACCGAGTTTGCGTCTTTGTGCGCTAGGCATTTTTCGATTATGGCCTCAGAATAACCGTGAACGTGAGTGTTTTCGTTACAAACGGTGCTAAAGCTTGAGCGAAACCCGTGAAATACTATTTCGTCTTTAGTATAGCCCATGCGCCTAAGCGCTACGTTTAGCGTATTTTCGCTCATATACTTCGTTTTGCTAAAGTGGTTAAAAAATAGATAATCGCTGCGCCCGGCAAATTTGCGGTATTCAAGCAGCAACGCCTTAACCTGCCTAGATATCGGGAGCTTAAAAACTTCATCCTGTTTCATCTTGCCGGCCTCTATACTCCAAATTTCTTTATCGAAATCAAACTCGCTCCACTGCGCCGCGCGTATGTTAAACGACCGAGCCGCCGTATAAAGCCCGAGCTTTAGCGCGACCTTTGTTTTATACTCGCCGCCGTATTCGTCGATAGCCAACACCAGCGCGCGCAGATCGTTATCGTCCGTTAGCGCCGGGTAGTTTTGCTGCTTTTTGGTTTTAAACGTGTATTTAAAATCTATATCCGCGATGATGTTGTGAGACGCTTTGCCGCTAACTACGGCGTATCGCCACAGTTGCCCGCAAAATTGAAATAGCTTTTTTAACACACTCAGGCTGCCGCCGCTCTCGACCTTTCGCAAGACCTCGATTATTTCCGCGGCCGTGATGCCCGATATATCTCTTTTACCAAGGTACGGGAATAGATATTTTTGCGCGTTTCTAGTTTGATTTTGTGCCGTCCACTCTTTGATTATTTCGCTTTTTTTATCTATCCACTCCATGGCCAAACGCTCAAAATTTCTACTCGTATCGCTACTTTTTGCGTTTAGCGGATCGACTCCGTCGTTTATTTGGCGCAAAAGCTCCATCCTTAGCTCTCTAGCCTTAGCCAAAGTCAAAAGCGGATAGTTGCCCAAAGCCATGCGCCGCATCTTAAGCGTGAGAGGGCTTTTATATTCAAGCGCAAAAAATTTACGCCCGCCCGGCTCAATAAATATAAACAAATTTTGTCCGTCGGATTTTTTATAAATTTTGTCCTTAGGCTTTAAATTTTTTATGGCCGTGTCGGTTAGCGGGGGATTGATCTTTGGCATTTTTATCCTTTGTATATCCGCAAGCCCCTAAAAGTCAAGCAAAGATTTTTTACGGACAAAAGTTAACGGATAGAGATTTATCTGTAAAATTATCCGTTAAAAATCCTTAAAAGAAAAGAAATGAAAAGAAAAGCAAAGAAAACAAAAGAAAAGCAAAAATTAAGACAAAACCCGATAAAGACGCGCTTCGTGAAAAGAAAAGAATTAAAAAGAAAACTTAAGAAATGAATAAATGGTGCGCTCGAAGGAATTCGAATCCCTGACCTTTTGAACCGCAATCAAATGCTCTATCCAGCTGAGCTACGAGCGCACTTTAAAAGAAATGTGAAGTATA
>CAUSAR010000010.1:0-38608 GCA_963529735.1 uncultured Campylobacter sp.
TTTCTCAATTCGTGAGCTCGAATTATACAAGCAAAATGCTTAAAAGAAGCTGAAGAAATGAACCAAAATTGTATAATTTTTAAATTTGTGGACGGTTTGCAAAAGCAACCTGTACAAAACCAGTTTCAGGTGCTATAGTTATAGTAGCGGTTCTTCGTGCCGTAGTCAAAACTATTTGACAGTTTTGTCCATTGTAAACCAATCTATCATAACCCCTAGTTGCACCGCCGTTACCAGGAGTACTTACGCTTCTCATAGGTCTTCCAAATTCATCAAAAGATAAAGTCTGCAGACCAGCCTGTCCACATACACCGCGAAATTGAACATTAGTTATTCCAAAATTTGTCGTCAAATTATATTTATTGCTGACATTTGCGCAATCAGCATTCGAGATACCAGCCCATCCTGAGCTCATAAATCTATTCGGATCCAATGGGTCCCTTGCAACTTCGTTTACCGAATTTAAATTACCTGTAGTATCACCATCGTCATGGTATACGCTATATCTCCATTCGTTTCCACCATCGCAAAATGCAGCTTGAGTAAAAGTTATACTCCATCTCTTTCTAAACCACCTAGCATCAGTAGGGTCAAATTTACTATCCTGCATCGCTAGGTGCTGAGTATAGCGGATATGCGACATCACTTGGTCAGCAGCCTCTGCGATATGATCATCGTTTATTCTCGGTAGCGCAGCAGCGGCTATTATTCCTATTACTACGATTACAACGACAAGCTCTAGCATAGTAAAAGCTTTTTTCATTAAATTTATCCTCTAATCATCTTTTATAATCTTAAAATTTGCGATTTTTACGCCGAATTTATAGACCGCTATATTACCATAATTATCTTTCTGGTCCAAAATTGCTAGCTGCAAATTTGCGTCCGGTCGCGTATCTATGCCGTAAAATTTAAGTCTCAAATCTAGCTTTTTATCACCCGTAAAAATTTTTTCTGCGCCTTCATTTTTTAGCTCTTTTGCAAGCTCTTTTGCCACGTGATATCTATAAACGAAATGCTTAGTCGGGTCTTTTAGCACGCCGTAAAGCATCTCATTAAAAAGCACGAACAAAAAACCGGCAAGCAAGGAAGCTACCACAAAAGAGGCTAAAATTTTATATCCTCGTCTAAACATCGGCAGTCTCACGCGGTACGAGCTAAAAAATACCCGAACCAAAATCGGCACAGAAATAACGCAAAAAGGCAGGTAGTTTTCGAGCTCAAGCCGCTGTCTGATCGATAAAACCAGGCAAAACAAAAACGCCGTTATACAAACGAACCAGAGCAAATTTTTAGCCTCTTTTATCCAAATTCTATACATAGCATATACGAAATAGACGAAAATAAAAGGCGAAAATGCGGCGGCAAAGATGCTTACGGTATCAAGCAAATGGCCGCTAGGCTTGCCGCCGGAGTTAAATCCGTAAAGATAAAAACAAAGCGCGAAAAGTAGCGCCGAGGTCCACGCCATCTTAGCGTCGCGCCTATAAACGCCGAATGCAAAAATAGCCGAAAAATAAACCAAAAATGCGCCGCTTATAAAAGGCAACACGCATAAAAGCGCATAAAAAGCTAGCATTTTGCGTAGTTGATAAAGATAAATACTTAAAAGCGAAAGCCCGATTATGATGCCGGCGTCGTTTACCAAGATCGCCGATGCTATCGTCGCAGGAAGCGATATAAACACGACCGCGCTTACTACTCGGTCAAATTTACGTTTTAAAATTTGCTTTGAGACCTTATAGAGTAGCGCGACGCTAAAAAGATGACAGATAACAAAAGGAAGGCGCAAAGCATAGTCGTTTTGTCCAAAAATCTCGACCGAAAATCTAGCCAAAACGGCTGAAATTTTAGGCGAGTTATAAAACGCATCCGCCTCGTAGTAGCTGATGCTAAGCGTACTAATCGCGTACGACAAAAAGCAAAAATCAATAAGGCAGATAATAAAAAGTAAAAACGTTTCCGAGCGTAGCATGCTAAATTTAGGGCTTAAATTTGCTCTTCCCAGAAAAACTCTATCCACTCGTGCGCCTCTTTTACCGTAAAGTCGGGCAACAAAAGTGCTTTTTGTTTATAAAATATAGTCGCGATCTTTAGCTTAATATGCGGGAAACGCTTTAAAAGCTCTTGTTTGATAGCTATCATGCTCTCGCCCGTATCTATCATATCGTCCACTATCAAAATTTTATTAAATTTAGATAGATCAGGGATGTTAAAGATATCGATGGTGTCGAGCTTTTTAGTCTCTTCGTAGTGGATTGAGTTTAGCGTAAAAAGATTGCGGTTATTTAACAGGCTTGCTAAAAAGTGCCCCAAAGTAAGCCCGCCGCGAGCGATTGCCAAAATCACCTCGGGCCCAAAGTTTTCTTTGATATCTTGCGCCATTATTTTTACGTCTTTATGAAATTCCTCGAATGGATACTTCAGCATATTCTCTCCTTAATGCACTAAAAATACTATGAAACTAATGAGCGCAAGCACGATGACGCCGATATTTACGTATTCCCACTCGCGCCTCATGATACGAACCAGCAAATACGCCATAAATCCAAACGAAAGTCCAGTCGTGATCGAGTACGTAAGCGGCATCAAAATAACTATCAAAAATGTCGATACGGCTATAGCCGGATCTTTAAAATTTATATTTCCAAGCTCGCTAAACATCAGCACGCCCACCATCACGAGTATCGGATATATCGCGTTTGAAGGGATGGCTTTAAAAAGCGGCAGCATAAAAATCGTAAGCACGAAAAATAGTCCGCAAAATACCGCCGTTAGTCCCGTCTTGCCGCCCTCTTCTACGCCGCTAGCGCTCTCGGCAAACGACGTCGTAGTGCTAACGCCTACTAACGAGCCGGCTACCGTAGCTACCGCATCGGCTTCGAGGGTTTTTTCTAGTTTTTCGACGCCTTTTTGGTTGCTCTCGTCAAAGATTCCCGCCCTATTTCCCACGCCAGCTAGCGTGCCGATAGAGTCGAAAAGATCGGTTACGAAAAATGTAACGATCACCGGAAGCAGCGCGAAAGATAGCGCGCCCATGATATCAAGCTCTAAAAATATTGGCGAGATCGAAGCCGGTAGCGAGATAAATTCTTTCGGATACGGCGCGATACCAAAAATCCAAGCGACCACCGAGGTCGTAAATACAGCGATGATAAAGGCGCCCTTAACCTTCCACGCCCAAAAAAGTATAACGAAAAATAGTCCCACAAAGCCCAAAATAACGTTTGGATCTTTTAAATTTCCAAGTCCGACCAGCACGGCGTCGTTATTTACGACTACGCCCATTTGCTGAAGCCCCACAAAGGCGATAAAGGCGCCTATGCCCGCGCTTATCGAGCGTCTGACGTCATCGGGAATTGATTTTAAGACCCAGATTCTAAAATTTGTAAAAGATAGCACGACGAAAATTATACCCGAGATGAAAACTACGCCCAGAGCCGTCTGCCACGGTATCTGCATACCAAGCACGAGGCCAAATGTAAAATACGCGTTTAGTCCCATTCCCACGCTCATGGCCACCGGCGTGTTCGCCCATACGCCGTTTAGCACGGTAGCGATCACGGTGATGAGCGCCGTAGCCGTGATGAGCGCATCCATAGGCATGCCGGTTTTGCTCATGATTATCGCGTTTACCGGCACGATATACATCATCGTTAAAAAGGTCGTGAGTCCCGCGCTAAACTCGGTCTTTACGCTAGTGCCGTTTTGCTTGAGTTTAAAAAAATCCAATTCCGCCTCCTTAGTTATCGTAAATTTTTAGTTCGTTATATAAGCTATCTCGCTCTACGGGGACAAAGCCCGACGTCTGAATGAGATCGGTAAAATTTCTAAGACTCATGCCACTTGCCGATTTCGCTCCGGCCGCGCTTTGGATGCTCTCTTTTTCTATCGTGCCGTCTAGATCGTCAGCGCCAAATTCCTGCGCGACCATAGCCAAATTTATAGTCGAGGTCGCCCAGTACGCCTTGATGTGCGCGACGTTATCGAGCACCAGACGCGAGATAGCAAAGGTCTTTAAAATTTCGGCCGAGCCGGGATAGTTTTCCACTTTTAGATAGTTATTGTCGCGCTGATAAACAAGCGGGATAAAGGCGTTAAATCCGCCCGTCTTGTCCTGTAAACCTCGAATCCTTAGCATGTGATCGATGCGGTTTTGCCTGCTTTCTACGTGGCCAAACAGCATCGTAGCGTTACTTTGCTTGCCTTTTTCGTGCCAAAGGCGGTGGATTTTGAGCCAGTTTTCGGAGCTCACCTTGCCTTTGCAGATTTTGCGCCTAACCTCTTCATCAAAGATCTCCGCTCCGCCGCCAGGCATTGAGTCCACGCCGTATTCGAGCATCTTTTCCACGACTTCTTCGTAGCTAAGGCCGTGTTTTCGCGAGAGGAAATCAACCTCCGCCGCTGTTAGAGCTTTGACGTGGATTTGCGGGTATTTTTCTTTTATTTTTTTAAAAATTTCCAAATACCACTGCCACGACGTCTCAGGGTTGTGCGCCGAGACGATATGTATCTCTTTTGCGCCGCCGGCGACGCTTTTTTCGACGATTTTTAGGATATCATCGTGGCTCATCGTATATGGGTTTGGATTTTTGCGATTTGCCGAAAATGCGCAAAATTTACACACGTCCGCGCAGATATTGGTCGGGTTTATGTGGCGATTTACGTTAAAAAACACCTTTTTGCCATGCATTTTTCGCCGTTTGGCGTTTGCGAATTTACCCAGCGTAAAAAGGTCCAGGTCGTATAAGCCGGCGCATTCGTCCGCGTCCAGACGCTCGCCGCTTTGGAGTTTGTCTATTAAATTTGTCAAATTTTATTCCGAAAATAGATATTAAACGGCGATTATATGTTAAAAAAGCTTTGTTTTTGCAAAATTTTAGTATTATCGGATAAAATTTACACAAAAAGACGGCGGTAAAAAAGTGGCTTTAAAAGGAAATTTAAGCGGCATTTTGGGCGGCGCAAATTTGGCCTCGCAGCTAAAAAAGCTTCAGGGCAAGGGCTTTGCAAATTTCATCGCAAAGCAAAGCGACGAGCTGATAAAAGCTCTGTGCACGCGGGTTTTGGACGAGATTTTTGCGGACTTTAACCCAGATGTAGATTTTATCCCGTTTTGCGTCATCGCTACCGAAAAATACGCCGACAATCTCATCTCCACAAGCTCGGTTTTAGAAATTTTAATCGTCTTTAAAGAAAACGCGGGCTTTAACGTCAAATTTATCCTAAAAAAGCTAGTCGCCGCGCTGGAGGGCTCAAATTTAAAGCTAAATATCAAAATTTGCGAGCTGGGCGAAATTTATGAAGCGCACAAAAACGACCACAAAGCAAAGGCCGCGTTTAGCCGTATCCGCTATATCTGCGGCTCGCGCACGCTGTATAAGGCCGCGCGCTCACAGATTTATAAAACTCGCGAGTTTAACGCGCAAGAAAATCTCAAATTTTACGCCAAAAATCTAGGCGCCTTTAACGATATCCCAAACATAAAGCAAGAGCCCGATCTTAAAAACGACCTGGGCGGCACGAACGACATCTACTACCTAAACTGCGCTCTAAACGGCTTTGAAAACGAGATCAGCATGCGCTCGCAGGCATTAAAATTTATCGACGAAAAGGAGCTTAGCGCGCTAAATTTGGCGACTGATTTTATCCTCTGCGTAAAATCGGCGCAAAATTTAACCCTAGGCTCGGACGTTTTCGCCCCGGCAAAGCTAAACGAGATCACAGCGCTCATGCAAACCAAGTCCAAAAAAACGCAAGAAAACAGCAGCGTCATCTCGCAAAAGCTCTTTTCCTGCATGCATTCAGTCGCGGTTTTCTCGCGCTATCTGGTTTCTAGCTTTTATAGGAGCAAATTTACAAGCGGGGCTAAATTTAGCGAACTACGAGCTGCGCGGCTAAAAAACGGATTTTATAGGTTTGAAAATACGATTTATGTCCCACTACACGTCCGCGCTAGGCCGCTAAATGCCGTGCTAAAGCAGCTTTTGGCTCTTGGCGATGCGGAGTATAAATTTGACGTCGGAACGATCTTTTACCTAAAACGCGCGCAAATCAGCAAAGAGGATGCCGAGGATTCGCTCGCACTTTTTAGAAAAATTTTGATGCGAAACCACGCTCATTGCATCATCAAAGCGCTTTTGGACGCGGAGATTTTGCCCGTTTTGGTTAAGCCGCTTGAACACGCCGTAAATTTGGCCGAATTTGACGGCTACCATAAATTTAGCGTCGGCGAGCACTGCGTTTTAAGCGTCAAATTTACCGAAAATATCAAAGATAAATTCGTAAAATCGCTCTACGACGAGCTTTGCATCGAGGGGCGCACGCTGCTAAAGCTAGCATTGCTGCTGCATGACGCGGGCAAGGGGCTAGGCGGCGATCACTCGGTCGTGGGCTCAAATATCTTTCGCGCCTACGCCGCCAAGCTAAATTTGAGCGCAAAGGCCGTAAACATCGGCGTTACGCTCGTGCGCTACCACACGCTGATGAACGACGTGGCAAACCGCGAGGACATCTACGATCAGCGCACGATTTTTAGCTTTATCTCAAAACTAGGCGATCCGCAAACCCTAAAGCTCTCTTACATCGTCGCTTATTGCGTGATAAACGCAACCGACGAAAAGCTCTATACGCCCTATCTGGCGCGACTTTTGCGCGAGCTTTACGGCATTTGTTTGCAAAGCTTTGAGGATGAAAACCTGCTTGATGAAGCTTCAAGGCGCGTAAAAAAGGAGCTTAGCATCAGGCGAAACGCTAAATTTGCGGCCTTAAGCGAAAATTTGAAAGAAAAAATTTTCGCTATCAGATCAAATTTGCTCTTTGCCAAATACCAGCCAGCAGACATCATCGCTATCGCCTGGGCCGCACAAAACGCCGATAAACTAAGCATGCAGATACAAAATCACCAAAGCCTAAGCATCGAAATTTACGCGCAAAACTATCCAAATTTAGCCGTTTTGCTCTCGGCTCTAGCGCACCTTGATCTTGGATTTATGGAGATTTTTGAGCTGTTTGACGGTAAATTTTACGTCAAGCTAGAGTTTAACAAAAACGTAAAATCAAGCGAGCTAGAAACTTTAAAAAACCTCATCGAGATCTCGCTAAAAAGCGGCGCCTCAGCGCAGATAAATCGCCCGATCATACTAAAAGGCGAGCTAAATTTTGACCAGGGCCACTCGCAAGAGTACGCAAAGCTGGGCATAAACGCAAAAGATCAGCGCGGACTGATGGCTTACGTATTGGGAGTTTTTAAGGAATTTGATGTAAAAATAGCCAACGCCAGAATCCAAACCGTAAAAAACAGGACGCGAAATTTGCTGCTTATCGAAAAGCGCGAGGGCGTGGATTTGGGCGAAATTTTAAAATTATTAGAAAGCGAGTAAACATGTGCGGAATCGTCGGTTACGTCGGCAATAGAGAAAAAAGAGAGTTTATTTTAAACGGATTAAAAGAGCTTGAGTACCGCGGCTACGACAGCGCCGGCATGGCGGTGATGAGCCTAGATGGCGGATGCGATAAATGCACGCAGGAAATCGCCTTTTTCAAAGCCATCGGCAAGCTTGAAAATTTAGCCAAAAAATCAGAGGGCTTTAGCTCTAGCGGCGAAGGCGTCGCGATCGGACACACGCGCTGGGCTACGCACGGAAAGCCTACCGAGATCAACGCTCACCCGCACCTTGGCGAGCACTCCTTCGTCGTTCATAACGGCATCATCGAAAACTACAAAGAGCTAAAAGAGGAGCTTGAAGCAAAGGGCGTTAGCTTCCTTAGCCAAACCGATACCGAAGTCATCGTGCATCTTTTTGAGGAAAATTTAAAAACCATCGGCGAGCCTTTTAAGGCATACGAAGCCACGGTAGCGCGCCTACACGGTGCATACGCGACGCTGCTTATCACCAAAACGGCTCCTGGGAAAATATTTTTCGCCAAGGACGCCGCGCCGCTAGCTATCGGCAAAAGCGATGGCAAAGAGGTATTTTTCGCCTCCTCCGACGCCCCGCTGATCGGCCTAGCCAAAGAGGTATGCTACCTTGACGACAAAAGCTACGGATTTGTTAGCATTGACGAGATCGCGGTTTTTAAAGACGCAAAAAAACTAAGCCCGAGCTTTGCCGCGCTGCCTGCGGATAAAAGCTACGCGCAAAAAGAAGGCTACCGCTTTTTTATGGAAAAAGAAATTTACGAACAAAGCGCGGTCGTCTCAGAAACTCTGATGGGACGCGTCAAAGAGGATGCGGTAGGTCTTGAAAATTTAACCGACGAGTATCTACGAAATATCGATGATATCGTGATCTGCGCATGCGGCACGAGCTATCACGCAGCTCTTACGTCTAGCTATCTTTTTGAGAGGCTAGCAGACGCTAGAGCCAAGGTCGAGATCGCGAGCGAATTTCGCTACAGGCGCCCAAAACTAAACAAAAACGCTCTTTTTATCGTCATCTCGCAAAGCGGCGAAACCGCCGACACCCTAGAGGCACTAAAAATCGCCAAGCAAGCGGGGCTAAAGACGCTAGCTATCTGCAACGTCGATAACTCCTCGATCGTGCGCCTAGCGGACGACACGCTGCTAACTCGCGCCGGCATCGAAAAGGGCGTAGCCAGCACCAAAGCCTTCGCCACGCAGGTCGTGACGCTGTGGATGCTAGCGCTGCAAATCGCGCAGGCTAAGGCATCAATAAGCAAAGACGAACTAAAAAGCGAGATCACGGCACTCCTGCACGTTCCGCAAATTTTAAACATCAGCAAAGAGCCGCAAGAGCGCATCCGCCGCCTAGCCAAGCACTATTTGCACGGCCACGGCTTCTTTTTTATCGGGCGAGATATATTCTACCCGCTAGCACTCGAAGGCGCACTAAAGCTCAAAGAGATCTCCTATCTGCACGCCGAGGGCTATCCTGCGGGCGAGATGAAGCACGGCCCTATCGCGCTTGCCGATGAGAGGCTCTTTACGATCGCGCTAATGCCAAAAACCATACTCTACGACAAAACCAAGAGCAACGTAGAGGAGCTCGCCGCCCGCGATGCATATATACTTGCGATTAGCCCCGAGGAGTTCGAGCTTAGCGATGATTTTATCAAAACGGGCAAGCAAGCTCACCCGATGAGCGAGTTTTTCGAGATGATGATCATCCTGCAGCTTTTTGCGTTAGAGATCGCCGTGAGGCTAGGCAACGACGTGGATATGCCGCGAAACCTCGCTAAAAGCGTGACGGTAGAGTAAATTTAGTAGGCGAAATTTGACGGGCGACGACGCTAAATTTCGCTTTTAATCCTGATCTGCAAATTTAGGCGAGAGGTTGCCCGCCTAAATTTCTCTCAAATTTTATTCTAAATTTAAATACAAATTTATCGGCGCCCAGGAGTATCATGCAAAATTTAAACGAAAAATATGAAATTTATCAAAAAAGGCTAGATAAAAAAGCGCTCCGCCTCACGTCGCTGATGAACGACGCAAAATGGCTCAAGCTTTGCGAAATTTTAGAGAACTCGGGCTGCAAGGGCTTACGCATAAAACTACTATCAAGCGGCGAGGAAATCACGCTCATCTGCGGTTTTGGGTGCTTACAGGACGGGTATTTTGACTGCGCCAACGGAGCTATTTTGTTTAAAGACTTGCACTGGGTTTTCGTGTCTAAATTTTACGAGCAAACGCGTATGAACAGAACCGAAAAGCTTGCCTCAAATTTTATCCCAAATCCGCTTGAAGCGGTGCTGGACGCCACGACAAAGGCGGGTAAATTTGACTACGAAATAGACGAAAGCGGGCTAAAATTTTACGGATATAGATAAATTTGCGCCATCAAACGGCGTCAAATTTAAAGCCGCGCTTGCTCGCCAAATGCGGCAAAATTTGATAAAATTTGACGAACTTTAAAAACAAAGGAGCAATTATGAGCGCTCATCTATGCCCAAAATGCGGCGAAAACACGATCTACTTCGACGGCATCTGCCACTCGTGCAGCCAAAGGCAGAGGCGGGATGAAATTTTAAACCTAAGCGCGGACGAAGTAGAAGCGATGATCCTAAAAATAGCGGACCGCATAGACGAGATCGAAAAATGGGATGAGATTTGCAATGATTTTTGGGCGATTTTTAGCCTGCTGGGCATCCACGATCCAAGGATCGCTAGAGCCGCGGCGGCAAAGGAAATCTATTATCCGCCAGAGCTCTACTTCAGCGCGCCGGACGACGTAAAAGACGCACTCGTAGCAAAGCTAAACTCGCTAGAGGATAACTCCAAAAATGTGCTAAATCACCTACTTTGCGCGCTTGCGTGGCAGGGCGACGAGCAGACGGCGGAGCTTTTTTACGAGCTGTATAAAAACCCGAGGCCGTGGCGTAAAAAGCTCCATGTGGGCACCGAGTTTTACGCAAAAATCGGCGGATGGGCGTTTGATGAGACGGGCGAGCGAAAATCTCTCGTTTTTGACAAATGCCTCACCGCAGTGCGCGTAAAAGATGGCAAGCGCGCGAGCCAAGACACAAATTTAAACCCAAACCAAAACGCGGATGAGCCCGTGCAAATCGGCGAGTCTACAGGCCAAAAGTGCGAGTTTTGCGGCTGTGAGATGCTTGATATGCTGCGCCTAAAGGCCACTGAGCCGCAGCTTGCGTTTTTAAATTTAAAGCACGACGCGATCTTTCGCTGCTGCCCGACCTGCGTCGGCTCGGTCAGATATTTTTGCAAACGCGGCCCAGACGGCGAGATAGAGCTAAGCCATGATGGCGAAGGATTTGACGAAAGCTACTTTTCGCAGGAGGATTTTGCGCGGCTGTGCGGTATGAAATTTAAGCTAGGCGGCGAAGTTTCCCCGTTTTACAGCTGCTTTAGCGAGCTTGATACGACCGTGGGCGGCTATCCGCAGTGGGTACAGGACGCCGAGTATCTAACCTGCCCTAGTTGCGGCAGGACGATGAAGCATCTAGCACAGATCCCATTTGGCGAGATGATACAGGGCGAGGGGGTCATATACGTGCAAATTTGCGATAAATGCGAGGTTTTGGGTGGTTGCTTTCAGTGCACGTGAGGCAAATTAATCAGCTATAATGCGAGTAAATTTTGATTTAAGGAGAAAATATGGGGTTATTTGGTTTTGGTAAAAAGGCTGAAAAAGCGCAAATTCCAAGCACTTTTGCCGACAGGGTGGATAAATTTTGGGCGGAATTTAGCGGCGTGATAGATGAGATCAAGGCTGATCTAGCGGCAAAAGAGTTTGAAAAGGCGATGCAAAAGACCGATGAGAAGCTTCGTATCTGCCTTGCAGAGCCATACTTTATGACGGGGCTCGCGGGTGATAAGCTCGATCTGGTGCTAACTCCCGAAGGCATGAGACACCGCCTATTTTGGCTAAGCTTCATCAAAAACGCTATGCCTAGGCAGCTCGAGGGCAGAATGCTCTGCACGCTCGGAAAGCCGCGTGCGCCGCGAGGTATCGGCGGGATCGAGATGTACGATACGCGCGTAAACGCCGAGGAGTCGATGATCTACGCACAGTTTAACGAAACCGACGTGGATATCAAAATTTACAACGAAAACCTAGCGGCTCTGCTCGCGCAGGACGAGGGTAAGGCTTATAACCTTAGCTTTATCCTGCTTGACAATATGATCGGCGAAACGGCGATCATAAATACGCTAGGCGAGCTTGAGGTGCTAGCCGAGCCCGAAGAAAACGGCGTGCCGCTAAGCGAATTTGCCGATCTGATCGATGAGAAATTCGGCGAAAAAGCCGCGTGCGAACCGCTAAAGAATTTTTTCAGCTATGAGATGGAGCCGCGCGGAAGCGAGGTGCGCGAGGACGTGATCGTAGGCACCACCTGCCTAACGGCCATCGTAAATCAGTACCTAAACGGCGAGCGCGACATCTACAATGAAGCTTTCGAGCTTGGCATCAAATTTTGCTTTCTTAGCATCGATAACGGCGGCGACGTGCAGGCGGGCTTTGATCTGCGAAACAAGATCGAGGACGAGGAGCTAGAGGGCTGCAGCTCGTTTCTAGAGATAATCGGCGGTGCAACGGGGCAAAGGCGCGCATACATCGATCTCATCTGCTATGACGAGGAAAAGCTGAAAGACAAAGTAAACGAGCTTTGCAAAAAATATAGCGCGAATATACAAATCCACGACTTTAAGCGGTAAATTTAGCTACGGGCGTCAAATTTATTTTGGATTTGCGCGCCCACACCCTTTTATTTTTTGATGTTGGTTGTGGCGGGCTACTCGGCCCACTTCTGTCCGCTCAAGGCAACATTTAGCAAGATCCTAGCACGTATGGCTCTAACCCGCCACAATAGCTGTATTTTTAATTTTACAGCAGCAGGGCTTATTTCCCCACTCATCTCAACGCAAATTTTTTAGATACTGGCACGCGCTAAATTCTCCGAGCTTGCAACCTCTATCGTAAAGTTCTTTGGCCGCGTTTTTGTTCTTTTCTATGCCCATGCCTTTTTCGTAGGCAAAGCCCAAATTTGTACAGGCTAGCGCACTCGCGCCCGAACAAGCGTTAGTAAAGAGCACAACGGCTCTTTCGTAGTCTTTTTCTACACCCTCGCCCTTAAAATAGCAAACCCCAAGATCGGCGCAAGAGTCCACGTGTCCGCGCTCGCACGAGGCCGCAAATATCTGCGCCGCCCTTGCTGCATCCCTTTCTACGCCGTCACCCATCGCGTAGCTTAGAGCGAGATTATAGCACGCCGTTTCCTCGCCTAGCTCGCAGGCTTTGGCAAACAACTCGTTCGTTTTTTTGCCGTCAGGATAGACACCAAGACCCTTGCCGTAGCTATACGCTAGGCTCGCGCACCCCTCGCTTACGTCCTTTTCGCAAGCTTTAGCAAAAAGCTCGTTTGCCTTTTTATAATCCTGCGCCGCACCTTGTCCGTTTTGATAAAGTAACCCCAGATACACGCAGGCTTTGTCCGCGCCCAACCCGCAAGCCTTGTCGTAGTATCGCACGGCTTTTGTAAATACCTTATCAAATTCGTAAAAATACCCAAGTCCCGCGCAATACATCGCGTTTTTCTCGCCGCCTTCATCGCAGGCAAGCTCTAAGTTTTTAATCGCGAGCGAGAGTCTTTTGCAAATCTCGTCGTTTCCCTTCTTGCACTCGTTGCTAAGATCGGCCAGCTCGCCGCCAAAAGACAGCGCCGCAAAAAATATGAGCGAAATCAAACGTCTCATAAGCTCAAATTTCCTTTCAAATTTTATAAATTGACCGCCGTAAAACGCCGAAGCCAAAATGCCTGAAGTATAAATTTAAAAAGATTAAAATTCAAATTTGGCTAAAATCGCTATCAAAAAGGAGCTTAAAATGATTTTTGAAGACGAGCTGATTTTCGTCGAGCGTGAAACGAGCGAGGTACCGTGGGTAAAAATTTTTACCAAAACGCCGTTTAGGGAGCTCACCGACTGCGACGAAGCAACGCAAAAAAGGGTATTTGAAGCGGTTTTAACAACCGAAAAAGTAATGAGAAAATTTTATAATCCCACGAAAATAAACATCGCAAGCTTTGCAAACTACGTGCCGCGCGTGCATTTTCACGTGATGGCGAGATTTGAGAGTGATAGCTTTTTCCCCGAGTCTATGTGGGGCAAAAAGCAACGCGAAGGCGAGCTAAATTTGCCCGATTTTGCCGAATTTTCTCAAATTTTAGCGCTCGAGCTAGGCAAAGAGCGTGAATAAAAAAATACTTCTAACGCTCGCGTTTCTTGTAGTAGCAGGTGTTTTAGCGGTCTATAAGGCGCGCTGGGACGAGCAGACGCAGACGGAAAATATCAAAAAATTTCTCGACTTTCAAACGCAAATTTTAAATAAAAATATCGAGGAGGAAAAACTCTCCGCAATGACGGTTGCGACGCTGCTAGCGCAAAACGAGCACGTGAAAAAATGCATGAGCCAAAATAATCGCCAAATGTGCCTAGAGACGCTTGGCGAATTTACAAAAACGCTAAGCAAGGTGCCGATCTACGAAAACGCCAAATTTCACATCCACACGCCTGAGATGAGGAGCTTTGCTAGGAGCTGGATACCGCTATATAACGACGATCTAACGAGCTTTCGCCACCTGCTAGCCGAGGCTAAAAACGGCGTAGCCGCAGGCATCGAGGTCGGTCGCGCGGGAGTTTTCATTAGGTCGGTCGCACCGATATTTGAGGACAAAAAGATGCTCGGCAGTATCGAAGTGCTGCTTGATTTTAAGCATTTGAGCGACTTTTTCGCACAGCAAGGACTCGGACTTTTTGTCCTGCTCGACGCCGGCGGCGATCTGCCCTATCAAAACGGCAGCGACGAGGGCATCATCGACGGCTTTCATTTTATAAATAAGAGCTACGCAAATTTAAACGTCTTGCCGATGCTAAAAGATATCAAATTTAAAAGCGGCGGATTTTATCAGACGGATTCGCACGCCTTTACCGTCCAGCCTATGAACGACACAAAGGGCGAGCGCGTGGGATATTTCGTGATTTATTTTAACTCCGACTCAAAGGAGCGAAATTTAGCAAAACTCGGCGTTTGGTTTGACTAGTCAAGCAGGCTTTTTGAGTATGGCGAAAATTTGTAGGTAAAGACGCTGCCTTTACCCAGCTCGCTTCTCACACCGTACTCTACGCCGTTTTTCACGCAGATGCTTTGCACGATATTTAGCCCTAGTCCAAAGCCGCCCTGCACGCCCTCGTCTCTAACGTAGCGTTTCCAAATTTTACTCGTGTCTTTTATGCCTTCGCCCTCGTCCTCGACTACGAGCACGATTTTGCCGCTTTTTTCAAAAAGGCGCAAATTTATTATTCCTCCCTCGCGGCTATATTTTACGGCGTTGCTCAGGTTGTTATCGATCAGCCTGCCCGCCTCTATCTTGCTCATAAAAATTTGCAAATTCGGCTCGACAAAGTCGTAAATTTTGATATTTTTCGCCATCGCGATACCGCGCATGTACCGCGCTCGTTCGAGGCTAAATTCGCTCAAATTTAAAATCTCGGGCGGAAATAAAATATACCCGCGCTTTATGTAGTACTCGGTATCCTCGTAGGTGACTTGCATCTGCTTTAGAGCCGAGCGCATGCGGGTGATGTATTTGTTATCAAGGCCCAGCATCTCAAGGTTTATGCCGATGATGCCCAGCGGCGTTTTTAGCTCGTGCATCGCGTCGTTAAAAAAGTTATTCATATATTTTTTGGCGTCTTTATATGGCTTTATCCCGCTAACAAACGACAGATAAAGCGCGAAAAACACGACCACTAGCGCAAAGGCAAGAGTTAAAGCCGTAACGAATAAAATCCTAGCCGCGTTTTGCTTTTTGGCTAGCACGAGATAATAAAACTCGCCGTCCACGCTAAAATAGGTCTTGTAAAAAAGATGGCCGTTTTCTTGGCGGGTGATAAATTTTAAATCGCTCGGGCGCGCGTCTAAATTTGAGACGATCTGCTTTTCTTTGAGATCAAAAACACCGTATCTATATGTGAGCGAGATAGGCAAAGTCTCGTTTTTATCGAGCGCTTTGCGGATTTTGCCCTCGTACTCGAGTAGCTCGAACATATTTTTTGAGTATTCGTCTTTGGAGCTTAAATTTATGATCTCGTAGCTTTGAAATATAAACAAAGCCATGATGATAAAAGTGGCTAAGATAGGGATTTTAAGATTTTGAAACATCTATCTTATAGCCTAGTCCGCGCGATGATTTTATAAACTCCGGAGTCGTGTTTTTTAGGTTTTTTAGTATGTGCATGCGTACGTCGGCGGGGTCGATCTCCTTGTCGTTCCACACTTCGGCGCGTAGCCTTTCGATACCAACAAAACTATTTTTATGAAATAGCAAGCACTCGATGATAGCAAATTCTCTCATGCTTAGCTCGACGGGTTCGTCTTTAAATTTGAGCCGTTTTTTGGCGGTATCGAGGCTAAAGTTTTCGTCGATCGCGATTAAGTTCTTATCGTCTCTGCCGTGATATTTTCGCATTAGCTCGTTTACTCTAAATTTTAGCTCGGCTAGCTCAAAGGGCTTTTTTAGATACTCATTACAGCCCAGCTCGTATCCGACCGCCATATCGTCTATATCCACGAGCGAGGTCATTATCATTATGGGTGTTTCACAGCCGATATCTTTGGCGTATTTTATCACCTCGTGTCCGCTGATGTGCGGGACCTTGATGTCAAGGATTAGCAGGTGATAAAAGCCCGCCGCTATCTTATCGCAGGCGACCTTGCCGTCGGCAGCCTCATCCACCTCGTAGCCTAGGCTTTCTAGGTATTCGCTAACGCTCTCACGATATACGAAGTCGTCTTCAAGCAGTAAAATTTTCATAAATTCTCCGAATTTTATCGCAATATTTTAAGGGAGATGATAGCTAAAAATGATTTTGGATCGTCTGAATTTAAAAAGGCTCGGCGAGTTTACCGAGCCTAGTGTGTCTAGTTTAACCTAAATTTCACGCACCCGTGAAAACTTGACCTGCATAAACGATGTAGTATCTTAGCATCACGACACCGCAGATAACTACAAGAGAGTTTGCTATGATGTAGCCCACTCTATAAGCGTGATTTTTAAGAGCCGTTAGCGCTATAGTGATAGGGGTCAAAAGACCGATGCCGACGACGCCTATCCAAAAGATTAGCGCGTATTGTCCCGTGCTTAGAGCTTGTTTGGCGGCAACCGCACTCGCTCCACCCTCGAAATATAGTCCCAAAAATAGTATCGAGATAAGCGGTATCTCAAAAAGTACGGCGCGCAAGTCCATAACCAAAAGATACTTCACGTTATCTTCGTTAAGAAGGTGTTTGAAACACAAAAGTCCGACCAAGATGTTTGTCGCTACGCCTGAGCTAAAGCCTGAGGTTAGGAACAAGATCGGTAGAATCGGCGTGTTCCAAAGCGGAAGCTTCGTAATGGCGCTAAGCAAAAAGCCCGTATAGATACCCACGCCGATCGCAAGGCCGAAAAGCGCCATCTCGACTATCTTTGAAAGCGGCGCAAAAGAGCGAATCAGCCTAGAAATAGGACGTAAAATCGCTAGAATTTTATACTTTTCTATCTCTTCTTCGAAAATAATTACCGCAAAAAGGTAAGCCAGCGGCGTATAAAGCAGCAATAACGCAACGCCGATAGACATAACCGAACCGAAGTTATACTTAATCAATATCCAGTAAAAACTAAGCGGTTTGCCAAGGTCAAGCACCAAAAGCGCAAGGCCCACGGTGATCGTTATAGGAGCTACTAGAGCGCCCGCCTTTACCATCGCGTCCCAGATGCTGCCGTCTTGTTTTTTGTGGTAGTTCCACTTAACAAGCAACGCAACCATCATCGCGCCTGCGGACAAACCCGCCAAAAATAGATAAACCGCTATCGGCCACGGCCAGTAAATTTCATTATATTGCGCTACGCTTCCCCACATATTATTCATGGCTTCCTCCTTTGCGGTTAGCTATCATAGCAAGCTTCGGTTTGGTTTTAAGCTCGGCTTTAGGATAGTAGTGAGTTTTGGTATTTAAAATTTTACTTACTTCGCTATTTGGATCGTTTATATCGCCGAATGCCAAAGCATCGGTCGGACAAACGGTTACGCACGCAGGCTGCTCGCCTACGCTCACTCTAGTTTCAAAGCAAAACGTACATTTGCCTATCTCGCCGGTTTTTGGCTCGACATAGCGAGCGTCGTAAGGACAGGCCAGGATGCAGTATTTGCAAGATACGCAGGTAGAGTGATCTAGCAGCACGATGCCCTCCGCCGTCTGAAAGCTAGCTCCAGTAGGGCAAACCGCCACGCACGGAGCGTCCTCGCACATCACGCAGCTGTGTCTGCTAAAGTCGGTTTTTAAATTTGGAAATTTGCCCTTTATCTGCGAATGGACTTGAAGTCTAAAAACGCCTCTAGGCACTTCGTTTTCGCTCCTGCAAGCCACCGAGCACGCTTGGCAGCCTATGCAGAGGTTTTCGTCATGTATCATTCTATACGCTTTTTTCATCTTTTTTCCTTTACGCTTTTATTATCTTGACGCCGACGTTTCGCACCATCGTGGAGGCGACGGGGCCGATCACGGTAGGATCTAGCAGCTTGCTTTGATTCGTTCCTACGCCGTTCGTGCGTTTTAGTCCGGCGCTTTCATGACCGAAACCGTGATAGACGAAAAGCGTATCTTCTCTGATGCCTTCAGTTAGCATCACGTTTGCCTTTTCCTTCGCGGTTTTGCTTTGAAGAGTTATCTTATCACCGTCTTTTAGTCCGTATTTTTTCGCGGTATTAGGGTGTATCCAAACGGGCGCGCTACTCATCAAGTCGTTTAAAAATTCGACGTTTTGCGTGTGGCCGTTGGTGTGTATCGGCGTTTTGCCGCTCATTAGGCAAAGCTCCTCGCCGAAAAACACGTCCATACCCTCGGCGTTTAAGCAGCCGTATCCCGGAAACTGCTTTTCGACCTTTTCGCTAAAGAGCTCGATCTTGCCGCTATCGGTTTTAAATTTGATCTGCGACTCCATCAGCCCGTCGTCGCCCACGAACTGCTGCGCGTAAGGGAATTTTTTCGTAAATTCTTTTACGCTATCTTTTTCTCTAAACAAAATCCCTGGCACCTTCCACGTGACGTAGCCTTTTTTAACTAGCTCCGCTAACAGCTCGGCGTTGCCTTTTACTTGTTTGATTCTCCACTCGTCCATCGTGTTTGCCGAGTACTGCTCGTCTATCTTCATCCTGCGAGCTAGCTCTCTAAAGATATCGTAGCCGTTTTTGGTATCGCCGATAGGATCTACGACTTTGTTTCTTATCATATAGGCAGGTTTTTGACTCGACTTGTCCTCGATGCCTTCGTCGCGCTCAAGGTAAGTACTCTCGGGCAGTATCACGTCCGCCCATATCGCAAAATCGCTCATATAGATATCCGAGCACACGATAAAATCAAGCTTTTTTAGGCTCTCTATCGTAGTTTCCGTGCCCGCGACGTTGATCGGGTGGTTAAACCTTATGCTAAACCAGCCTTTTACGGGATAAGGCTTCTCGCTTAGTATAGCTTGCGGGATCTCCATCAAAACGCCGTGGCTTCTGCTAACGAATTTGTTTCGTCCGTCCTCGCCAGCGCCGTCTATTCTAGGTACTTTAGGTACTTTTATCGCAGCGTCCGGGTTCGTGATCTCTGGGATTAGCTCTTCGCCGATTAGTTTGTTATAAAATTTAGCCTTTTTACCGCCGAAGATTCCGCCCTTTTTCTCCCAGTTACCCATCATAGCATTTGCCGTCATTATGGCTCTAGTGCGGATGTATTCGGCTCTAGTCGTAGTGGTGTTGTGACCGAAGTCGATGATGACTTTAGGTGCAGCTTTCCAGATTTCGCCCGCGATGCGCTCGACGGTTTTTGCAGGTATTCCGGTAATCTTTTCTTGCCACTGGGCAGTGGTGTCTTTGGTCGCTTCTACGACTTTGTCAAATCCGATCGTAAATTTTTCTATAAATTCTTTATCGTAGGTGCCGTTTTTGATCCAAGTATGGATAAGGGCTAAAACGAAGGCCAGATCGGTTCCCGGTTTTACGGGTAGCCACTCGTCGGCTTTTGAGGCCACGACGCTAAAGCGCGGATCTAAAACCAGCAGCTTGGTATCTTCTTTCGCGGCCATTTTAGCTAGCTTTTTAGCATCGGCGATGACGATGCCTTCAAAAAGATTGTGACCGAAATTTACGACGTATTTTGCGTTGCCGAAGTCTCTTTTTAGCTTCGCGTCGCCGTACATATGCTCGCAAACCATCTGATAGGTGATCGGGCAACAGGAGAAGTGCGAAAAGCAGTTTGGTGAACCGTACGCGCTGGCAAATGTCGTCATTAGCTTGTGCGTTTGGCTTGATTTTGCCGTAAATACGAAGCTCTCCGGTCCGTATTTTTCCTTGATTTCTAGCATTTTTTTAGCGACTAGGTCAAGCGCCTCGTCCCAGCCCGCCTCGCGCCATTTGTTTTCGCCGCGCTCGCCTACTCTGATGAGCGGTTTTACGATGCGCTGCGGATCGTAGAGCTGATTGTGCCCACTGCCACCCCTTGCACACACGGAAGTCGCCGTGCCGCTTACCTTGCCGTTGCCTTGGATGAAGACGTTTTTGCCGTCCACGACCTTGGCCTCGATAGGACAGCGAGAAGAGCACATCTCGCAAAAACTATAAACGGTCTTATCGCCGCCTTCTAGCGCTTTGGCGCCGACCGCGCCCAGGGTACCTGGCGCGTAAGTCATCGCAAGCAAGCCCGTGGCGGTGGATGCTTTTAAGAAATTTCGCCTCGAAGTATCCATTTTTTCTCCCTTTTTGAAATAAATTTGCCGAAATCTTAAATAATCAACGTAAATTATACGCAAATTTTTTATATCAATATAAATTTTAATTGATAACGACTATCTCGTTTTTTAGGGGGAATGCTTAAATTTAACTTCAAATTTGTCAAATTTACAAATATCAAATTTTAACGGATGATGATATTTGAGCCGCCGTTTACTTAAATTTATAACTTAAAAAGTATTCTTGCGGTTTGCGTCAAAAATTAATTTAATTTTATTTGTATATAATTCGCGTATTTTTTTCAAAAAGGCAAATTTAATGAAAAAGCAAATTTACATCATTCACGGCTACGACGCCTCGCCGCAAAGCCACTGGTTTTCTTGGTTTAAAGAAAAGATGCGCAGCCTTACCGAGGTGGAAATTTTAAAGATGCCAAACCCGCAAACGCCAAAGCTAAACGAGTGGCTAGAAACGATGAAGCAAAACGTAAATTTGGGAGAGAATTCATTTATCATCGCTCACAGCCTGGGCACGATAACTAGCCTAAATTTCCTCAGCGATTTTGCAAATTTGCCCAAATTCGGCGGTCTAGTCCTCATATCGCCGTTTGACGAGCCGATTGAGGAATTTGCTATATTAAATGAATTTTGCGAGCCGAAAATCGCCTACGAAAAGATAAAATCGGCGACGAATTTTATAAAAGTAATAGCCGCAAAAGACGATTATATCGTGCCTTGCGAGCTTAGCCTAAAGGTCGCGCTAAATTTAGGCGTAACGCCCGATATCTTTGAAAAAGGCGGGCACTTTATGAGCGTGGACGGCTTTAGCGAATTTGAGTTTATATTAAATTTATTTAAACTTAAAGACGAAAAATTATCATAAAATAATAACTAAAAAGTAAGATTATTTAAAAAAAATTACTATAATGTGCATTTTGATTTACTAAATTTATGTTCAAGGATCTGTTTTGAGCGAGTTAAAATCCCTATTTTTCAGTATGACGTCGGCCATCGTGCTACTTGTTATATTTGCCATCGGTAGCGGCGCAGCGACGATAATAGAAAGCTACTACGACACAAAAAGCGCATGGGCGGCGGTTTACGGAGCGAGTTGGTTCGCTTTAGTGCAGGTGCTTTTAGGCATAAATTTGGCTTACAATATTTTTAGATACAACCTTTTAAGAAAAGAAAAACTACCCGTTTTGATATTTCACGTTAGCTTTTTGTTTATGCTTTTAGGCGCGGCGATGACGCGATATCTAGGCTTTGAGGGCAACATCCACATCAGAGAAAACGAAACCTCAAACGCGGTATTCGGATCCGTTTCTAGGATAGAAATCGCCGCCGAAAAGGACGGTCAAATTTACTCAAACTCAATCCCGAAACAAATCACTTCCGTCGGCTCAAACGACTTTAACTTGCCGCTTGAAATCGCGGGCAAAAAAGCAAATTTAACCTTTGACGGATACTACAAAAAGGCCGAAACCGAGTACTACGAAGCGGAAAAAGGCGAGCCGCTCGTTAGGCTTGCAGTCTCAAGCCCAGACTCAAAAGAAGAAATAAGCCTACAAGCCGGCGAAACTCGCGAGGTAGGCGGCGTTAGCTTTGCATTCGACGCGCAGCCGCTACTTGAAAATTTCGTCAAAATCGAGCTAAAAGAGGGCAAATTTTATCTAACTTCAAATCAAAATATCGGCTACTTTACGATGGCGACCAACGAAAAAGGCGAGTACGCGAAAGACCAAGCGACCGAGTTTTTACCGATGCAGCTCTATACGGTCACGGACGTAAATTTCGTTCCAAAATCATTGCTAACCAAAGCAGCCAAGCGAGTCGTGAGCAAAAACGGCGAATACGACGCATTGGTGGCAAATTTGACGTTTGACGGACAAACCCAGCAGCTCATGCTCTACGAAAACAGCTACATTCCTGCTAAAGCTAAGATCGACGGCGTGCTTTTTAACGTTTACTGGGGCTCAAAGATGGTCGAACTTCCTTTTTCTTTAAAGCTTGAAGACTTCGAGCTTAAGCGCTATCCGGGTTCAAATTCGCCGATGAGCTACTCTAGCGACGTTATCGTCGAGGACTCTAGGACCGGAAACTACCCGTATAAAATTTATATGAACCACGTACTAGATCACGACGGATACAGATTTTTCCAAAGTAGCTACGACCAAGACGAGCTTGGCACCGTACTATCGGTAAACCGCGACCCGGGCAAGATTCCGACCTATGTCGGCTACTTTTTGCTAGGACTTGGACTATTTTTCAACGTCGTAAATCCTCGCTCGCGCTTTAGAAAACTAGCTAAAATGATAAACGAAGATGCCGTTAAAAAAGTCGCTAGCTTTGCGCTAATTGCCTGTTTTGCGGCATTTACCCCAAGCAAAACCTACGCGGTCGATAATGCTAGAAATATCGATGCAAACCACGCTAAAGAGCTTTCAACGCTAATCATCCAAAGCGCCGACGGCAGAATGAAGCCTTTTGATACCGTAGCAAGGGAAATTTTAAACAAAATCCACCGCGGCGATACGCTAGACGGCCTAAATGCAAACCAAGCCATACTTTCGATGATGGTAAACGCCCCGTACTGGCGCGACGTGCCGATAATCTACGTCGGAAATAAAGAGCTAAAAAAGCTAATCGGCATAGACGAAAAGGCTAAATACGCGAGCTATAACGACTTTTTTGCAAGCGATAAAGACGGTAAAATCATCTACAAACTAAACAAATTTGCCGAAGCGGCAAACCGTAAAACTCCGGGCGAGCGCGGAACGTTCGATAAAGACCTGCAAAAAGTGGACGAGCGCCTAAACATCCTTTATATGGTGTTTATAGGCGAAGTCTTTACGATGTTTCCAAAGATGGACGACCCGAACAACAAATGGTACGGTATAGCTTCGGCTATGATATATCTTCCTAAAAACGAGAGCGAGCCGATCGGCAGGATGCTAAGAAGCTACTTCACTAGCGTTGCCGAAGCTACAGAAAACAACAACTGGCGCCGTGCAAATCAAGCTCTAGCCGAGATAAAAACCTATCAACAAGAGCACGGCAAAGCGGTCATCCCAGGCGAAAAACGCGTCGAGATGGAGCTGTTTTTTAACGAATATAAAATTTTCGAGTCGCTAACGCCGATATATCTTTTGGCAGGATTTGGGCTTTTATGCTTCGTGTTTGCTAAGATGGCAAGGCCTAAACTAAATATAAAATGGCTATTTGGTATCGTTTACGGCGTAAATATCTTGGCGTTTTTGTTGCATACTTTTGGCATCGGTATACGCTGGTATATCGCCGAGCACGCGCCGTGGAGCAACGCCTACGAGTCTATGATCTATATAGCTTGGGCGCTTAGCTTGTCAGGTCTCGTGTTCTCGCGCCAAAGCCCTATAGCTATGGCTCTAACCTCGATTTTAGCGGGCATTACGCTATTTGTCGCGCACCTTAGCTGGATGGATCCGCAGATCACTACTCTAGTGCCGGTACTTCAGAGCTACTGGCTAACGATCCACGTATCTGTTATCACGGCTAGTTACGGATTTTTGGGACTTTGCTCGCTACTAGGCATGTTTACGCTCGTGCTTTTTGCTCTGCAAGGCGGCAAAGAGCATAAGGAAATTTCGCGAAATATCCTAGAAGCCACGCGTATAAACGAGATGGCGATGATACTGGGTCTTAGCCTGCTTACGATGGGCAACTTCCTGGGCGGCGTTTGGGCGAACGAAAGCTGGGGTCGCTACTGGGGTTGGGATAGCAAGGAGACGTGGGCGCTGGTTTCTATTTTAGTTTATGCGGCGGTTTTACACATCAGGTTTATCCCTAAGCTAAACAGCCAGTACGCATTTGCCGTTACATCGATGTTTGCTTATTGGTCGATCATAATGACCTATTTTGGCGTAAACTTCTACCTAAGCGGTATGCACTCGTATGCTGCAGGCGAGCCGATACCGGTGCCTACTTTTGTGTGGGTTGGTGCGCTTTTGATGGTCTTGATCGCGGTTTTGGCGTACTTTAGAAAGCCCAATAAAACGGTAAAACTATAATGAATCAAACTACGATAGTAATAATTTTAGCGACGATTATTTTGATGCTCGTCGCTTCTCTTATATTTGTAGCGGTTAAACTGGGCAGCGACAAAATCGCAGCCAATAATGCAGCAAAAGAAGCCGCCAATCGAGGCATCACACTAGATGATTTACTCGCCGTAGCAAACGATCCAGGCACTAGCAAAAATAGGCTATTTGCCATCCTGAGGACGTTTTCTTCAAATTTTAGATTACCGCCTAAAAAAGACGGCGTAGCGCCCGAGGATGCAAAAGAGTATTTAAATTTTATTCTAGCTATAGCTTCACATAAAAATGCCGACGCCAAACTAATAGCTTTTATGACTAACGAACTAAAAAAGAAAAATCCTGAATACGCAAGAGAGATCGATGCCTATGAACAAAAAGGTATGGCGCAAGCAAAAAAATAAACTTGTGCCGATTTCTTTTTCTTCAAACTTTACTATCCGTCGCTACGATTTAAAATAACCGCAAAAGTTTTCAAAAATAGATAAGTGAATAGCGAATGATTTGGCGGTAAAATTTACTGGATTTGATTTAACAAGCGCCCAAAAATCGCCGAACAACCCTACTTCACAAACGGCAACTCAAATTTAATCCACTCGTAGTCAAATCCGACTTTCGTCACGGCCTCGTAACAAATCGCACTAAGAAGCCCCGCAAAAAGCCCTGCTAGCATATCGTCGCCCATCACGCCGAGTCCGCCCTTGACATCCCTATCGATGCGCCCGATCACGGAAGGTTTCCAGATATCAAACACCCTAAAAAACAGAACCGAGAGCGCAAACTGCACCGCCGTAGCGCTGCTGATAGATATCGCCAGCCAAACGCCCGCAACCTCGTCTATCACGATGCTGCCGTGATCGTGCATGCCGGTTTTTGCTTCATAATCGTCGATGATCTTTATGCTATATAAAAAAAGGCAAATCGAAACCAAAAATAGCGTGGAAGCGGGCAAGATCGTCAAAATCCCAAACGCCGCGATCGCGCCCGCTAGCGAGCCCACCGTGCCTGGAGCTTTGGGGCTTAGGCCGGCGCCGAAAAAAGTTAAAAATAATCTTTGCATAATTTTCCTTGAAATCAAATTTAAATCATAAATGGCGCATTTTACTCGCCGATTTTTAGTGCGATTTTAGCAAATTTAACGCGCAATTTTCAAAATTCGGACGCCAAATTTGCGCTAAGTTTGGATATTTTCAAATTTGGATGCACGAGCCGCTAAATTTGAAGCAAAAACGCAAATTTTGCTCTGACTTTTCGGCTCGTAAAATTTGACGGCAAACACACCCACGCCCTGTGCAAAAACCCGCACCTTTAAAACGTCAAATTTGACACCAAATACAGCACGACGTCTCTCTTTAATAAAGCCGCAGCCTAACACCATAAGTAAACAACACTAAATTTTAAGTTTTTGCGGTGCGGGTCTCGGCGAGTAAAATTTGCAAATTTGAACGTAAAAGCCAAGATAAGGCACAAGCGCTCGCAATGCCAACATAAAGCAATCGTACGGTAAATTTTAATAGCGATAAAACGCATATTTTTCCGAGTCAAATTTTACCCTACCTACTTCGCGCTACGCATTTGCGGTTCTTGGAAAGCGACCTCAAGCGCAGCGAAACTGCACAAAATCTCTCTCAAAACGAGCCGCAGTATAAAAGCTAAATTAAGCAAAAAAGCGCCGAATGAACAACGCATGCATATAGCAATAGCCGAGCTTAAGCGATATTCGCGCGCAACATAAGTCAAAAAAGCTGGCTAAAAGCAAATTTAAGTCAGCGACGTCGTCTGATAAAGCTTCATCAAATTTTCGTAAAACTCCCTCTCCGTCTGCTTTTCGAGCAGTCCGTTGCTAGGAAAAAGATCGTCGCAAAGCTTTTGGATGTTTTCAAATCGGTTCGGGAAAAGCTCGCTCAGTATCATCGCCGAGATATCGCGCCGCATGAGGATCGCAGGTGGCAAGATACCCGCTAGCAGCAAGGTTTTTAGCGTCTGGGCGTGGTATTTGATATGGTGATGCTGGCCGTGCGGGCAGGTCTTGGTGCTAACTAGCGTCTTGCACTCGTCGCAGTAGACGAGCTCTGGCAGCACGACGATATCTAAATTTAGATCGTTTTTGTAGCGCTCCAGCACCGTGTGAGCGACGTTGTGATCGTAAAACATCCCGATGCCCGCATGATTTTGTCCGACTATGAGCTTATGGGCGCCCAGCCTATGCGCCGCGATGCACTCTAGCGTCGGGTTTAGGTGCGAGCTAAAGAGATTTGAGTTCTCAAAAGGCACGATGATCAGGCGGTTTTTAGGGACGTAGTTTTGGATGAAGTATTCCAGCACGCTTTTTTTGAGAGAAAAGCTCATCATCTCGTCCACGCCGTGACTTTTTAGTAAAAATAGCAACACCAGATCGGAGCTATCTATCGTCATCCTGATCAGACGCTCGTGCGCGCGGTTAAATGGCTCCGCGGTTAGCATGATCGCCGATATTTTGCGGACGTTTTGCTCTCTTTTGACCTCTTCGATGAGTTTTCTTACCTCGGCTAGCTTATCGTCGTAGATTTTTATCTCGCCGCTTACGGCTAGTTCGCCGCTTTGGCCTTGCTGTGCGGGCGCGGCTTCGTTAGCGCGAAAGATATTTTGCGAGCTTTTCTCGGCGTTAAATTTAAAAACCTCGCCGACCTCGATATATCCCACGACCTTGCCGCCGGTGATAAGCTCGATATGATCGCCCTTTGCGGCGTTTTTTATCGTTTCTTGATTGCGCTTGCCGTGCGGCGCAAAGACAAAAGTATATGGCATCGGCTCGCCGGCCAAAAAGCCCGTCTCGTAGATCTCGTTCGCCTCTTTTTCGTTCATAAGGCGGTTAAATTTGCTAAAAATTTGATTTTCTATGAGATCAAGCGCGCCGAAGGCCTCGTCGTTTATCCAAACAGCGTTATTTTTTCTTGACGACGTCATATTTTTTCCTCTTTTCCCAAAGCGATTTGCGCGAGATGCCTAGCTTTTTGCTAAGCTCGGTGTCGGGGTATTTGTCCTGATAGTTTACGATGATGTGCTTGATGTAGTCGTCGATCGTCAAAATTTCGTCGATTTGGAAATTTTTCTCATCGCTTGTGATGTTTAGCGTCTCCATCGGCGTCTCTTCGTTCGGATTGGTCGAGCTTGCGATGAGCTTGCGTTTGGCGGCGAGAGAGACGATCTGATTTTTGGCCTCTTGGCGTAAAATTTGAAAATTTGAAAAATACAAAAGCATGCGCGGATTTGCCGCGGCTATTGCCTCCACGTCGATACCGGGTTCTAGCGGGACGTATTTGAAGCTCAAATTTAGCGCCTTTGCGTACTCAAAAACGAAGTTATCGGCGTTTATCATTTTATTGCACTTTATGAGAAGCGGCAGCTTTATGCGCTTAAAGTCGAAATTTAGCGCCGAAACAGCCTTAAAATGATAGTTTAGGTAGTCCTGATAGGTTTTTATAAATGTTTGCAGCCGCCTAAACTCCTCGAAATGCTTGATCTTTCGCACCAACTCCTCGATCATAAACGGCTTTTGTATGTAGTCGCTAGCACCCGCTTTTATCGGGATCGAGACAGTGTCGTTGCTTATATAGGTGATGAGCAGGATGACGACAGAGTCTTTAAATTTTTGTATGATTTTTAACGTCTCGTCGCCCGCAAACGCACTAGAGAGCAGCACCACGTCAAAGTGCACGTCCTTGCCGCCCTCCTTTGCCTTCTGCTCGGGCTCGCTTTTCATCGCCTCCGCTGCGCTCCTTGCGATCTCGCACTCATAGCCTAGATTTTCCAGCTTTGAGGCGATGCTTTGGGCTAGGTAGATTTCGTTTTCTATTATCAAAACTCTCATTTTTTTACTTTCGTCGTTTTATTTTTGCGTCCAGTCATAAATTTTTAGACTAGCCGACGCCGCGGCGGCTATGCCCTCACCTCGCCCGGCAAAGCCCAACTTCTCGGTCGTCGTGGCCTTTACGTTTATGTGGCTCGGGGTTAAATTTAACGCATTTGCGATGTTTATTTCCATTGCGGATTTAAATTTACTAAGCTTTGGCCTCTCGGCGATGACTGTGACATCGGCGTTTATAAGCTCGAATCCAACGCTTTGAACCAGCCTATATGCTTCTTTTAGTAACATAGCCGAGTCCGCACCCTTAAATTTATCGTCGGTGTCGGGGAAATGCTCGCCTATATCACCCAGCCCGGCCGCTCCTAGTATGGCGTCGATTAGCGCGTGGATAGCTACGTCGCCGTCGGAGTGGGCCTTTAAATTTCGTTCAAAAGGGATTTTTTCGCCGCCGATTGTTACGAAACTTCCCTCTTTTTTCTCCTCTTCAAAGGCATGCACGTCAAAACCGTTTCCCACGTAAATTTCGCTTGAGGGCGCGCCAAGGCCGCAAATTTTAGAAAGGTCGTCTTTAAATGTGATTTTTCTCGCGTTTTCATCGCCCTGCACGTACCAAATTTTACCGCCCGCAGCCGCTATCGCCGAGCTATCGTCGGTGTAAATTTGACCTGATTCGAGCGCGCTTTTTAGCATCGCCGTCCGCGAGAGCTGCGGAGTCTGGATGAGTTTTATCTGCTCTCTATCGACGGCTTGGGAGCCCAGATAAACGGTATCAGGCACTTTTAGCGCCGGCACGACGCAGTCGGCGTTTTGGATGCCGCCTATTATGCGAGAAAAAAGCTCCGCGCTAATCATCGGACGAGCGATGTCGCTAACCAAAACAAATTCGCTTTGAACGAGCTTAAGCGCGTTTTTTAAGCTATCTTGACGAGTTGCGCCGCCTTTTACGAAGCAATACGACGGGGCAAATTTGCTCATATATTTTTCCTCGTTTGAGGTGATGATTATCTCTTTAAAAGCGTAGTGCGAGCTTAAATTTTTAGCCGCAAAGAGCCATAACGGATCGCCGCGGACGCGCAACCACTGCTTTTTAACGGGCATTTCAAAACGGCTGGAGCTTCCGGCTCCAAGCATTATCAGCGTAACGTCTAGCAAAATTTCTCCTTTGGCGAAGTGTTACGATATTATACACTCTAAAAGCTTGTTTTTATCTTTTTTGAGTAAGATTAGAACCAAAATTTTAAGGAGCGAAATATGAAAGAATTTCGGGTCAAATTTGACTCCGCCGACAAAACTCCGACGCAGATGTACTACGCTAAAAAAGGCGTCATAACGCCCGAGATGAACTACGTAGCGCAGGCTGAAATGCTAGATCCCAAGCTCGTTATAAGCGAGGTCGCCGCAGGCAAGATGATAATCCCTGCCAACATCCACCACGAAAATTTGCTCCCGATGGCGATCGGCAGGGAGGCCAAAACCAAAATCAACGCAAATATCGGCAACTCAAGCCTAAGCAGCGATATAAAAGCCGAGCTTGAAAAGCTGCAAATTTGCCTAAAATACGGCGCCGACACGGTCATGGATCTAAGCACGGGCGGCGATTTGGATGCCATTAGAAGCGCGATAATCGCAAACTCCACCGTCCCCATAGGCACCGTGCCGATGTATCAGATCATCCATGATATAAAAGAGGTGGAAAATTTGACTGCAGACGACATCCTAAAAACGCTCGAAAAACAGGCGCGCCAGGGTGTTAGCTACTTTACTATACACGCGGGCTTTTTGCTCAAATTTATGCCGCTGGTCGCAAAGCGAAAGATGGGTATCGTTAGCCGCGGCGGCAGCTTAACTGCTAGTTGGATGATGCACCATCACAAGGAAAACCCGTTTTACGAGGCATTTGACGACATTTTAGAAATTTGCGCCGCTCACGACGTCGTGCTATCTCTTGGCGATGGACTGCGTCCGGGTTGCCTATACGACGCGACTGATGAGGCTCAGCTTAGTGAGCTGCGGATTTTAGGCGAGCTAACGCTACGCGCATGGGAGAAAAACGTGCAAGTGATGATCGAGGGGCCGGGTCATATTCCTTTAAACCAAATAGAGTATAATATGAAAATCGAACGCGAGCTGTGCCACGGCGCGCCATTTTACGTGCTAGGACCGCTACCTACGGACATCGGCGCGGGGTACGATCACATCACTTCGGCTATCGGCGGGACGATGGCGGCCTTTTACGGAGCCTCGATGCTGTGCTACGTGACGCCTAAAGAGCACCTTGGTTTGCCAAACGCAAACGACGTCAGAGAGGGCATCGTAGCGCATAAAATCGCCGCTCACGCAGCCGACGTTGCGCTAGGCAAAGCACGCGCGATAGAGCGCGATCACGCGATGAGCGACGCTAGGTACGCTTTTGACTGGAACAAGCAGTTTGAGCTAAGCCTAGATCCAGAAAGAGCGCGCGAGCTGCATGACGAGAGCTTGCCGCAAGAGTCGTTTAAAAAGGCGGAATTTTGCTCGATGTGCGGGCCTAAATTTTGCGCGTATAAAATTTCGAAAAATCTAACGAAGGAGAAAAATGTTAAGTAAAGAGGATGTCTTAAATAGACTAAAAGGCGTGATATATCCGGGCTTTGAGAAAGATATCGTGAGCTTTGGATTCGTAAAAAACGTCGAAATCGGCGAGAAAATTTTAATCGAGGTCGAGATCGTAAGCTCAAATCCGGACGTAGCAAACGAGCTGCGAACCGACATAAAGCGCGTGATGGGCTCAAACGAGTGTGTTGTTAGCATCATCCAACCAAAAATCCCAGAAGAAAAAAGCAACACCCAAAGCGGTAAAAACATCGCTCCGCAGATCAAAAATTTCGTAATGGTAAGCTCAGGCAAAGGCGGCGTGGGCAAGAGCACTACGACGCTAAATTTAGCTATCTCGATGGCGAAGCTAGGCAAAAAAGTAGGCATCCTAGACGCCGATATCTACGGCCCAAATATCCCTAGAATGCTCGGCGAAGTAGGCACGCAGCCTCAAGTTGTGGGCAACAAGCTAAAACCGATCCTAACTCACGGCGTCGAGATGATGAGCATGGGCGTGCTAATGGAAGAAGGCATGAGCCTCATCTGGCGCGGCTCGATGATAATGAAAGCTATCGAACAGCTGCTAAAAGACGTGTTTTGGAGCGAGCTGGACGTGCTGTTTCTAGATATGCCTCCGGGAACCGGCGATGCGCAGCTAACTCTGGCTCAAAGCGTACCGGTGACTGCTGGCGTGTGCGTTACGACGCCGCAAGTAGTGGCGCTTGATGATAGCAAAAGAGCACTTGATATGTTTGAAAAGCTTCACATCCCGATCGCCGGCGTGATAGAAAACATGAGCGGATTTATCTGCCCTGAAAGTGGTAAGGAGTACGATATATTTGGCAAAGGTACGACCGAAGAAGTGGCAAAAGCCTACGGTACCGAAGTGTTAGCCGAGATCCCTATCGAGCCTGCCGTTAGAGTCGGCGGAGATAGCGGCAAGCCGGTGAGCTTTTACGAGCCAAACTCGGTTACGGCTAAACGCTACGAAAAAGCGGCGGCTAGGCTATGGGAGATAATCGAAAATATCAACGATGACGGCGGCGCGGACAACTCGTCTATCCAGCCCGTAATGGACGGCAAGAGCGCTTGCTCGAAGTAAAATTTAAAATCTAAAGCCCGAATTTACTCAAATTCGGGCTTTAACTCTCGCAAATTTACAAATTTAGGAGAACGACGATGAAAGCGATCGTAACGGTGATCGGTAAGGACAAGGTTGGCATTGTAGCGGGCGTTTCGGCCAAGCTCGCGCAGCTTGGGCTAAACATAGACGACATCAGCCAGACGGTTTTGGATGAGTTTTTTACGATGATGGCGGTGGTTTCCAGCGAGGAAAAGCAGGACTTCACGGCTCTGCGCGAGGAGCTAAACGAGCTAGGCGAAAAGCTAAAAGTTAAAATCAACATCCAAAGCTCGGCGATTTTCGACGCCATGCACAATATCTAAGGCGCCGATATGGACATCAAAAACGTAACCGAAACGATCGCGATGATCGAGGAGCAAAATTTCGACATCCGAACGATCACGATGGGCATCAGCCTGCTTGACTGTATCGATCCCGATATCGACAAGGCAGCGGAGAAAATTTACGCAAAGATTACCGACAAGGCGCGCGATCTGGTAAAGGTCGGTAATGAAATTTCAGCAGAGCTTGGCATCCCGATCGTAAACAAACGCGTCTGCGTAACCCCTATCGCCATCATCGGCGCGGCGACGAACGCTACCGACTACGTCCCGCTTGCCAAGGCGATGGATGAGGCTGCGCAAAAGGTCGGTATCGACTTTATCGGCGGCTTTTCGGCGCTAGTGCAAAAGGGCTACGCAAAGGGCGATAAAATTTTAATCGACTCCATCCCAGCCGCGCTCGCCGCGACGCAAAAGGTCTGCTCGTCGGTAAATATCGGCTCGACCAAAACGGGCATAAATATGAGCGCGGTCGCCGATATGGGGCGCGTGATAAAAGAAACGGCGCGACTTTCCGATCTCGGTGCTGCAAAGCTGGTCGTGTTTGCCAACGCCGTCGAGGATAATCCCTTTATGGCGGGCGCATTTCACGGCGTGGGCGAGGCCGAGGTCGTTATAAACGTGGGCGTATCAGGCCCGGGCGTCGTAAAACGCGCGCTTGAGAAGGTGCGCGGAGCGAGCTTTGACGTGGTTGCAGAGACCGTGAAAAAGACTGCGTTTAAGATCACGCGCATCGGACAGCTCGTAGGGCAAATGGCCTCCGAACGGCTGGGCGTGAAATTTGGCATCGTCGATCTCTCGCTAGCTCCGACTCCTGCCGTGGGCGATTCGGTCGCGCGCGTGCTTGAGGAGATGGGGCTGGAGCGCGTAGGCACGCACGGCACGACCGCGGCTCTGGCACTGCTAAACGACGCGGTCAAAAAGGGCGGAGTGATGGCGTGTAACCAAGTAGGCGGGCTTAGCGGCGCGTTTATCCCCGTCTCGGAGGATGAGGGCATGATAGCCGCGGTGCGCGCAGGATCGTTAAATTTAGAAAAACTCGAAGCGATGACCGCGATCTGCTCGGTGGGGCTCGATATGATCGCGATCCCGCAGGATACGCCCGAGCAGACGATCGCCGCGATCATAGCCGACGAGGCCGCGATCGGCGTCATAAATCAAAAAACGACCGCCGTGCGCATAATCCCAAAAGGTAAAGAGGGCGATACGCTGGAATTCGGCGGGTTACTCGGCAGCGCGCCGGTGATGAGCGTAAATAAAAACTCGTCCGCCGATTTCATCGCCCGCGGCGGCCAGATACCGGCACCTATTCATAGTTTTAAAAACTAAATTTACAAAGTCCGCTCAAATTTGCGGACTTTGCCCTTTCAAATTTATACGCGACGTTTAAATATCTTTTAGTTAAAATAACACCAAAAATTTATGTTAAGGAGCTATAAGTGAAAATTTTACGTTTTTTAGCGGCGTTTTGTTTTGGCGCGGCGGCGGCATCGGCGGCTGACGACGGCAAGGTAACGAGCATCGATATCTACGTGGCGCCGTACTACTCGGCAAATGACGGCAAGGCTGAACATGTAAAGGTTTACGACAAGATCGACGGTCTGCTAAAAAGCGGCACGCTAGAGGACTTTAGGAGTGCGGAAAAGATCGTGCAAGACGCTCCGCAGATGGTTACGCCGATGACACTTTTCGTGCTTTCGGCTCGCGCTTACGATCTTGGCCTGCGCAACGATGCGGTGTTTTGGTTTTATAACGCTAAAAACCGCGCGATCTTGCTACGAGAGGTTATAAATTTGGACGACGGTAGATTTTTTGAGGTAAAAAGTGCGATAGGAGCGTTTATCAAGCTGGTGGGCGACGTGGTAAATCCATACGCGTTTTGCGATATCAAAAAGCAGCAAGATATCGCAGCGAAATCGCTTGAGTGGAGCAAGGCAAACGTCTATGAAGCTATGTTTTTACCGGAGTTTGCGTCGCCTCACGCAGATAGAAAAGCAGCGCTCGCAAAAGCAATAGAAATCCTAGAAGCACGCGTGCAAAAAGAAAAAGATTATTTTTTAAACGAGGAAAATTTGGCTAAATTTAAAGCTATACGCAAGCAAAATAGAACCGACGAGAGGTTTTGTTTTTAAGAGGTAAAGCGGGCCTTAGCGCCCGTTTTCGTCAAATTTAACTAAGCTAGCCGCGTCAAATTTACCGCCGCAGGCTCACCCTACTCGCCCAGCTTCTGCGCTAGTTTTTCCCAAAGCTCGCTTAGGCCTAGGATATCGTTGTGCCCGGCATTTAGCTCGTAAATTTTATCTCCAGGCTTTAGAAATTTAAATAGCCTGCGCGAATTATCCACGCCGATTAGCTCGTCATGCTCGCCGTGAAATATCGTCACCGTCCCGCCAAAACCGCCGACGAACTCAAACGTAGGGATTTTGTATTTGATTAAAAATTTCGGCACGAACGGCATTTTCTCCCGCGCTAGCTCCTCTAGGCTAAAATAAGGTGCGATCAAAACTAGCCGCTTAGCGCCGTGTTTTTGCGCCGTGCGAGCCGCTAGCCCGCTACCCACCGAGTAACCAAGCGCCGCAACCTCGCCCGCACCATACTCCCGCAAAACCGACTCCATCATCGCATCCGCATCCGCGTAAAGCTGCTCTTGCGAGCTTATCTCGCCACCGCTCTTGCCGTAGCCTCGGTAGTCAAACAGGTAAAAATCATAGCCCAAATCGGTAAAATACCGCGCGTAACCGCCCCAGCCTTGCAGATTGCCCGCATTGCCGTGGAAAAATATCGCCGCGCCGTTTTTTGCCTTTCGTTCGCCGTTCGCGTCGCCGTAAATTTGCTCGTCGCCCCTACTCTGTGCTAAAAATTTTAGCCCGCTTATCCACGTGCCGTTTGCGTCCAGTCTTATCTCCTCAAACGGCTGATCAAAGCTAAACTCGTGGTTTGGCTCAAGCTTGTTCGGGAAAAATATCAGCCGCTCCTGAAAAAAATAAAGCAGCGCCAAAACCGCCGCATATAACACGCAAAGCGCGATACAAAGCCGAAAAATTACGTTCATTTTTACCTTTCAAATTTACCTGCGCCGGATTTTCTCCGCTCAAAAAATATCCTAACCTTCTCGCCGCTCTCGCTTCCAAATTTCTCCTGCACCACTAGCCTGATCTCGCCCGCTAGCCGCTTAAAATAATCATCCTCGCCAAATAAATAAATTTGCTTATAAAGCGGCAAAAGCTCGGGGAAATTTCGCCCGACGAAGGATAAAATTTTATCTCTAAAATTTGGATAGAGATTTAGTCTGTCAAACCAAATCTCATCCGCCGCGTTGCCGTAACGAGATATGATATCAAAAACGGGCGTGATCTGCGGGAAAATCGGCGCGACGAAGATATAAGTTTTCACTCCCCCAGCGCGCAATTTTTTTATCGCCGCGATCCTTGCAGCGACGGAACTTGCACGAGGCTCGAGCATACGGCGCAGTTTTTCGTCTATCACGCTCAAACTCACGCCCGCTCGGACGTTTGGCATGGTTTGCAGCAGGTCTATGTCGCGCGTCACGAGGCTTGATTTGGTTAAAATTTGCAGATTCACATCCGAGCCCGCCAGCGTTTCAAGGACTTTTCGCGTAGCTCCAAAGCGCGCCTCGTACGGATTATAGCAGTCGGTGACCGAGCTCATAAATACGCGCTCGTTGCCGTGCGAAGCGGCAAATTTAACTAGGCTTGCCGTATCAAAATCCTTCACGTCCAAAAACTCGCCCCACGCCTCCTCGTGCCCCGTGACGCCGCGCATAAACTCGGCGTAGCAGTAGATGCAGCCGTGCGGGCAGCCTACGTACGGGTTGATCGCGTAGCCGCCGCTGCCGATTTTGGAGCGCGAGAGGATATTTTTGGCGCGGATTTTTGCGACTTGCATTTGATTTTTGCCTTTAGTTGCTCGGATTTTAGTGGAGATTTTAGCGAAAATTTAGACTTTAAGCTAAAACGATGCAGTTTTACCGATAAAAATATAAATTTATCAAATCTAAGCTCGTTTTATAACCGGCCCAAGTAGCACGCTACGCCGTTTTGCCGAAGTTTATACTGATTTTAAACGACTTTTTGGCAAAATCTACGGTTTAAAAAGTCAAATTTAAGGAAACATATGCTTGAAGTCAAAAATTTATTGATGAGATTTAACGCACAGCTGCTATTTGAGGATGTAAATTTAAAACTCACTCGCGGCAATCGCTACGGACTCATCGGCGCAAACGGCGCTGGAAAATCGACGTTTTTAAAAATCCTCTCAGGCGAGATCGAAGCAAACAGCGGCGAGATCGTCATCGAAAACGGACTAAAAGTAGGCGTGCTAGGTCAAGATCAATTCGCGTTTGAAAACTTTAGCGTAAAAGACGCCGTGTTATACGGCAACAAACGCCTATACGACGCAGTAAAAGAAAAAGAAAAGCTCTACATGAGCGAAGAGTTTACCGACGCTATAAACGACCGCCTGGCGCAGCTTGAGATGATAAGCGCCGAGGAGGATCCTAGCTACGAGTACGAGGTCAGGATCGAGAAAATCCTAAGCTCGCTTGGCTTTAGCGACTTTGAAAAGCCGATGAGCGAGGTCGAAAACTCGGATAAATTTAAAGTCCTGCTCGCTCAAGTGCTATTTCCAAAGCCCGACATCCTTTTCCTTGACGAGCCCACGAACAACCTTGACATCGAGAGTATAAAGTGGCTGGAAAACGAGCTAAACCGCCACGAAGGCACGATGGTGCTAATCAGCCACGACCGCCACTTCTTAAACGCGGTTTGCACGCACATCCTAGACGTGGATTTTAAGAAAATCAGGCAGTTTGCGGGCAACTACGACGACTGGTATATCGCCTCGACGCTGGTTGCCAAACAGCACGAGATGGAACGCGACAAAAAGTTAAAAGAAAAAGAGGAGCTGGAGAAATTTATCGCGCGATTCTCGGCAAACGCGAGCAAAGCCCGCCAAGCAACCAGCCGTCAAAAGCAGCTAAACAAACTCGATATCGAGGAGATCAAGGTATCAAGTAGGCGCGATCCTAGCATACTTTTCCGCACCAAGCGCGACATCGGCAACGAGATCCTAGAGGTGCGCGGCATCAGCAAAACATACGATAAGGTTTTGTTTGAAAATTTTAGCTTCAAGCTCGAAAAGAACGACAAAGTAGCTATCATCGGCGCAAACGGCGTAGGCAAAAGCACGCTGGCTAAAATCATCATCGGCGAGGTCGCCCCAGATAGCGGCGACGTGCACGTGGGCGCGACGATAGAGCCTAGCTACTTCGCGCAGGACACAACAAACAAAATCACCGGCGAGCTAAAGCTCTACGAGTGGCTGCAAGACGAAAACAACAAGGACCTAGACGAGATCCGCAAGTGCCTAGGCCGCATGCTATTTAGCGGTGCGGAGCAGGAAAAATCAGTCGGCAGCCTAAGCGGCGGCGAGAAGCACCGCCTGATGTTAAGCCGCCTGATGCTAGAGCGCGGCAACCTACTCGTGCTAGACGAGCCAAACAACCACCTCGATCTCGAAGCCATCATCGCTCTAGGCGAGGCGCTGTATAAATTCGGCGGCAACGTCATCTGCGTGAGCCACGACCGTGAGCTCATCGACGCCTTCGCTAACCGCATCATCCACCTAAAAGGCAACGGCGAGGTCGTCGATTTTAAGGGAACCTTTGAAGAATACGCCGCGATGAATGAGGGAGCGACGGCTTAAATTTATATTTTTTGATTTTAGCTTTGATTTGGCGGGCAAATTTGACGCACGCCGAATTTATGCGGTAAATTTAACTCGGTTTTGCCGCTTTTTTGGAGTTAAATTTTACTCGCCGAAACCTGCGTCTTGAAAATGCTAAATTTGGTTTGGTTAAATTTAGCGTTGCGAATTTGCTTTCCTTACGTAAAAAACAACCGTTTGAAGGTGAGGGCTTGAATTACGCTCTGCTTTGCAGCTCTCAAAGAGAGTGCACAAGCACAAGGCGAGGCAAAGCCGAAGCAAAAGAGCTCCCTCCCCCTTAACGATCCCCTATCCCCTACGACGCTTTTAATGTGGCGACATTGCTTTGCTCTGGAAGCAAAGCGTCGCAAATTTAAATTTAGTGTTTTCAAGGCACGGGTCTCGGCGGGTAAATTTGAAATCAATTTTACAAATTTGACTTCAAATTTGAACTAAAAAGGTCGAGGCGAAGTATTTTTTCGTCAGGCGAGGCAGCGGCAAACAAGGCAAGGGAGCGGACTAGTCGTCCGTGACCGAAGCCGAGCGAGCCGCTAACGACGCATGGCGGAAAAAGACAAGCCGCTATTTTTTAGAATACTGTGCGTCGAGATACGGTATCAGATACCCATACCCCTGCTCCTCCATCTCCTCCTTTGGCACAAATCTCAGCGCAGCGCCGTTGATGCAGTATCTT
>CAUSAR010000011.1:0-36855 GCA_963529735.1 uncultured Campylobacter sp.
ACCGCACGAATACGCTAAAAAACGGCGTTATAACGATCAGCGACGAGAGGATCGCGGCGGCAAAGGTGGTGCGTGACGAGTATAGCGGGCTTTTTGGTAACGACCCAAAATACCAAAAGCTACGCGAAAACTATGCAATGAAAAATAACACGCTGGCAAAAGAGGAAAACCGCGAGCAGCTAAATGATTTCTTCTTCTGGGCGACCTGGGCTACGGCGACGAATCGCCCAAATAGCGAGGCTACGTACACAAACAACTGGCCGCACGAGCCGCTAATCGACAACGTGCCGACGCAAGAAAACGTATTTTGGACGATTATTAGCGTTACGATTTTGGTTGCGGGCGTTGGCTTACTAGTTTGGTTTTCAAATTTCTACGGCGAAAAAGACAGCGAGAAACCAGCTCCTATCGACGCCGATCCGCTCTCAAGGCTAAATTTGACCCCGTCTCAAAAGGCGCTTGGCAAATACCTTTTCGTCGCACTCGCGCTATTTGTTTTCCAGATCATGATAGGCGGCTTCGTGGCGCACTACACGGTCGAGGGGCAGGAGTTTTACGGTATAAATTTATCCGAGCACATCCCGTACTCTTTGGCGCGCACTTGGCACATCCAGGCGAGCATTTTCTGGATCGCGACGGGCTTTTTGGCGGCCGGGCTTTTCCTAGCGCCTATCATCAACGGCGGCAAGGATCCTAAATTTCAAAAACTAGGCGTGGATTTGCTTTTCTACGCGCTGCTTTTCCTAGTCGTGGGTAGCTTTATCGGCGAGTACATGGCGATAGCGGGTAAGATGGAAACGTCTACTAGCTTTTGGCTCGGTCACCAAGGATACGAGTATATCGAGCTTGGCAGGGTTTGGCAGCTTATTTTGTTTGTGGGTCTTGTTATCTGGATGGCGCTCGTGCTTCGCGGATTCGTCGGCGGATTTAAGGCTGATGGCGATAAAAACCTGCTAGCTATCTTTACGGCTTCTGCTATCGCGGTGGGACTTTTCTACGGCGCGGGACTATTTTACGGTCAAAGAAGCCCGCTACCGGTCATGGAATACTGGCGCTGGTGGGTCGTTCACCTTTGGGTCGAGGGCTTTTTCGAGGTGTTTGCGACCGCGTCGCTTGCGTTCGTGTTTGCATCTTTAGGCTTAGTCGGCAAAAAATTCGCGACTTACTCAACCTTGGCAAGCGCTAGTTTATTCTTAATGGGCGGTATCCCTGGTACCTTCCACCACCTTTATTTTGCGGGAACTACCACTCCGATCATGGCGGTGGGCGCTAGCTTTTCTGCGCTTGAGGTTGTGCCTTTGGTGCTTCTTGGAGCAGAGGCCTTCCATCAGTATTCGCTTCAGTTTGCGCAAAGCTGGGCGAAAAATCTCAAATGGCCGCTTTACTGCTTTATCGCGGTGGCGTTTTGGAATATGCTGGGCGCGGGCGTATTTGGCTTCCTTATCAACCCGCCGCTATTTTTGTTCTACATCCAGGGTCTAAACACCACCTCGGTGCACGGACACGCGGCGCTTTTCGGCGTTTACGGATTTTTGGCGCTAGGTTTTGTTTGGCTCGTGGCGCTTTACCTTTTCAAAGGGCAAGAATTTAACGACAAGCTTATGAAAGTGGGCTTTTGGTCGCTAAATGCGGGTCTAATGCTAATGATTTTAGCGTCGCTGCTTCCGATCGGTCTTTATCAAGCCGTCGCCGCGATAGACGTGGGCATGTGGTACGCTAGAAGCGCGGAGTTTTTACAGATGGATCACTTGCAAAATTTACGCTGGCTAAGGATGATCGGCGATACGATCTTCATCATCGGCGGCGTTTGCTTCTTTATCCAGATTCTTAAATTTATCGCGGGAAGCTGCAGCTGCAAGGCTAAAGCCTAATCCTTCTAAGCCCCTACTTTAGGGGCTTAGCTTCTTCTAAACTTCTATCTTGTACAATTCGCCCCAAAGGACGAAAATGCAAAAATTTAAAAAATACCTTCAAATTTTCATCATTACCTTTCTGTTTGCCCTGCACGCCTTAGCGTTTGCGGCGATAAACTACGCTTTTCCGCACTACGACGAGGCGATCGTCACGGGCGGCGAGGTCAAGCGCATGGACAAAGACGGCTTTATCGATGCGCAAAACCCGGCCGACGGCCCGACGCGCGACGTGTACTTTATCTACACGCGGGAGCTAAACGGCACGAAGGTGATGCCGTATCGAAACGAGGACACGGGCTGGGGCTTGCCGCTTTATTTTAAATTTGACTCCGCCGACGTCCAAGCCGCCGCCCAGAGTCTAGTGGGTGAAGGTAGAGCTCAGATCAAATACTACGGCTGGCGTATCGCGATGTTTGATATGTTTAGAAACGCCGTTTCGGTTAAAAAGCTAAAAGAGGGCGAGACCCGCGCAAATCCTATTTTTAGCTATATATTTTACGCTTTGACGGCGGTTTCGTTTGCGGTTTGCGCCGTTTTTGTTAGAAGGAAATTTAAAGACGAGCCAAGCTCAAATTTATAATCCAAGCTAAATTTGAGCAGCTTTTCGTCGCCTCGCTCAAATTTGACTCGGCGAGGGCGGCAAATTTGACGTAAAATTTGAGGCCAAAGGATATGCGTGAGCGAACTATACATCTTTATCTCCGAGCTTTGCTCTCTGATAAACGAAAATTTAAAAAGGAATTTTTATTTTCAGGCGGGATTGTTTTTCGCTATCGTTTTGCTTGGATTTTTGGCGGTTTGGATGCGGGATTAGTCAAATTTTAGCGGACAAATTTGACTAGGACGAGCTAAATTAACTAGCGGACGCAAACCGCGTTAAATTTAGCATTAAAAAGCAAAATTTAAAAATCCCAAAATACGCCAAGGTAGCATCAAACTAGCGCGTCCAGACGTCCCGGCGTAAAAAGCTAGCGTATAAAATTTGCTTAGTTAAATTTACTCCGCCCATACGCGCGCCGCCGTCAAATTTAGCGCAGTATAATTTACTCTTTTATGTTATCGGGCAGCATCGGTTTGCCTAGCAAAAATCCCTGCGCGTATTTGATGCCGAATTTTTTTATCTCGGCTAGGATCTCTTCTGAGCTGACAAACTCCGCCACGACGTTGTAGCCTTGTCTTCCGGCAAAGTCGATGATGGTTTGCAGCAAGTAGCGGGCGTTTTGATCAAACGGTAATTTTTTGATAATCGAGCCGTCGATCTTGATCGTGTCGATATCAAGCTCCAAGATACGGTAGTAGTTGGAGTAGCCGCTACCGAAATCATCGATCGAGATTTTGCAGTCGTAGGCGCGAACCTTGTTGATGAAATCATTTACGATATTATAATCATCCACGCCTTCGCTCTCTAATATCTCAAAATACACGCGCTCAGGCTTTGAGCAGACGCGCAGTTTTTTCTCGATGAGCTCTCTTATGCTCTCGTTTGTGATATCGCTGCTAGAAAGGTTCATCGAAAAGCTTGTATTCGTAAACTTCTCCACGAGCCTAAATACGTGCTCGACGACCTTTTTGGTGATATCGTTATAAAGCGAAATTTTCTTTGCTATGTCCAAAAACTCGCCCGGATAGCGGATCTTGCCGTTTTCGTCGATGAGGCGCACGAGCACTTCGTAGTATTTGACCCGCGCCGTTTCGCCCGATACGTCGTAGATCGGCTGACACTCGACGATCACGGTATCGTTATATAACGCGTTTTCGATAGTGCGCGACATGATTTGGTTGTGGTAGTACTGCTGCTCGATGTGGCTGTTTTCGGTGTAAAACTGCACCGTTTCGCCGTTTTGCTTGGCTTCGTGGTGAGCTAGCATGGCTTGAGTTAGGCGGTTTGTTTGCGGAGTGTCTTGAGGCATGCTAACGCCGATGGTTAATTTTGATATTAGGGATAAACTCGCGTGCTCCCTCAACCGTGATATAGAGGCTATTTGCCTTAAAATAATCAATAAATTTACGTACGACCCGCTCCGCATCGTCACCACCGTACCAGATACAAAACTCATCAAACTGCACTCTATAAATGTTCGCATCAATCTTATAAGTATCGATACAAAGCTGAAGCGTCGTCGCAAATGAAGCAATGATGGCGTCCACGGTCTTTGTTTTGTAAAAAAACCGAAAATCCATAAAGTTGTTAATGTTTATATAGATGATCATGCCGCCTAAGCCCTGCTCCATCCTTTGCGTCAGAGCAAAATAACTGCCAAGCCCCGTTAGCTTGTCTTTTAGCGCTTCGTTTTGTAGCTCCTTATTTTTATTTTCGAGCTCTTTTGTCATCGCGATCTCTTTGGTTCTATCAAATTTGATCGACATATAGCCGTCTTTCTCTCCGCTTTCGTTAAAAAGCGGAGAGAAAATAACCTGCTCATATATGAGTTCGCCGCTTTTTGTTCTACTTATTAGCTCGTCGGCTCGCCAAATTTGATCCGCTTCTATGGTTTTTAGCATATCTTGATAAAATTCATCGGGGTGCAGGCGAGACTTTATAATGTTTATGTTTTTATCTTTTAACTCTTCAAATTTATATCCGAAATTTTGCTCGAAAATTTTATTTACGTATTTTACTTTTCTATTGAGATCGGTAAAAGTTATGGCATTAAAGCTATTATCTACGGCTTGCTCGAAACGATTTAATAGCCTAATATTGTTTCTAGCTCTGACATAAGATACATAGATAAACACTGACGCCAGCGCAAATAACGCAAACACCAATACTATCGTCTCGCGCAAATTTGACAATACGTTTTGTATATAGCGTTCATTGCCTTTTTTTAGATTATATAGTTTTTTATTGATTTCAAGAGAATTTATACGGCTATAAATTTCTTGTACTTGTTCGTAACAACTGAGTAATTTTTGTACGTCGGCTAAAAATCCAGCGTCGCTTTTGCTCAACTTCGGCTCTTTTAAATACTCGTTTAAAAGCTTCCTAGGTCCTTTTAGGTCAATGTTTAAATCGTACCTAAACATCAAAATTTGCGGCATAAGTTTGTTAAAATAAAGTCCGTCTAGAGCTTCAAATTTCAAAATTATCTCGTCGTAAATAAGTTTCGCCATTGTCGTCGCGGAGTTAAATTTATCCGTTAGATCAACTCTCTTTTCAACCGCGTTTTCCAATTCGTTAAAAGTTTTTTCGTTTAGCGCAAGTTTTTCAAATGATATTAGATTACTCCCGTCAAGCTTACTAAGACCATCTTTCAACTCCGCCGTATAGCGCGCCACTGCATCATAGTCGGCTTCCAGGAGGCTTTTATCAAATAAAAAATTTACCTCGCTATTGGCATCCATCATATTCTCGATAGTACCCTTCCATTCATACGCCGTTACCAAATCCTTGGTAGCCTTATATGTCATAATCGTACCGAAAAATGCGATACAAACGATGATAAAAAACAAAATTTTATGGAAGATTATCTTGTGTTTCATTTTAAAATTTCCGGTTTTTCGCCGCTTAAAGTCAGCAAAAATTTATAAAGTAAAAGCGTCTGATCGTCGCTTAAATCGTAGTTTATATACTTTTTAGCAATAAATTTAATCGAATCCTTGAGGCTCGCTATCTCTCCACTATAAAGATAAGGCGCAGTTTTTTCAATATTTCGTAAGCTAGGCACTTTGTAGCGCGCCGTCTTATTGTCTTCGTTAAATTTTGGATCATAGTAGATGTTGGCGCCTAAATTTACGCCGCTGTGGCAGTTTATGCAACCGATGGTTTTAAATAGTTCAAATCCGCGTTTTTCCTCGTCATTAAAAACGCTCTCGTTGCCGCTGATAAATTTATCAAATTTGGCGTTTGGCGTGATGAGGGCTTTTTCAAAATTTACCAGCGCATCGACGATACCCTCAAAGCTTACCCCATCCTCATAAAGCTCTTCAAATTTATTCCTATAAACGGAGTTTTGATTTACCTTTTGGACTAGAAATTTCGGCTCGCTAGCAAGCTCGTTTTCACTAATCAGACTTCGCTCTACTTGTGCCGCTAAGTCTTTTATCTCTCCGTTCTTAAAAAATAGAAAATTTAACGCCGAATTTAGCGCGGTAGGCGGGCTAATCTCCTCGTCGGCGGATATTTTTACGTTTTTCTTACTCGTACCGCTTAAATCCCAGTAAAGATTATGGCATTTCTCGCAAGATAGCGTTCCGCTCGGGCTTATCGAGGCATCGAAAAACAGCTCCTTGCCTAGCCTGGCTTTTTGTTCGTCAAATTTTAGTTGAGTGACGGGCGATAAAACGTGCGAAGCGGCGAAAGCTTGGACGCAAAAAAAGCATAAAACGCACGAAAATATCTGCAAAAACGCTCGCGACAACTAAAATCCTTTTTAAATTTTAAATAAATAAATAAAGCGATTATATCTTAAAAAACTAAAAGCTTCATTGAAGAGACGATTTTTTCCGTCACGAAGCCGTCCTGCGCGATACTCTCTAGCCGCGATCTGACAGCATTTTCATCGTGCGTAAAATTTGCTATCTGTAAATGCCAAAGCGCGTTTTGCGTCATCTCTTCAAGCGTGCGTTTTTGCTCGCGAGACTCCTCGAGCACGCAGGAGTTGAAAGCGATATTTTCTCGGCGCAAGTACTCTTCAAAAAAGTTCGCTTTTTCTTTAAAGCACCCCCTCTGCGAGCCTTCGTAAAAAAGCTCTAAAACGCTTGAATAACGCGGTTTATTCCACCAAAGATAGACCCTTTTTTCGCCCAAATTTATAAATTTACTAAAATCCTCCTCGTCTGCGATCGCGGGACTCATCGTGCTAAAAGCCACGTCGTAGACGCGGTTTGGATTAAAGTTTTTAAAATCGCTTTGCACGGCGGTTAAATTTGAAATATTAAATTTAGCCGCGTCTTCAACCATGACTTTTAGCATCTCGCCTGAGATATCCATGCCGGTTATCTCGCGGCAAATTTGCGCCAAAAACAGCGTATGCACGCCCGTGCCGCAGCCTATATCAACGACGCTTTTGCCCTCAAATTTGACGCCAAACTCGGCGATCTTAGCGTAAAGCCCTCTATGAAAAACGCTAGGCTCGCCCGTAAATCGCGGATAGCTCGCCGCCTTTTTGTCCCACATCTCTTGCATTTTGTTTGCCTTTAAATTTTTGCTACAATTTTAGCGTTTTTAGGAGCGAAAATGAAAATTTTTTACTACGAATTTACCGTGGGCGAGGACGCCATCGACGTGAATCATCACGCAAACAACGCTCACTACGTCATCTGGATGCAAGAAGCCGCCAACGCGCACTCAAACGCCGTGGGCGACCTCATCGAGACCAATCTCGCGCAAAACCGCACGTGGATGGTGCGCAGGCACGAGATAGACTATCTGGGGCAGCTGTTTTTGGGCGATAAAGTGAGTGTGAAAACATGGACGCAGCCCGAAAAAAGAAGCTGCTCGAAGCGCTTTTACGAGTTTAGCAAGGACGGCGTACCGGTCGCTAGCGCGGTGACGACTTATGTATTTTTCGACATCGCGCGCGGTCGTCCGATTGCGATACCGCCGGAGATTGCAAAGCTTTATGAGGATTAGTTTTTGTAGCGCCCGCGACAAATTTGAGTTTTAAATTTTGGCGAAACCAATCGCTTTAAATTTGCGGCAAAAATCTCTCGGCAAGCGGATTTAAGCTGCAAATTTACCGTCAAATTTGAGCGTAAATTTTAAAAACACTCGTCGCAAACGCCCTTAACCACGACGCTTTTGACGTGATTTTGTTTTAGGCGCGGCATGTCGATATTGGTCATCTTGTGGCAGACGTCGCAGACGAAATACGCCTTTGCCCCGCTTTCAAGCTCGTAGAAATTTTTGCGGTTATTTTCGCTTTTTAGCACGATGCCCTTAGTCTCAAAAAGGTCCATACAGCGGTAAAACGTGGTTTTGTTCGCATCTATTTGGGCTAAAATTTCATCATAGCTAAGCGGCGAGGCGGCGGCGTGTAAAATGTGTAAAATCTCTAGTCTAAGCGGAGTGATTTTGATATCATTTTTCGTTAAAAGCTCCTCAAAACCGGCTTTTTCTTCCAAATTTTCGCCCATATTTTTCCTCCGCGTTAAGAATTTTAGGGTATTATACCCTGAGAAAAATTAATTTGCAACTAAGTTGCTTTTGATATAATTTCGCCCAAATTTTAACACGGAAAGGATAAAAATGAGAAAAATTTTCGCATTTTTATGTTTGGGCTTAGTCGCGCTATACGCCAAAGGACAAGTTAGCGTCAGCATTTTGCCGCAGGAGTATTTCGTCAAGCAAATCGCGGGTGACGCGGTCGAGGTAAACGTAATGGTGGGCAAAGGAGCCGATCCGCACACGTACGAACCCAAACCGAAACAAATGACCGCGCTTGAAAAAAGCGATCTATATTTTGCTATCGGGATCGAGTTCGAGGAGGCTTGGCTGCCGAAATTTCAAAAATCTTATCCAAACCTTAAAATCGTAAAAACCGATGAGGGTGTAGAAAAGATCAAATTTGAAGGTCACCACGAACACGGCGAACACAATCATCACCATGACGCTAAGCACGAGCACGCAGACCACGATCACAAACACGAGCATACAGGTCACGATCACCACGATCACGAGCATCACCACGGCGAATTTGACCCGCACATCTGGCTAGATCCCGTTTTGGTAAAAGTCCAAGCTAAAAATATCGCCGCCGCGCTAAGCGAAAAATATCCTGAAAACAAGGCGCTTTTCGAGGCGAATTTGGCTAAATTTGAAGCGCAGCTGGGCGAGCTTGACGGCTTTATTAAAAGCACTCTAGCAAACGTCAAAAACCGCGAATTTATCGTCTATCACCCGTCTTGGGGCTACTTTGCTAAGCGCTACGATCTAGAGCAAATCGCGATCGAAGTGGACGGCAAGGAACCAAAACCGGCCGAGCTAAAAGAGCTTATCGAGGAAGCCAAAGAGCACGGCGTGAAGGTCATTTTCGTCGCTCCGCAGTTTTCTAAAAAAGCCGCTCAAACCATCGCCAAAGAAAGCGGCGCTAGCGTCGTAGAGATCGATCAACTGCCGCTTGATTGGGACGCCGAGCTACGCAAAACGGCGCAAATTTTCGCAAAGAGCCTGTAAATGAAATTTGGACGCATACTCGCTATTTTCGCGCTTTTTGCGTCCTTTTTTAGTTTCGCGCACGCCTGCGCTCTGTGCTCGCTTTACACTCCAACCGCGCACGCCGCGGTCAAATTTGACGTCCAGGGCGATATGATAAAAACAGCCGTCGTAACCTGGACGTTTTCTGAAAATTTCACCGAACTCACGCTGCAAAGCTACGATGAAAACGCCGACAAAGCGCTTAGCAAAAACGAAGCGTGGAAAGTGCAAAAATCCATACTTGACTACATCGTGCCGCGCGGGTATCTAACGAGCGTGGGCTACTACGACGGCGCGGGCGAGACGGTGAATCTGCACGCCAAAACGCTCTCGCAGCGGGTTTATCTGGATGAGGGCAGGCTAAATTTCGAGTATATTTTAGAGCTAAATTTGGCGGTCAAAGACGGCCGCGTCGTCACGGTCGAGGTTTTTGACCACGAGGGATTTTTTAACTTTAAAATAAACTCGCCCGAGCCCTACGCGCTCACCGATAAAATTTATCTCGTGCCAAACGTAAATTTGAGCACGGCGTTTTTTGAAATGACCTCAAAAGCGCCTAAAATAGAGCCTGCAAAGCCAGAGCTAAGCTCGCTGGTTAAGGCGCAAAATAAGCAAAATTTAGAGCAAATCGACGCGGCGGATAAGGCTAAATTTGACTCGGTTTCAGGCATGAGCCTTCAGTTTTTAGAGCGCTTAAAAGAGCTTATCAAGATAAATAGCGCCGAGCTAAACGCGCTAAATTTCGCCCTGCTGGCTGCGGTTAGCTTCTTTTACGGCTTTTTGCACGCCGCGGGTCCGGGTCACGCTAAGATGCTAACGGCTAGCTACTTCATCGCAAACGGCGGCAGCTACTCGCGCGCTCTAGTTTTTGCGATGAAGGTCGGCTTCGCGCACGTTACGGGAGCGTTTTTGCTCGTGCTTTTTAGTTACGTTTTTTTAAACGCATTTTTGACGGACAAGGTCAGCGACATAGCGGGCGCGATGACGAAAATTTCGGCCGTAGCGATCGTTTGCGTGAGCCTTTATATGATCTACGCCAAGCTTAAAAAAACGGCGCTAAAGCCTAAATTTAGCTTTGCTAGCGCGTCCGTTTCGGGCGAAAAAGGCGCAAATGGGGCAAGTAAAGTTTTTGGCTCAGATTTAGCCTCCGCGTCAAATTTGAGCGCAAAATCGGTCAAATTTAGCCCTATCGCTCACGAGAGCGAGTGCGGCTGCGCAGCCTGTAAGGCTTCTAGCGAGGCGCCAAAAACGGCTAGCGAGTGGCTGGTGGTGCTAGCCGGATCGCTCGTGCCGTGTCCGGGTACGCTGCTGGTTTTTGTGCTAGCCTTTAACCTAAACAGCTATGCGGCCGGGCTTGCTAGCGGCGTGTTTATGGGCCTTGGCATGGGTGCGGTGATATTTCTAGCGGCCGTTTGCGGCTTTAAGCTAAAGGGCGCGATGAGATTTCGCGCGCTGCGGACTTGCTGCGAGTTTGCCGCGCTTTTGGTTATGCTGGGGCTTGGCGTTTTTATGTTTTATATTTCGGGTAAAGTGAGTGTTTTATGAGCGACATTTCGGTGCGAAATTTGAGCTTTGGTTACGATGAAAACCTCGTGTTTGACGGTATAAATTTAGAATACGACTGCAAGGATTTTCTAGCTATCATCGGCCCAAACGGCGGCGGCAAAAGCACGCTTTTAAAGCTGATGCTAGGGCTAAACAAGCCAAGCGGCGGGACGATCGAGGTGTTTGGCCAGGATCCCGCTAGCGTGAGCAAGGCCGTGGGCTACGTCCCGCAAAATATCCCGATAAATCAAAGCTTCCCGATGCGCGTGCTCGAGGTGGTTTTGATGGGGCGGATAGATAAAAAGCTGTTTGGATTTTATGGTAAGGACGACAAGATAGAGGCCGAGGCGGCGCTAGAGCGCGTCGGGATGGGCGAATTTACACGGCGAAAGATCGCCGATCTAAGCGGTGGCCAGCGCCAACGCGTCTATATCGCGCGCGCACTTTGCGCAAAGGCAAAGATTTTGATGCTAGACGAACCAACCGCCAGCATCGATACGAAGGGCCAGGCAGACGTCTATAAGCTGCTAAAACAGATAAACGAGGACGGCACGGGCGTCGTACTTATCAGCCACGACGTAAATTTGACGCTAAATTTCGCCACCAAGGTCGCCTACGTCAATCACGATCTTTTCATGCACGAGATCTCGCACGGCTCCAAGCAGGATTTTATCGAGCATTTGGCGAGCGAGCATAGGCATTTTTGCGATGTGGAGGTGGCGTTGAAAGAGTGCGGCTGCGGACATCGTTAGACGATTTGCGGCTTGTCTCGTGAGCGCTTTTCCGAGATTTCGCAAAATTTTCGCTCCGCAGGCTACACGCCTAGCGCACGCTCAATTTTGCTTCAAAACTCGAAAAATCATCTCGCGATACTTCGCCTTGATTTTTTTTACGTTCAAATTTGGAGTCAAATTTTCAAATTTGAGTTGCCGAAACCCGCACCGCAAAAATGTAAATCTAAATTTGCGGCGCGATAGCACCAAATTTAACCTGCGCGTAGTGCGGCAACATCTCACGTCGTAGGGGGAGGGGGATTAAAGGGGGTGGGGAGCGACTTCGCAATTTAAGTCCCCACCCCCTTTACAATAAAGTAAAAAACAACCTTAAACGGTTGTTTTTTACGCAAAGAACTTAATTTGCAACGCTAAATTTAACCAAACCAAATTTAGCATTTTCAAGGTGAAGGTCTCGGCGAGCAACGCCAAAAACACCGAAAAAAGTAAAAAAGGAAACAAATGCTAGAAGCTCTCAGCTTAAATTTTATGCAAAACGCCCTGCTGGCGGGCATCCTCGTTAGCATCGCTTGCGGCGTGATCGGCACGCTCACGGTCATAAACCGCATGGTTTTCATCGCCGGCGGCATCGCTCACGGCGCATACGGCGGGCTTGGCATCGCGTTTTATTTTTCGCTCGAACCGCTGCTGGGCGCTAGTCTGTTTTCGCTATTTTTGGCGCTGCTCATCGCCACGATCACGCTCAAAGACAAAAGTAAGATGGACTCCGTTATCGGCGCGCTATGGGCGTTTGGCATGGCGTTTGGCATCATCCTCACCGACCTGGCGCCCGGCTACAACGTTGATTTAATGAGTTATCTTTTTGGCTCGATTTTAGCCGTGCCGCAGGGCGATCTTGTTTTTATGGCGGTCGCAAACTGCGTCATACTCGCGTCCGTCGCGCTATTTTACAGGCAGTTTGAGGCGCTTAGCTTCGACGCGGAGTTTGCGCGGCTGCGCGGCGTGCGCACGACGCTGCTCTACTACGCGCTAACGTGCATGATGGCGCTAAGCGTCGTGATGACGATACGCGCGGTCGGACTCATCCTGGTTATCGCGCTACTCACGATCCCGCCCTACATCGCGGGCGCGATATCAAGCCGCCTTGGCACGATGATGCTAAACGCCGCGCTCATCTCGGCCGCGTTTTGCGTGAGCGGGCTGTGGCTGAGCTTTGAGGCGAATTTAACCAGCGGCGCGAGTATCATCCTCATCGCTTCGGTTTGTTTTTTTATATTTACGGCTGTAAAGAGGCGGTAGATTCGGCGTTTTGGGTTAAATTTTAGGTCAAATTTGCGAGGATAATTTATAGTCGTTCACATATGACACAGGCAAATTGACCCCGAAAAGCCGAATCAGATGAATTCCTTCTCCAAAGGCTGCATCGCGTTGCCGTCTGAGTCAAAAAGCACCCGCCCGCAGACCTCGCAAACCTCGTCTCTTGGCGACGGCTCGTCCGCATCCAGCTGCCACGCGGACATCTCGCCACACTCGCAGTTTATGACGTAAAGGATCTGCCTTTTGTGGCGCTTGCCCCACGGTGCGATATCCCAAAATAGCTCCTCGCGCTTGCCTAGCTTTTTAAAATCTTTCTCGGCGTCCTTGTGCGCGATAAGCAGATAGTAGGCGTCGCTATGAAGATCCAAAGTAAAGAGCCTAAAATCGCTCTTCTTCAGCGCCTTTTGAAACTCGTTCATCAAAAATAGGCTCGCATCGCCGCGCTCGAAACCCTCTTTTTTTGCTTCTTTTTCGAGCTTCGCGTAAATTTTATCGCACTCTAGTGACACGCTGCTTTGCAACGCACCTAGCCTAGAGCTGATAAATTTGCCCACATCGCCCGTCTCGTCCTCGCCGGCCCAGTCAAGCATCCAAACAAGCCCTTTTCCGATAAGCGCATCCAAAAACTCGCCGTCATTCATCTCGCCCGTTTTCTCAAAACCGCCCGTCTCGCCCGCCGTCAAATGCTTTAGGACGCAGCACTGATCTTTCGTCATTTTCGCTCCTTTGATTAGATTCGTCAAATTTAGCCGCCCTTACGAGCCGGCTTCCCGCAATCTTTTATTTTTATAGTAGCTGCCGACTTCGCTAACGACGATGCCAAAGAGTATGAGCCCGGCTCCTGCTATCTGCACGCCGCTTAGTATCTCGCCGCCGACGAAATACCCCACTATCCCCGCGCTCACGGGCTCAAAGGTAAATATGAGCGAGGTTTTAACGGGCGTCGTGTAGCGCTGCGCCGCGGTTTGCACGAAAAACGCCAAAACCGTCGCAAACACCGACGTCACCGCGACTGCGATGAAAAACGCCTCGTCTAAAACGGGCACGACGCCGCGAGGCTCGAAAATCTGCGCCGCAACGAAACAAAGCGCCGCCACGGCCGCAAACTGCGCGCTCACCATCCAGTACAGCTCGCACCTGCGCACCAAAACGCCCGTGAAAATGATATGCAGCGCAAAACCTAGCGCGCAAACGACGCTAAGCCCCTCGCCGATGCCAAAACCCAGCTCGCTGCCCGTTAGTAAATAAAGTCCCGCCGCCGACAAAAACGCGCCGATAAAGGCGTAAACGACGACCTTTTGTCCGAAAAACGCAAGCGCGATAAAGGGCGTAAAAACGGCGTTTAGTCCCGTGATAAAGGCGACGGTAGAGCTTGGGGCGTATTTTAGAGCAAAGGTCTGAAGCGTAAAAGCCGCAAACAAAAGAGCGCCTAAAAATGCGCCGAATTTGAGAGAATTAGGATCGATCTTGTGCGTAAATTTGAGGCTTATTAGCGCCATCAAAACGGCCGCGATCAAAAACCTCCAAAACAAAAGCGTAAAAACGCCGTTTGTCTTTAGCGTCTGCGCCATCGGCAAAAACGTCACGCCCCAGACCACCGCGATCACGAACAGCGCGAGGTCGGCCTTAAATTCGGTTGATTTTTTCATCTGATTTCTTTAGCTAAATTTAAGGGGCAAATTTAACGCAATTTGACTAAATTCGGGCTTTATCGCGTCAAATTTGAGAGTCGTCGCCTTGCTAGCTGGCGAAACGGAGATAAATTTAAATGGGATAAAATCGCCGCGAGAGTAAATTTGACGGCGATTTGATAAATTTGATTTTACGGCAGGTCGGCGCCTTGAGCGAAACGCCAACCAAAACCGCCAAAATTTAGGCTAAATTTTCCTTTTTAGCGCGCAGGTAGCTGCCTATCTCGCTGATCAAAACCCCGACTAAGATGAGCGCCGCGCCGCAAAGCCTATATGCGCTGATGTCCTCCGCGCCGATGAAATACCCCATCGCTCCGGCGGTTACGGGCTCTAGGGTGAAAAATATCGCCGTTTTAACGGGCGTTGTAAATTTTTGCATCAAGGCCTGCGCGAAAAACGCAAACGCCGTGCCCAGCACGCCCACGACTAGCATCGCTATGACGAACGCCTTGTCCACGACGGGAGCGATTTTAGCGTCCTCAAAAACCAAAATAGCCGCGAAACAAAGCGCGATTAGGGTCAAAATTTCAAAATAAACCATATTTACGAGGTTGCATTTTTGCACCAGGCGGTTGGTGAGAACGATGTGAAAAGAGTAGGCGCACGCACAAACCAGAGCCAAAATCTCGCCCAGGCCAAAGCCCACCTTCGTATCGCCTATCATATAAAGCCCCGCCACCGCAAACGCCACGCCCACATACGCGTAGGAGTAAATTTTATGCCTAAAAAGCCCCGCCGCGATAAAAGGCACCAAAGCCACGTTTAGCCCGATGATAAAGGCCACGGACGAGGTGTCGGCGTATTTAAACGCAAAAGTCTGACTGACAAATCCCGCAAACAAAAACAGACCCAAGATCACGCCAGGTTTTATATCAGACGCGCTTACGTCTTTTAGCTTTTTATAAAATATCGCGCCGGCTATGATCGCCGCTAGCAAAAATCTCCAAAACAAAACGCCAAAAACGCCGTTAGTAGCAAGCGCTAGCGAGGTAGGCAGATAGCCCAGACCAAAGACTATCGCAACAAATATCATGCCTACGTCGGCGCGAAATTCCAAACTATTTTTCACTATTCTCCCTTATTTTACTTGAAAATTCCCTGCAGGATTTTCGTGCCCTGCTCCACGGCGCCGCCCCTTAGCGAGCTTTCCTTTTCGCTCATCACGTTAAAGAGCCCGTCTAGCGTCTTGCGCGTGATATAGCCGTTTAGATCCTCGTTTTCTTGCGGGATGTATTCGCCCGCGCCCATGCTAGTTGCGATGCCTTTTAGTTGCTTTGCGGCGTCTGATTTTGCCAGCGCGCTGCCCGCGACAAACGAATTTAGCCCGTTGTACGCGGTAGCAAAGGTATTGTCGCTCATCATTTTGCTGATGATCGGCTTAAACACGGCTTGCAGTTTCTCGCTCGAGTTTTGTTGTAAAAACTTCGTAAAGCTGTCCTTGCCGCCTTCTAGCACCTTTTTCACGTCCGCGTCGCTCATGTTTTTTATCACTCCCGAAAATACGTCCGCAGCCCCCGGCACGGCCGCGCTTGCAGCGTTATTTATCGAGGTTACTAGCTCGTTGGCCCACTTTTCGCCGCCCACTTTTTTAGCTAAATTTGCCGCTGTTTCTAGGCTCTTTGGCAGCGGGATTTTAGCCGTTGCGTTTTTTAGAAATCCTCCGTTTGACAGCTCCTTAACGGCCGCATTTAGAGCCGAGCTGACCGCGCTTTTGTAGTCGCCCGAGTTTGCCGCGCCTAGTATCTGCGCGCCTTGATTTAGCGTCTCTTGCCAGCCGGCTGCCTGCGCCGAAGCGGCGAGCAAAACCGCGCATAAGATCAAACTTTTCTTCATCGTTTTTCCTTAAAGTAAAATTCGGCGGTTATGATATTAAATTTCAGCTTTTAAACGGGTAAATTTGGGCCTTTTTAGGGCGAATTTACCCGCATTTTTACGACACGGCGGCTTAAATTTGCAAAATTTAAAACGCAAATTTGAGCCATGTTTTAAGAGCTAAATTTAAGCGCAAATTTATACGGCGCGCTCATCTGTTTGGCTCCAAATTTTAGACGCCAAATTTAGCCGCAAATTTGAGCGAGATTAACCGCAAGAGGCAAAATTTGAGTTAAAATTAGCCTTTTTGAAAGGGCAAAATGGAGCTTTTACTTCTCTCTATCGCGCTTGCTATGGACGCGGCGGCGCTTAGCATCGCAAACGGCGCGAAATACCGCAATCTAGCGCTATCAAAGATTTTATTTATCGCGTTTGTTTTTGGATTTTTTCAGGCGGCGATGCCGCTTGCGGGCTATTTTTTGGGCGCGGCGTTTGCGAGATTTATCGCGCAGATCGATCACTTTATTGCGTTTGCGATTTTGGGCTTTTTAGGGGTAAAGATGATCCGCGAAGCCTGTAGAAACGAACCCGCGCAGGCTGTGAGCCTTGATACGAAGATGCTGCTCTCAGGCGGATTTGCCACCAGTATCGACGCGCTAGCCGTGGGCGTGACACTGAGCTTTACGACCGCTGACATCTACTTTAGCGCCGCTGCTATCGGGATAGTTTGCTTCGCTCTTAGCGTCGCGGCGTTTTACGTCGGTAAATTTGCGGGAGAGTTTTTGGAGCAAAAGGCGCTGATTTTAGGCGGCGCGATCCTCATCGCTCTTGGATTTAAAATTTTAATCACGCACCTTTTAGATCATGGGTTTTTGAGTTAAATTTAATGCAGTGCGCAGAATTTTAGGTTTAAATTTTGCGCCTTACGCGCACTCTGCGTTCAAATTTAGAAATCAAACCTTGCGCCAAAGCCAAATTTAACCCAAATTTCGATTGCCGCAAAAAGCGTAAATTTAGCTCAAATTTAACCTGCGCCGCTAAAAAGCAAATTTAAATAAGCCCGTCCAGATCGATCTCGATGCCGACGGGGCAGTGATCGGAGCCCGTGATATCGCTTAGGATAAACGCGTCTTTTAGGCGGTCTTTGAGGCTTGCCGAAATGAAAAAATAATCGATCCTCCAGCCGACGTTTTTAGCACGGGCGTTAAAGCGGTAGCTCCACCACGAGTACGCGTCCGCCTCGTCGCCGCGCACGTGCCGAAAGGTGTCGATAAAGCCGCGCAAGACGACCTCGTCCAGCCATGCCCGCTCGATAGGCAAAAAGCCCGAGGTTTTGGCGTTTGCTTTGGGGTTTTTGAGGTCGATTTCGCGGTGCGCGGTGTTTACGTCGCCGCAAAATATCACGTCTTTGCCCTGCTTTACGAGCTCGTCTATATACGCCAAAAATTTAGCATAAAAGTCCATCTTGTAAGCTAGGCGCGTCTCGTCTTTTTGGCCGTTTGGAAAGTAGATGTTAAAAAGCGCGACATTGCCGAATCTATGCTCCAAAACCCGCCCTTCGTCGTCATCGAAAAACGCCGCTTTTTGCGTAACGGAGCCAAATTTAGCCAGGCTCATCACGCCTGAATACCCCGCCCTTGCCGCCGAATTTACGCTGATTTCGTTAAATCCGAGCTTATAAATCTCGGCGGGCACGTCGCTCTCGCGAACCTTTATCTCCTGAAGGCCCAAAAAATCGGGCTTTTGCTGCTCTAGCCAAGCAAAACCGTCTTTAGCGGCGACCGCGCGCAGTCCGTTTACATTCCAGCTGATTAGTTTCAAATTTTATCCTTTGTTAAATTTGGCGTATTGTATCGCAAGAGCCGTAAAATAAGCTAAAATTTAGTAAAATTAGGTTCATTTTAAGGAGTAGAAAATGAAAAAAATCATCGTTTTATCGCTCGCGCTTGCCGCGTTTTTAGGCGCGAAAGAGGTAGATACTGCCGAGATATTTTTGTCAGACGTCAAGTCTATGCACGCGCTAAAATCGTTTTTAAAAAAGAATAAAAACGATATCGTAAAGCTAAAACTAAGTTACTGCGCCAATGAAAACAGCATGCAATACGTAGAAGCCGAGGCGACCAAGCGAAAAGAGGGCGAAAACTATAGTCATCTGGGCGAAAGTTTCGTTACGGCAGACGGCAGTAAAGTAACCTACGTAGGAAAAAATTACGACTTTGGCGAAGGGTATGACGGAGATGTAAACACCGGCATAGAATACGGCGAACTAATGCTGGACGAGCCTAACAGCAATCATCTCAAAAATATATTTTTAAAAGTCGGAAATTCAAATTTTGGGCAAATATACAAATGGGAATACGAATGGCCTGACGAAGAAAGCGAGAGCAAAAAATGTAAATTTGGACAAGTCGTCCTAGACGGCGCGTTTTACGTATACCACGAAGACGAAAATGAAAAAGGTAGAGAAATGTACAAATACAATATGGAGCCAGAGCTTATGGGGCAGGATCCGGGCGATAAATACGATGCCTTTTTTCTCGATCCTATTGCGAAAAAATACTTTAAACTGCTAGAATACAAGTAAATTTAGCGCGATGACGGAGCTAGAGAGGGAGATTTTTGGTCAAATTTTGGGCGAGAAAAAGATGGAAATCATCTTGTTTTTAGCCCAAAATGCGGATGAAAACGGCTTCATAGCCGTTAAAATTTCAGATATCTGCGAGCGGACGGACGCTAGCAAGCCCACCGTCACACAGACCATCAAGCTGCTTGAAAATCGCAAAATTTTCGAGCGAGTGAAAAACGGGATTTATAGATTTAAAAATTTAAAGGAACTAGAGAAAAAATGAGAAAAACTTGGATACTCGCCGTCGCAGTTGTGCTCGCAAACGGCGCGATAGACGAGGCCGGACTAAATCCTGCATCAACAAAGGCGACGCCGCAAGCTGCGAAAAAACGCTCGCCACGTTAGAAAAAAACTGCTCGGGCGGCGACGCGCTGGCATGCTACTTTGCCGCGGAGTTTTACGCCAAAGGGCTAACTGGCTACAAGGACGGCGCGAAGGCCTTTGCGATCTACAAAGACGCCTGCGCCGCAGGGAGCGCGGAGAGCTGCTACGAGGAGTCGGTGTTTTATCTAAAAGGCGACGTCGCGCCGCAGAGCTTCGAACTATCGGGCGAGCGTCTAAAAAAGGCCTGCGAGCTGGGCTCAAAACGCGCGTGCAATATACTTGAACTAGCGAAGTGAAGTAGCTAGTTATTGCTTTTATAGAAAATTCAGAAGAGTATTTTAGTTTTATTTTGAACAAAAAGCATTTACCGACTTAAATTTTAAATTAATCTAATGTCCAATTTTACTAATTATTTGATTAAGCTCTTCGGTATTTTCTTTATTTTTGATCAGCATTTTTTCTAAAATTTCAAGACTTTTCGGCGATCAATACTCTAGAAGTTCTATAATGCTATGGTATTTATAGTAGATATTCTCTACCTCATAGAGCCTCTTTAGTATCTTTTGGCTCTGTTTATAGTCATCTGTAAAAATCTTGCTCCGATACCCCAAGCGCATCTGCGATAAAGGGGAGCATATCGGCTTTTATTTCGATATTGCCATTTAAGTAGACGTATATGCTTGATTCTGTCGGCGTTTCACCTGTTTTATGAGCTTTCATATCTAAATTTATTAGACGCCTTGCAAGCTCTCTTTTGTTGATTTGCTTATCTTTTAAAATTTCATTTATCCGCTGAACTACTTTCATATGATCGCTCGTTTTAATTTTAACTAATTAAATGGACAATTATTATATTTAAAAAATAATTTAAATATCGATAATCTATAATTTTATATATTTGTACAAAAAGGAGATAAAATGAAAAAATTTTTTGTTTTGGCTTTATTGTCGTTTTTTACAGGGTGTGGAAATGCTTCTAATACTGAGCCGCCGTTAAAAGTTGAATATCAATCGTTTAATGGTGGTCTATTTCAAACGGGCTCTATTGTTACAGTAACGTCTCTAGCAGACAAAATAAGCGTAAACAACATAACCGTCAACAGGGGGAAATGCTCTAGAGATAGTTTTAGTAAAGCCAAACCATTTCCTATAGAATTAGAATATAGCGGCTGGATAAGGCGCAAATTTCTATGCACCAATATACATGAAGTAACCATCGAGACAAATTTGGGCTCTTGGACTTTTACATTTAAACGATAAAGGAAAGATGCGCAGAAAGTAGAAGCAATCGTAAAATGTTGCTATTGCGGATATTTGATAGAAAAGAAAGAAATTTCAGTGAATTTTCAATCAACGCATACAAGAAACTGCCCGAACAATGCTTGCAAAAAGCAAATCCGAATACAAATAAAAGGTGCAACGGTAGCCGTAAGCCCTGCTAAACAGGGTTAAATTTCAGTTTCCGAGATCGCTTCGGCTTGATAATGCGCAATCAGCGGCTCGATAATCTCGTCGAAAAGCCCCGCCGCCATTATCGCGTCAAGGCGGTAAAGCGTCAAATTTATGCGGTGGTCGCTGATGCGGTTTTGCGGGAAGTTGTAGGTGCGGATACGTCCCGAGCGGTCGCCGCTGCCGACTTGACTTTTGCGCTCGCTGGTTTCTTTGGCTAGGCGCTCTTCTTCTTGTATCTCGTAAAGGCGCGCTTTTAGCACCTTCATCGCGGCTTCTTTGTTTTTGTGTTGACTTTTGCCGTCTTGGTTCGTGACGACGATGCCCGTCGGAATGTGGGTGATGCGCACCGCCGAGTCGGTCGTATTTACCGACTGTCCGCCGTGGCCCGAGCTGCGCATGACATCGATGCGAAGGTCGTTTGGATTTATCTCGATCTCGCTATCTTCGACTTCTGGCATGATAGCGACCGTGACGGCCGATGTATGTACGCGGCCCTGGCTTTCAGTCTCGGGTACGCGCTGGACGCGGTGGGTTCCGCCCTCAAATTTGAGCCTCGAGTACGCCCCCTTGCCCTTTATCAGCAAGATAATCTCTTTAAAGCCGCCGGTGTTGCCCTCGCTTTGGCTTACGATCTCAAATTTATACCCGCGAAGCTCGGCGTATCTGGCATAGGCGTTAAACAAATCGCCCGCAAAAAGCGCCGCTTCGTCTCCGCCCGTACCCGCACGGATCTCTAAAAATACGTTTTTATCGTCATTCGGATCTTTTGGAAGGAGTAAAATTTTGATCTCTTCTTCGAGATTTTCTTTTTGGGATTCGAGATTTTTGAGTTCGTCTTTGGCTAGCTCGCCAAGTTCGGCATCATCGAGCAGAGCCTTGTTCTCCTCGATGTCCGCGAGAGTTTGCAGATAGGACTTTGCAGCCGAGGCGATATCTTCTAAATTTGATTGCTCTTTTGAGAGCTTGGTCATATTTGCGATATCGTTTGTGATAGATGGATCGCTAAGCAGACGAGAGAGCTCGTCGTAGCGATCCAAAAAAGGCTGCAGTTTGTCGGCTAGCATTAAAATTTAGATTAAGCAGATAGTTTGTTTACGAGTTTTGCGAGGCGTCCTACGCGGCGAGAAGCTGTTTGTTTTTTCAAAAAGCCTTTGCTAACGAAGCTGTGGAAGTCTTTGTTTGCCACTTTAAACGCGTTTAGCGCAGCTTCTTTATCGCCTGCCTCAACGGCTACGCGCACGGCTTTAGTGATATTTTTAAGCCTAGTGCGGTAAAATCTGTTTCTTTCAGTCCTTTTGATAGTCTGTCTGGCTCTTTTTTCAGAAGATTTATGGTTTGCCATAATGTCCCTTTTGTCATAATTTTAGTCCGTGATTATATAAAAACCAGTTTTAAAGTTCGCTTAATTTAAGTAAAATTTAAAGCGAGGAAATTTACAACTTAAATTTTGATATTTTTTGATAGAATAGGTCGAAAATTTAATAAATTTATGGAATTTGCCAAGCAAAAAGCTGTCTGACAAATTCTGCGGTGCAGTATTTTGAGATGGATTTGAATGTTGTGCGGAAATTTTCGTCCCAAGGCTAGACCTCTGCTTGCAGTTGCGAGCAAAGCGAAGCAAAGGTAGTCTGCCCCGGGGCGAAAATTTTAAACTCATTCAAAGACGCTCAAAAGACAAGCCGATATAAGCCATAAAAGGAAAAACAATGAAACTATTCGGTACCGACGGCGTCCGCGGCAAAGCCGGCGAAAAACTATCCGCCGTCACATCCATGCGCCTTGCTATGGCTGCGGGGATATATTTTAGACAGTTTGCGTCGCATACGAACACCATTTTGCTAGGCAAAGACACGCGCAAAAGCGGGTATATGATCGAAACCGCCATCGTCGCGGGGCTCACGGCCGTGGGCTACAATGTCCGTCAGATCGGCCCGATGCCTACCCCTGCGATCGCGTTTCTCACCGAAGATATGCGCTGTGACGCGGGCATCATGATCAGCGCCTCGCACAACCCGTACTACGATAACGGTATCAAATTTTTTGACAGTGAAGGCAACAAACTAAGCGAAGAGGCCGAGGCGCAGATAGAAAAGATTTACTTCGACGATGCGCTTATCGAGAGATCGCAAAAACAGATGCTAGAAATCGGCGCCGCAAAGCGTATCGACGACGTCATCGGCCGCTATATCGTGCAGATCAAAAACTCATTTCCTAAAAACCTCAGCCTACACGGACTGCGCGTAGTTTTAGACGTCGCAAATGGCGCTGCGTACAGGGTCGCTCCGACTATATTTAGCGAGCTTGGCGCAGAAACCATCGTTATAAACGACGAGCCAAACGGCAGCAACATAAACCTAAACTGCGGCGCGCTCTATCCGCAAAATTTGGCCTCCGAGGTCGTGCGATTAAGGGCCGATTTAGGCTTTGCGCTTGACGGCGACGCCGATAGGCTCGTGGTCGTCGATGAATGCGGCGAGGTGGCAAACGGCGATAGCTTGCTAGGCGTCATGGCGGCATTTTTACAAGAAAACAAAGCCCTAAAAGGCGGCGCGGTCGTGGCTACGGTGATGAGTAACGCAGCGCTCGAAGACTATCTAAAATCCCACAAAATCAAACTCCTGCGCGCAAACGTCGGCGACAAATACGTGCTTGAAAAGATGAAAGAAAACGGCACGAATTTTGGCGGCGAACAAAGCGGTCACATCATCTTTAGCGATTACGCAAAGACGGGCGACGGACTAGTGGCGGCACTGCAGTTTGCGGCATTAGTGCTAAAAAAAGGCAAAAAAGCGAGCGAAATCTTAAGCGAGATAAAACCGTATCCGCAAATTTTGCTAAATTTAAAGATAACCGAGAAAAAGCCGCTTGAAAGCATCGCAGGGCTAAAAGAGCTTGAAGCAAGCCTCGCAAAAGAGGGCATCCGCTCGCTATTTCGCTACTCGGGCACCGAAAATCTCATCAGGCTTTTACTCGAAGGTAAGTGCACCGACGCGCTAAAAACCCGAATGGACGAGGTCGAGAAATTTTTCCTAAAAGCTCTAAATGGCTAAAATTTTAGGCGTTTTTTTCGCGGCATTTTTCGTCGTTTTTGCGCTCGATCAGGCGGTCAAGCAGATATTTTTGGGCGGATTTTCGTGGCAGGGCGAGTATTTTTCGCTAGTGCTTGCATATAACCGCGGCGTGGCGTTTTCGATGTTTGCGTTTCTTGGGCAATGGCTCAAATTTATCCAGCTAGCGCTGATTGCGGGCGTTTGCGGCTATCTGCTTTGGCGGCTTAAGCGTAAATTTGACGCGCGGGTCGCGGCGAAAACGGAGCCAAATTTGACTCAAGATAGCGAAAAAAAGGAAATCCTAGAGGAGCACGCGCTAGGAGCGGGTATAATCCTGGGCGCGGGTAGTTCAAATTTACTCGACCGTTTCGTTCACGGCGGCGTCGTGGACTACGTCTACTGGCACAAGTGGTTTGAGTTTGCGATCTTTAACCTCGCCGACGTTATGATCGACGTCGGAGTCGTGCTCATACTCTGGCAAAGCTTTGCCGCTGGGCGAAAAGGGGCTAAAAATGGGCGATAACGTTTATATAGCCTACGCGCTTTGGCTGCTTACGGGCTGGTTTGGCGGGCATAGATTTTATCTGGGTAAATTCGTGAGCGGTTTTGCGATGATGGCGCTGTTTTTCATCGGATATAGCTTTGCTTGGGCAATCGTGGGTTACGTATTTTGGGCGCTTTGGGGCGTGTGGTGGCTCTTTGATCTGCGCTTAACCGGCGCAGCCGTCGAAAAAAATCAGAAAAAAGAAGCGCTAAAAGACAAACTGCGCGCACAAGACCTCGAAGAGCGGCTAAGACGACTCTATGAGCTTTATGAGAGCGGCGCGATAAGCAAAGAGGAATTTGAAGCGAGAAAGGAAATTTTGCTAGGGTGAGGGTCGGTTAAATTTGATACAGTCAAATTTAACTCTTTACGAAAGCGTCCTTTTGAGCGATAAAATTTAAATTTGCCGACCAAATTTTGGCATTTTCAAGATGCGGGTCTCGGTGAATCAAATTTGCAAATTTGAATAGAAAAAGATAAGGCGTAGGATTTTGAGATGATTTTTCGAGTTTTCTGCTTCGTAAGCTCGCAGCTGCAAGCAGAAGAAGCAAAATTGAGCGTGCGCTAGGCATATAGCCTGCGGAGCGAAAATTTTGTGAAATCTCGGAAAAGCGCTCGCGAGACAAGCCTCTAAAATAAAAATCAAAAGGAGAAAAAATGGCAGAGTATTACAACCTCATCAAGTACTTCCACTACTTGTGTTTCATCTCGTGGATGGCGTTTTTGTTCTATCAGCCGCGCCTCTACGTCTATCACGCGGAAAATATGGACAAACCCGACTTCGTGCGCGTCGTCGAGGTGCAGGAGTACAAGATGTACCATTACATCGGCTGGGTCGCGCTTATCGGCACGTTTTTGACGGGCATTTTGATCATCGTCGCAATGCCTGAGCTTTTGCGTAGCGGCTACGTGCACGTCAAGCTCACAGTCGTCGTTATCCTCGCGGCGTTTCATCTGGATCTTGGCCGCTATATGGTGCAGCTGCGCGAGAAACGCTGTAACAAGAGCGGCATGTTCTTTCGCGCTTACAACGAAGTGCCGACTATCGCGATGGTTATCATCATCTGGATGATGGTGTATAAGCCGTTTTAAACCGCGATAAATACACCCCGAGGTACGGCAAACCGGCTTTGCCTCGGGATAGCGAAGTTAAATTTAGCCTTGAGTTTTCGAGCCGTATCTTACAAATTCGGTATACAAAGTTAAACCTATTTTTCATCATTGGGCTCAATTAAACCCGGTCCCCCAAACGACATTAACTCAAATTAAATCGCTAAAATTTGAAAATCTCCCCAACCTAAACGCTTCCGCGCATATCTTTCATCACGGATTTGAGATTTCGGCACAGGCTAGTTTGTGGGTTATCTTGGATGTTTTAGGCATCGGAATTTTTGCTAGTTTGTTTAAAGCAAGATAGCCACGGACTGATTTGGCGACAATTTATAAATTCGCCCACCTTGGCGCTAGCTGCCGCTTTAGCAAATTAGGCGCGCCAATTTTGCCCGCCTAGCCAAGGCTAAATTTGATAAACTTAGCCCGAGCGATAAAAGCGCCAAGATGGCAAGTAGAGTTAAATTTTAGCTTTATTTATCGCCTGCTCCAAATCCGCGATCAAATCATCCGAATTTTCTATACCGACGGCAAGGCGTAGCAAACCTTGAGTAATGCCGATTTTAGCTTGTAAATCCTGCGAATAAGATTCATGAGTCATTGAGGCCGGATGGCAGATCAAGCTCTCAACGCCGCCAAGACTAACGGCCAGGTCAAAAAGTTCTAGACTTTTAGCAAAAATTTTATAGTCGTAGCCATCCTTTAGCTCCAGCGAGATTAGCGCGCCGATACCGCTGGCTTGGGCGTTTTGGATGTGTTTTTCCTCGGCTGAAAATGAACCTGCGTAATACACGGTTTTAACGGCCGAGTTTTTTTCTAAAAATTCTACGATTTTTAGCGTATTTTCGCTTTGTCTATCAAATCTCACGCTAAGAGTTTTGAGGCCTCTTATTAGATTATAAGCATCTGCAGGGCTTAGCGTCGCGCCGAGAGTATTTTTCATAAAAGCTATACGCTCGGCTAGCGCATCGTCGTTCGTAGTCACGATTCCCGCAATTACGTCGGCATGTCCGCCGATATATTTCGTCGCGCTATAAACGACGATATCGGCACCAAATTTTAGCGCTTTTTGATAATACGGCGTCAAAAAAGTATTATCGACGACGACAAGCGCGCCGTTTTTACGAGCTAGCTCGGCTAGTCTGGCGATATCCGTTACTCGAAGCAGCGGATTTGACGGCGTTTCGATAAATATCATCTTAACATCCTCGTCCAGACGAGAGATTTTATTTAGATCTTCGACGAGCTCAAATTTGATCCCGAAATTTGCGAAAATACCGTTTGCGTAGCGGTAAGTGCCTCCGTAAACATTGCTGTTTAAAAGCACTTTGTCGCCGCTTTTTAGCAGGTTAAAAACAGCCGAGGTCGCCGCCATGCCCGAAGCTAGAGCAAATGCATATTTGCTGTCTTCAAATTTGGCAAAAAGCTCTTCAAATGCATTTCTCGTCGGATTTGCGCTACGAGAATAAGCGTACTTTTGAAAGTCGTCTAAACCATCTTGCGCAAACGTCGTAGCTAGATAAATAGGCGGAACGACCGCGCCGTGAGGGTTATTTTTGGCTTCGATGCCTTTTACGATTAGCGTATCTATTTTCATTTTTTTCCTTTAAATTTAAAAATCCATCGCCGAGATAAATTTGACTATGCGCGGCGAGTCGCTGCTGAAAAATTTCTCCGCCGTACCGTCAAATTCGATATTGCCGCGCTCTAAAAATAAAATTCTATCCGCGACTTTGCGAGCGAAGTTCATATTATGCGTGACGATGATGAGCGAGTCGCGCTCCTTGCTAAGGCTCCCGATGACCTTCAAAACCTCGGCCTCAAGCTCCGGATCAAGCGCACTCGTGGGCTCGTCCAAAAGCAAAAAATACGGCTTCATCGCAAGCGCTCGCGCTATCGCCACCCGCTGCGACTGGCCGCCCGAGAGCCTGCTTGGATACTCGTGCTCCTTGCCTTTTAGCCCGACCTTTTCAAGTAGCGCTAAAGCCTCTTTTTCTGCCTGCTCTTTCGGGATTTTAAGCACCTGCACAGGGCCTTCCGTTACGTTTTGTAGAGCCGTTAGATGCGGAAATAGATTAAAACTCTGAAAGACCATCCCCGTATGCTCGCGAAAGGGCAGCATATCTTTTTTCGAAATTTTATCGGCGAAATTTATCTTATCGCCTCCAAGCTCAAGCTCGCCGCCGTCCGGGATCTCGAGTAAATTTATGCAGCGCAGCAGGGTTGATTTACCCGAGCCTGAGCTTCCTAAAATAACCGTAGTCTCGCCGTCTTTAAATTCTAAATTTAAGCCGTTTAAAACAACGTTGTCTCCGAATTTCTTAGTCAAATTTTTAAATTTTATCATCACACGTACCTTGAAAATCTTTTCTCGAGCCTAGCTTGCAGAAACGTCAAAAACGTGCAGACTATCAAGTAAAAAAGCGCGGCGAGCACGTAAAGCGTGAGCGGATCGAAGGTGCGCGCGGCGATGCGCTGAGCGACCATAAACATATCGACCATCGTGATAGAAGCCGCAAGCGAGGTGTCTTTTAGCGTGCTGATAAAGATATTTGAAAGCGGGGGTAGCGAGATGCGCGCGGCTTGCGGAGCGATTATACGGCGTAAAATTTGCGCGTAGCTCATACCAAGCGCCGTAGCGGCTTCCCACTGGCCTTTGGGCACCGAAAGCACGGCCGCCCTAACGGCCTCGGAAGCGTAAGCGCCGATATTTAGGCTGAAAGTTATGATCGCCGCGCTCCAGACATCAAGCGTAATGCCCACGATCGGCAGACCGAAATATACGATAAAAAGCTGCACCAAAAGTGGCGTGCCGCGAAATATCCAGATATAAAATTCGCTAAGTTGCTTTAAAATTTTGATATTTGCTATGCGCGCGATCGCCGTTAGCACAGCGATAAGAAGTCCCAGCGAAAAGGAGATCGCCGTAAGAGGCAGAGTCACCTTTATCATCGCTAGCGCCATAGGTTGTAGCGAGCTTAGCAAAAGCTCGCTTATACGGTCAAATTCGTTCATCGCCATCTACCGCGAGACATCTTTGCCGAAATACCTGATCGAAATTTCAGCCAGCTTGCCTTCGTTTTTTAGCTCCTCTATCGCCTTGCTGATCTGATCGGCAAGCTCCGTATTGCCCTTTTGCACGATAGGCGCGGTATAGTCGGTATCGCTTCCCTCGGCGGCTATTTTAACCGGAGCGCCCGGGCGCTGCTTGATGAAGTCGTAAAATACGATATTATCACGCACGACGGTATCTACGCGCTTGCTAACAAGAAGCTCCATGCTCTTGCTAAAGCTATCGACCGTGACGTTTTGCGCCCCGTAACTAGCGGCCACCTTTGCCCAGTTGCTCGTAGCGGAGTCGGCGTTTTTCTTACCTTTTAGATCATCAAAGCTTTTGATATCGTCGTTATCTTTATGAGTGATGATGGCACCGTGTACGACTGTGTAGGGCTGCGCGTAGTCGTATTTTTTCTTGCGTTCGTCAGTAACGCTTACTTGATTAAATACCGCATCGGCCTTACCCGCATCAAATGCCGCAAGCATCGCATCCCACGGAGCGGTTAAAAACTCGATCTTTAAATTTAGCTTCTTAGCGACTTCGCGGGCGATATCTACGTCATAGCCTTTTAGCTCGTTTTTATCGTCGTAGTATGAAAACGGCGCGTAAGTACCTTCCGTAGCGATCGTTAAAACACCCTCTTTTATGATTTTGGCGTTTAAATTTAGCGTCAAAAATGCGCCCAGAGCCAAAATTTTTAATAGTTTTGAAACCATCTTTTATCCTTTAAATTTAGCTGCTTTTATGCGAGTAAATTTTACTCAGAGATATCTTTACCGAAGTATTTGACCGAAATTTCTTTTAGCTTGCCTTCGCTTTTTAGCTCGCCAAGGGCCTTGTTTACGTCGTTTACGAGCTCTTCGTTGCCTTTTTTTACGATGGCTGCGGAGTAGATCGGCTCGCTACCGCTAGCGGCTATTTTTAGCGGGGCGTTTGGACGCTGATTTATGTAATCATAGAAGGTCACGCTGTCGTTTATCGTTGCATCCGCACGGCGGCTGATGATGAGCTCCACCCCTTTACTAAAGCCGTCTACGGTAACTATCTGCGCGCCGTATTTTTGCGCGATACCGGCCCAGTTGCTAGTTGCCGAATGCGCGCTCTTCTTGCCTTTTAGATCTTCAAAGCTTTTGATTTCGTTATTATCTTTGTGCGTGACTAGCGCGGCGTAGGCGACGGTGTATGGAGCGGTGTAATCGTATTTTTTCTTACGCTCGTCCGTGATGCTTACTTGATTAAACACGATATCGGCCTTGCCCGCATCAAATGCCGCCAGCATCGCATCCCACGGAGCTTCGACGAATTCCGCTTTTAAATTTAACTTTTTAGCGACTTCGCGTGCCACTTCTACGTCGTAGCCGATTAGCGCATCGTTTTTATCGTGGTAGGAGTAGGGCGAATACGTGCCTTCGGTCGCGATTTTCAAAACGCCGTTTTCGAGAGTTTTTGCATTTGCACCGGTTAAAAGAGCGAGGCTCGCCAAAGCAAACAGAGAAGATTTTAGTAGTTTTTTCATTTTTTGTCCTTTTTAAATTTATCGTTGGCTATTCATCTAAAAAGGCCCGCGAGCACGGAGTTGAAAATATCTTTTTAAATGTTTAGCGACCTGCTAAGCACTTAAAAAGATATTCGTGCCTAGCGCCCTAGCTTTTCATTTCGCAACAACACATGTCGCACATATCGTTTTTCATAGCGTACCTTTCGAGTAAAATTTGGCGGTGATTTTATGCAAAAAAAGTTTAAGATAAAATAAATTTATATCAAAATTTTGGATTTTATTTTTTAAATGATATAAATTTTGGATACAAAATCGGCTCAAATATCGACAGGGCCGAGTTATAAGTTAAATTTTAAATTTTATGGAGATTAAAATTTTGATTATTTTTCTTAAATTTAAGTCGCAATCCAGAATAGATTGCGTCTATAAGCAAAATTCGCACGCTTTCAAACTCCAAAAATCGTTTTTAAGCGTCGGCTAAATCAGTAAATTTACTTGGCTATCGCCTTTTTAACGCATGCCGCGACCGCATCCAACACCGCCGCGCGAAATCCGCCTTTTTCCAGCGCTTTGACCGCTTCTATCGTCGTGCCGCCGGGCGAGCAAATTTCGTCTTTTAGGGCTGCAGGATGCTTGCCGCTTGTTAGCATTAGCCTTGCCGAGCCCGCGACGCTAGCTGCGACGGCTTCGTATGCCAGCGCTCTAGGCAGCCCCTCTAGTACTCCCGCGTCCGCCGCTGCCTCGATAAACATAAAAACATAGGCTGGCAGGCTACCGGCGATGCCGGTAAATGCGGCAAATTTAGCCTCCTCCAGCTCATAAACGGCGCCGAAATTTTCAAATATCTCTCGCACCGCCGCTCGCTCGTCCGCGCTTAAATTTTCGTTAAAGCACAACGCGCTTACGCCCTCTGCGATTGCCGCGGGAGTGTTTGGCATCGCGCGCGCGACCTTAGCCTGCGCACCCAAAATTTGCGAGACTTGCTCCAGGCTAAAATTTGGCGCGAGCGTGACTATAACCCTGCCCCGCGCGGCGTCTTTTATCAAATTTAATATATCCACATACGCCGCAGGCTTGGTCGCTAGCACCGTGATATCGGCCGCCTGCGCGACCGCAGCTTCGCTCTCGCAGGCGTTTATGCCACACTTTTCTCGTAGAGCCGCCGTTTTGCTCCTGGCATAGACAAACACACTCTCGCCGCCCAGCCTTTGCGCCAAATTTTCGATCATAGCGCCGCCCATATTTCCGCCGCCGATAAAGCCGATTTTAGGATTTTTCATTTTGCCGCCTTTCTTAGAGTGCCAATTTTGACCGCCTTGCCGTCAAGCGCCTCACGTATCGCGATATTTTCCGCCCAGATGGCGCCCGTGACCTGCCCAGGCTTCAAAATATAAACGCCGCCCGTCTCGGCCTCGTCGCTAGCTTTAAAGTCGTTGCCCGAGATCATCTCGTACGTATCCTTTGTGTCGTTTTCAAATTTGATCGCTGCTTTTAGCGTCGGCGCTTCACCCTGTTTTGCCGCGCCCGCGTACTGCTCGAGTACGTTTTTACTAAGCCTGCCGTAGATGCCGCCAAATTCGTCCAGATATATCCGCACGGCGCGCTTGTCCGAGTTTTTGCCGTCTTTTTCGCCACTACCGACGCTCACGCTCATCTCGTAGGCAGTTTCTCCCGTCGGAAAATCCTTAAATTTAGCGTCCGGGACGAAAACACGCACGTTATCCGTTACTACTTTTTCGTCGTGCGTCTGCGGCGTTACGTCCGTTAGCACGAGAGTGGATTTCACGTCCGCGCTTTTGTCTGAAACTAGCGCAGAGATCGGCACGCGCGTAAGTAGTGTCGTCTCGTAGCAACCGCTAAAAATAAACGCCGCGGCAAGAGCAAAGATAAATTTTAGTTTTTTCATCGGTTTCCTTTAAATTTTCGCCGATTTTAGCATAAATTTCGCCTTTGCGTGCCTGTGCGCCGACTCGCAACGGGTCAAATTTCATCGCCGAAAAAGTCGCCGTCAATATCACAAATCCAGGTATTTCGCCGTACCGAAAAAATACTAATTTGGCTTTAAATTTGACCCCAAATTTAAACGTAAAACGATAAGGCGAAGTATTTTTGTCATAGACGAGCCAAATTTAAAGGCCTCTGCTTGCAGTTGCGAGCAAAGCGAAGCAAAGAACCGCAAAAAGCGCTCAAAAGACAAGCCGCTAACGCGTTTGATAATCTCCGCGGACGATATATTTGTAAGTCGTAAGCTCCCTCACCCCCATCGGTCCTCTGGCGTGCAGCTTTTGCGTGCTGATGCCGATCTCGCCGCCGAACCCAAACTCGCTACCGTCGCTAAAACGCGTTGAGGCGTTGGCGTAGACGACCGCGCTGCCGACTTCGTTTAAAAACCGCTCGATGTTTGCGTAGTTTTCGCTCAAAATCGCATCCGAATGCCCGCTGGAATGCGCATTTATAAAGCTGATCGCCTCCTGCGTATCCCGTACGGCGCGCACGGCCAAAACGAGATCCAAAAACTCGGCACCAAAGTCGCTCTCGCCTGCGAGCTTGACGTTTTTTGCGCCTCGCAGATCCGCGCACGAGCCCAAAAGCTCCGAGCTCACGCGAAATTCGACCTCCGGCATCTCGCGCACCAGCTCAGGTAAAATTTCGCCCGCCACGCGCTCATGCAAAAGCACGCACTCAACGGCGTTACAGACGCTTGGGCGCTGGGTTTTGGCGTTTTTGATTATTTGCGCGGCCTGCTTTAAATTTACGCTCTCATCGACGAAGATATGACACACCCCAGCACCCGTCATGATGATCGGCACGGTCGCGTTTTGCGCGATAAAATCTTTTAAGCTCTTGCCGCCGCGCGGTATCAAAACATCGATATACTCGCTCATTTTCGCCATTTGCGCCACGACTTCGCGCTCAGGGCTTTTTACTAGCTGCACCGCGCCGCCCGGTAAGCCAAATTTAGCCCCCGCCTCGTTAAATAAATTTAGCAAAAAAATGTTTGAATTTAGCGCGCTAGCACTGCCTCGCAGGATCGCCGCGTTACCGCTTTTTAGCGCCAGAGCCGCCGCGTCGATGCTGACGTTTGGGCGGCTTTCATAGATGATACCAAGCACCCCCAGCGGCACGCGCATGCGGCTGATTTGCATACCGTTTGGATGGCTCCAGCCGCCTAGATTCTCGCCTACGACCTCGGCAAAGCCCGCCACCTCGCGCACGCCCTGCGCCATAGCCTCGATACGGGCGTCCGTTAGTCGCAGACGATCGAGCAATGCTGCACTAAGCCCCGATTTCTCACCGCTTGCAAGGTCTTTGGCATTTGCCGTTTTTATAGCCTCTTTTTGCGCGAGCAGCTCGTCCGCCACGGCGTTTAAAATTTCAAATTTAGCCCTGCTATCAAGTCTTAAAAGCTCGCCGCAAGCGGCCTTTGCGCGCTTGCATATATCTAAAATTTCATTCATTTTCTCTCCTTAATTTATAAAGCGCCCTCTTTTAGGCGCAAAGAGTAGCGCGACAAAGCAAAATTTAACGATGCGTCTACCAAATTTTGCCTTTAAATTTGACCTGATTATAGCTAAATTCGCCCGAATTTCATGCGACCGTAAAAATACGCTATAATCCTTAAAATTTTATGAAAAGGAAGCAAAATGGGCGGGATAAAAGAGTTCTTAAAACACGAAGCTAGCGGCGGGATTTTGCTGATGATCGCTACGGTCGCGGCGCTACTATGCCAAAACACGTTTTTGAGCGATTTTTACAACGAGTTTTTAAAGACCAAATTTACCGTAAGCTTCGGCGAATACGGGCTAAGCAAGCCGCTAATCTTGTGGGTAAATGACGGGCTTATGGCGGTATTTTTCTTTCTCATCGGACTTGAGCTAAAGCGCGAGGTCCTAGAAGGAGAGCTGAAAAACCCGTCGCAAATCGCACTGCCCGCTATCGGTGCGGCCGGCGGCCTCATAGTGCCTGCGGTTATCTTTTATCTTTTTACGAAACACGACTCCTTCGCGCTTGGCGGCTGGGCGATACCGACGGCGACGGATATCGCGTTTGCTCTGGGGATTTTAAGCCTACTTGGGCCGCGCGTACCGACTAGTTTAAAAATTTTCCTCATGACGCTAGCCATCGTCGACGACCTTTGCGCGATCGTGATTATCGCGCTATTTTACACGAGCGAGCTTAGTGCCCAAATGCTTGCGGTCGCGAGCGTTTGTCTAGCCGCGCTTTTTGCGCTAAACAGACTCGGCGTAAAAAGCAAGGCGGCCTATCTAATCGTAGGCGCGGTGATGTGGGTAGCGGTGCTAAAATCAGGCGTTCACGCCACACTTGCCGGCGTCGTATCGGCCTTTTTCATACCGCTTAGCTTTAAAGACGAGCCGGGCAAATCTATGCTAAAAAGCATCGAGCACGACCTGCACGGCTGGGTGGCGTTTGGCGTGCTGCCGATATTTGCCTTCGTAAACGCAGGCATCTCGCTGCGAGGCGTCGGACTGGACGAGATTTTATCTCCAGTCGCGCTAGGCACGGCGCTGGGGCTTTTCGTCGGCAAGCAGATCGGGGTATTTTGCTTTAGCTTTTTAGCGATCAAATTTAAGCTAGCTAAGCTGCCGGAAGGCTCAAATTTTATCCAGCTTTACGGCATCGCGGTGCTTTGCGGCGTAGGCTTTACGATGAGCCTTTTCGTTAACGGCCTAGCCTACAACGACACGGACGCCTTTGCCTACACGGACAAGCTCGCTATCTTGCTAGGTTCGGTAGTTTCGGGCGCGGTTGGGTTTATATTGCTAAAATTTAGCACCGAAAACTAGGGCGCGATAGAAAAACGGTAGCGAGCAAAACGGCTCATCCCTGCCGGCTGCCTCGTAATCCATAAATCAAATCACAAACTACGCCGGCAAAAGCCGCAAAAATCGCGCCGATAACCAGAGCCGCGACAAGATTATAAGGCGCACTATCGTTTGCAAGGGCGTAGGCGTCAAACCGCACGTAAACGCCCCATCTGCCGCCCATCCCCTCGGGCACAAAGAGCAGTCCGCTAAACGCGAGAAAACAAAATCCGCCAAGCAGGACAAACGCCGCCGTAAGTTTGACTAAATTTACCCGCCTAAAATCCTCTTTGCCGTAGTTTAGGCAAAAAACGGCCGCAAAAAAACACAGCCAAAAACACGCGGCGCAGGCGTAAAAGGCTACGACTTCGATTTTTAATCCGTTTTTAGCAAAATCATCCAAAAACGGCGCAAAAACCCGCACACCGTGGATAAAAAGTAGCCAAAATTTAAGCTCCAAAATCTCGTCCGAGCTTAAATTTAACACCCAAATCCCAAGCGCGGCAAAAAATATGACTCCGAGCGAAAACGGCGCCCAGCCGGCTAAAATCGCTCTCTCAAACAAGTCTTTACGCGCCGAAAAATCGCGCCGGGATTTCGCGGTCTCCGACCCTTTTTCGTTCATCGTTTTCCTTAAATTTATCCGTATTTTAAAGCGTTCTCAAAAATCAACCGTCAAATTTAACGGCGACCGCGCGGCTAGTTCGGGTAGTCAAATTTGATCAAATTTAGCCGTTATGACCGATTTAAATTTGACGCGGCTACGACTAAATTCAGCCGCAGGCAAACCGTCAAATTTAACCTAAATCAGCGCGATGTTGTCGATATGTAGCGCCTCGTCCTCGTATTTGTAGCCTAGAGCCGCCTCGATCTCCTCGCTCTTGCGCCCTTTTATGAGGGCTAGCTCGGCCGAGGAGTAGTTTGTTATGCCGCGGGCCAGCGTCCGGCCGCTTGCGTCTTTGATAGCGAGCGTTTCGCCGCGCTCAAACTCACCCACGACCTCGCGGATGCCGACTGCTAGCAGGCTTTTGCCCTCTTTTAGCGCCTTTGCTGCGCCCGCGTCGATCGCGACGGAGCCGTTATCTGCGGCCGAGTAGGCGAGCCAGTATTTACGCGAATTTATCCTATTTTTGCCCGCCAAAAATAGCGTCCCAACCTCGCTGCCTTGTGCTGCTCGCACGATGTTTCGCGGGTCGGCGCCGTTTGCGATGATGAGGTGGGTGCCGTTTTTGGTCGTCATCTCGGCTGCGGTGATTTTAGTGCGCATGCCGCCGGTGCCAAATTTACTGCCCTCTGCGCCCGCAGCCGCCCTGATGCTATCATCTAAATTTTCGACCAAATTTATAAATTTAGCGTCCGCAAAAACGCTTGGATTTTTGTCATACAGCCCGTCGATATCGGTCAAAATCACGAGCAAATCAGCTTCTATTAGCCCCGCTACGAGCGCGCTTAGCGTGTCGTTGTCGCCCACTTTTACGCCCTTGATGCCCTCGCCCACGACGGGGTCGTTTTCGTTTATGACGGGGATGATTTTTTTAGCGAGCAGGGAGCGTAGGACGCTGCGCATATTTAGGTAGCGGCGGCGGTCGCTAAAGTCGTCTTTGGTTAGCAGCAGCTGCGCGATCGTCTTGCCATGCGCCCAAAATAAAATTTGATAAAGATGGATGAGCGAAACCTGCCCGATGGCGGCCAAGGCTTGCTTTTCGACGATGGATTTTGGCTTGTGCGCGAGCTTCATCTGCCCCATGCCCGCACCCACGGCGCCCGAGGTTACGAAAACCACTTCGGCGTTTTCGTTTAGCTCGCTCAAATTTGCTACGATTTGCTTGATTTTATCCTCGTTTAGCGAACCGTCCGCGTTTGCCAGCGTTGATGTGCCGACCTTTACGACGATGCGTTTTACGCCGCCTAGAAGCTCTTTTCTGTCCATTTTGTCGCTCCGAAATTTTTGAAAATTATACCCAAAACGGCTTATTTTAAATTTTAGCTTTAAAATGTGGTGGCAGCGCGAAATCTAGGTAAATTTAACCAAGCGGCGCGACCTTGCGAGCGGTTACCGCGCAAATCAAACGCCTGATAAAACCCGCGCGAATTTAGCAAGGCGTTTCGTTTACGGCAAATTTATGCCAAACGGCCAAGCGCGAATTTAGCTTAAATTTAGCCCGCAAACGCACATCTTGCACGAGTTTTTGATCTTGCTAAAAATACGGAAAATTTTCGCTG
>CAUSAR010000012.1:0-35682 GCA_963529735.1 uncultured Campylobacter sp.
TTTTATCGCTACCCTCAAAGAGGCGCGGATTTTTCCCGCTTAAAATTTGCAGACCGAACTGCAGCACCATCGAAGCGGTTTTGTTTTTATAAAACTCCCTCGCGCCGTAAACGTTAAAGTATCTCAGCCCCACGACCGCTACGCCCTTTTTGGCGTATTTTCGGCCCAGATCGTCCATTTTTAGCTTTGAAAAGCCGTAGACGTTGTTGGGCGCTTCGCATTCGCCCACTCTTTGCGGGCTTTTTGCGTTGCCGTACGTGGCGCCGGAGCTCGCGTATATCATGCGCGCGCCCGTTTTTTCGCAGATATCAAGCAGATCTTTAAAGCTATTTAGATTCGTCCTTACTAGCTCGCCTTGCTCGGTCACCGTGGTATCCGAGATCGCCGCCTCGTGAAAGATCGCATCCGGAGCGAATTTCTCGATCATGGCTAACGTTTTTCCGCAGTTTATGTCGCCCTCGTAAATTTCGCCAGAAAATCCGAGCAAATTTTTAAAATGCCCGAAGCTTTTGAGGTTTCCGTTGCTAAATTTCTCGTCGCTTCTAAATTTATCCACGGCGAGCACTTCTACGTCTTTTAAATTTTCGTCAAAATAATGCGCCAAATTTGAGCCGATGAAGCCTGCTGCGCCCGTTATCACGACCTTTTTTATATCTTTCATATTTTTCCTTCTTTTTTTAAAAACTCCAGCGCGTCCGCTACGCTTTTTAGACTGTCGTCCAGCTTTAAATTTATCCCGACGCCAGCACTTTGCCCCGCCTGCACGTCGCTATCCTTGTCACCTATCATGATTGAACGCGCAAGGTCGATATTTAGCTCATTTGCGGCCTTTAACAGCATGCCTGGCTTTGGCTTGCGGCAAAGGCAATCAGCTTCCGGTGCGTGTGGGCAAAAGTAAATTTTCTCTATCTTTACACCCTCTTTTTCAAACTCGCCCAGCATAAACCCGCAAAGCTCGTCAAACTGCTCTAGCGTGTAGTAGCCTCGCCCGATGCCTGATTGATTCGTCACCACGACTAGCGCGTAGCCAGCCTTGGCAAACTCTCTCAAAGCGGCGAAAATACCCTCTTTAAAAACGAAATCCTCGCACCTATAAACATAGCCCACATCCTCGTTTATCACGCCGTCGCGATCGAGAAATAGCGCCTTTTTGGGCACCGTTTTAAGCTCTATTTTATCCATGCCTAAAATTATACAAAAAAAATCTAAATTTAACCGAAAATCGCCGTCCGCGCCGCAGTATAAACTAATATAAAAAAATAATGTAAAATTTAGCTTTTAAGACTATAATACGCATACAATTTTATCAAAAAGGATTGAAAATGAAAAAGCTTATCATTGTTTCAGGTGCAGCCGCATTGCTAGCGGGTAGCCTATTTGCCGCTGACGGCGCAACACTTTACAAAAAATGCGCGGCCTGTCACGGACCGAAAGCGGAAAAAGCGTATCTAAACAAAGTTCCTGCGCTTAACACGCTTTCAAAAGAAGAGATCGCCGAGAGCCTAAAAGGCTATAAAGCAGGCACTCTAGATAAATTTAAAAGCGCAGCTATGATGAAACCTATCGCAAAACCTCTTAGCGACGATGACATCGCGGCTCTATCAGAGTACATCCCTACTCTAAAATAACCCTTTTCGGCGGAGTTTTTCCGCCGATTTTTCTCTACTTTTTATTTCGCGCTTCATTTTAGTAACTTTTTTATCAAATTTCTTTTCTTTTAAGCTTTTAGGGCTATAATCTCGTCTAAATTTCTATCAAAAAGGATGAAAGATGAAAATCTATCGCATCGCTACCGCCGTTTTGGCGCTAAATTTATCTCTACTTGCGGCTGACGGCGCAGCTATTTACAAAAAATGCTCAGCCTGTCACGGCGAAAAAGCGGACGCAAAATACGCAAACAAAGTGCCTGCGCTAACTAGCATCAGCAAAGAGGACCGCATAAAAGCGCTACAGGGCTACAAAGAGGGTTCAAACAACGCCTTTGGTATGGGCAAAGTTATGCAACTACATGCCAAAAACCTAAGCGACGAGGATATGGCGGCAGTTAGCGAGTATATCGATAGCTTGAAATAATACCTGCGATTTTAACATAAAAAATATCGGCGGTCGACGAGATGAACTACGAAGCGACCGCGTCAATCTTGCACATAGACTTTACTCGTTCGCAATGCTTAAATCATACTTTGAGCGCGGCGATTTCGAGCAAAATTATTATATACGCCAGCGCCGACTAGCTAAAAACCGGGCTGGCGGCTTCACTTAAAATCACGAGCTTGTAACTACAGGCGGCAAAACTAAATTTGATACTCGTTAGGACTTAGCTCTCCTCGTAAAAACTTGCCAAAGCGCGCGGCTGCGGCATCTACGGCATCGTCGCCAAACTCGCCGGGCTCAAATCCGCTGCTGATAAACGGCACGGCAAAGTCCATCCCGCAGTAGTTTGCCGCGATCTTAAGCGGTGTTAAAATTTCATCCAAGCTAAAGCCGATCGCGCCCTGTTTAGAGTATTCGCTAAGCGGGGTACTGACGCTTAGCGCAAGCTGCAAGACCTTGCCTTTAAGCGCGCCGGAACCCACCAGCTCGTGCGAAAAGACGATATCGATATAGGCTTTTAGCATAGGCGGCACGTTTAGCCAGTGCATCGGGTACAAAAATACGATTCGCTCGGCAGCCGCTAGCGCGTCTTGCTCTGTGCGGGCGTCTATGCGCGCGATATCTAAGCCGTAAAGCCCCTCCAAATGGCGCACTTCGACGTCCGCAGCAGCCTTTGCTACCTGTGACAAGGCTTTGTTTACGCGCGATGCGGCGAGATTTGGGTGCGATAAGATAACTAGCGTTTTCATGTTGTTTCCTTTGTTAAAATTTGCGGAATCATATCGTTAAAAAGCTAAAAGTGGATTAAAAGGGCTTGTGAGAGCGAACTTTTGCAAGCACGAAAACAAAAAATTAGAGTACTAAGCCACGCCCGCTCGGTGATTGCAGCGATTAAATTTAAACGGCTCCAGGCCGCCTAAACTCCAAGCAGGCGGCATACCTGGCTGGTGCGTCAAGCGGCAATCTTGATTTGATTGCGAGGCATCGCTAGACTGAGTAAATTTGGCCAACGAGAGGCTGAATTTGCCGACGACCCGTTTGCCGGCAAAGGACAACCGATTTTTACTCTGCCGGCTTATGCTTACGCGTTTTTGCTATTTTGCACGCTAAATTTAACATCCAAAACATCAAAATCCAATGCTCAAATTTTTGTCCGTCATTACGCCGTAGTTAGTCGAAATTTAACGACATTTAACCGCAACGGATTAAATTTACGGTCCAAATTCGAGTCCGAAATCCTCGCCGTCAAATTTAAAACGCAAATGCCGCCCACGCTCAAAATCAAATTTCGCGGCAAATTTTACGACCAAAATCCTACAAATTTAGTGGTAAAGACTAGCCAAACATGAGCGTAAATTCGCATCACTCAGGCGGCTTGTAGCCCTTTTCTTTGCGGCGAAGCTCCAGCTCATAGGCGTCGTTTAACGCATCTTCGTCGTCAAATTTCGCCCCGTCCAAAAACTTTCGCTCGTCGTCAAACTGCCTGGTCTTTAGCCCCCATAGCAGTGCCGCCAGCCCGCACGCGCCAAGCAGCGTAGAAACCCCGATCATCATCGCCACGACCGCCCCGCTCATCGCTCGCTCCTAGCCCGCATCGCGTTTAGCACGACCGCGACCGAGCTTAGCGACATCAATAGCGCAGCCACGGCAGGCGCGACGTAACCGGCCATCGCCAGCGGTATCGTCACGGCGTTATAAACGAGCGAAAAGGCCAAATTTTGCCGCACGATGCAGTAGGTCCTGCGCGCGAGCGCTACGGCAGCCGCGAGCGAGGCGGGGTCGTCTCTCATCAGCACGACGTCGCTTTTTGCGATACTCACGGCTGCTCCGCTGCCCATACACACGGCCACGCTTGATAGCGCAAGCGCGGCGGCGTCGTTTATCCCGTCGCCTACCATCAGCACGTTTCGCCCCTGCTGCGCCAGTCTCTCCACGTAGGCGGCCTTGTCCGTAGGCAGCGCGTTTGCGACCGTTTCGCCCACGCCTAGCCCCTCTGCCACGCGCTTTGCGGCGTATTCGTTATCGCCCGTTAGCATCGCTACGCGCATACCGGCGTTTTTTAGCGCAACTACGCACTCTTTGGCGCCCTCTTTTAGGCTCTCTTCTAGCTCAAATACCGCCGCGATCTGACCGTCCTCGGCGAAAAAATAACAAGTCCCGCGCGCCGCTTCGCCGTCATAAAGCCCTAGCTCTCGCATAAATTTCTCGCTACCGCCCGCTAGATTTATGCCGTCAAGTTTAGCCTGCGTGCCGCGTGCTGCGATGTTTTCAAAGCCGCTTAGCTCTAAAAGTTTTAAATCCCTAAAATTTGCGCGCAGATACTTGCCAACGGCGCGGCTAACTGGATGATCCGAGCCGCTAACCAGCGAAAAAAGCGCGTTTGCGTCAAATTTGTCCGCGTGCGTAAATTTACTCACTTTAAGCCGCCCCGACGTGAGCGTGCCGGTCTTGTCAAACACGGCCGTATCGCACTTAGCTAGACTTTCGATGATGCGAGCTTCTTTAAAAAGTATCCCGCGCCTAAAACCCGCCCCAAGCGCGACGAGCGTGCTAACCGGCGTGGCAAGTCCTAGCGCGCAGGGACACGAGATCACCACGACCGAGATCGCGACGATGAGCGCGGCGGATAGCTCGCCCGTGCGCCAGAACCAAAACGCAAATGTCGCTAGCGCCAGCGCCGTGATAGCGGCCGAAAACCTCGCCGCGATAGCGTCTGCGAGCGCCTGAATACGCGGCTTTTTGGCTGCGGCGGTTTCGAGCAGGTTTATGATACGGGCTAGCACCGACTCGCTAAAGACGGCGCCGACCTTATAAACCAGCGTGCCGTCCACGCACACGGAGCCGCTTTTTATCTCGTTTTCGCCCTCTTTTGCGCTCAGATACGCTGGCGCGCTCTCGCCGCTAAGGCTAGAGAGATCAAAGCTCGCCGCACCGCTTATGACGATGCCGTCTAGCAGCACGCGCTCGCCCGCTCTCACGACTACGAGTTCGCCCACTCGCACCTCCTGCGCGCTTTTTAGGGTTATTTCGTCGCCGTTTTTGACGCTAACGGAGTTTAAATTTAACGAGTTTAGGTTATCGAGCGTATCGGCGGCTTTTTTCTTGCTTAAAATTTCCAGATATTTGCCGATAAATACGAAAGTGATTATCATCGCAACCGAGTCGAAATACGTCTCGCCGCGCCTAGAAAACATCGCGTATATCGAGAAGATATAGGCAGCGAGCGTACCAGTAACGATGAGGCTATCCATGTTTTGCGTTTTGTTTTTTAGCGCGCCCCAAGCACCCCTAAAAAACCCGCTTCCCGTGTAAAAAAGCACCGGCGTAGCGAGGATAAATTCGGCGAAATTTATGATAGAGCGCACGTCGGCGCGCATACCCGTGAAGTAGCCGCCGTACTGCGCGACAGCCAGCCACATGATGTTCATCGTGCAAAATATCCCGACAAGCAGCCTAGCGTAAAATTCGCGCCTCTGCCCCGCGAGCCTGTGCTCCTGAGCCTGCGCGTCGTATGGGTAGGGTTCAAAGCCGATGGAGCGGATGAGAGCGAAAATTTGAGCCAAATTTATCTCGTTTTCGTCCCAGACGATGAGGGCTTTGTTATTAACCGAGTTTATATTTACCTCTAAAATTCCCTTCTGCGCAAATAAAACCTTCTCGTTTAGCCAGATACAAGCCGAGCAGTGAATCCCCTCGATAATGAGCGAGATTTTGTTAAAACCGTTCTCGTTTTTGACGTAGTTTTGATAAATAGCCGCGAGGTCTTCTTGCGACTTTTGCGCCGCGTTTTTCACGCCCCGGGCAGGATTTAGCGTAGTTTTACCAAGCCTTTCGTAAAACTCGCCAAGCCCGCTTGCGTTAAGTATCTCGTAAACTCCCGCGCACCCCTCGCAGCAAAACAGCTCCCCGCCGCGCTCTATCAGCGCCTCGCGATCAAATTCGCCCCTGCAATGCGCGCACTTAAATTTGCCCATCGGTTACTTTTTTCTTTCATTTTAAGATTTTAGATTATACGCAAAATTTCTAAAGCCTCGCTTGATTTTGCAAGCTTTGGCGTGGATTTCGCTTGCGCCTGAATTTGACAGCAAATTTGACGTATTTTGCTCGCGTCAAAATACCTCTGTAAATTTGACCGGATTTGGCCGAGACCAGCACGTTGCAAATGCTAATAAATTACGCAAATCGCCCTTAAATTTTAACCTCAAATTTGGCGAAAAACTAGCGACTTCTCACGCAAACTCCCTATCTATCACGATGAAAATTTTATACCCCGGAAAGCTTAGCGAGATCTCGCGCTCGATCTGGGCGCGTAGCCGGCTTAGATTTTTTTCGGCAAAATCAACCACTACGTCAAACCTCACGCTCTTTTTCTTGCTATCGATGAAAAACGCGTGAAATCCGCGCACGCTGCTAAACTCCGAGAGTAAATTTGCCACGCAGGCGCGACTCCCATCCTGTCCCAAATTTACGCTATAAACACCAAACACGAGGTAAATCCTGTAAATTTTATAGATTTCGATTTGAAGCTCGTTTAGCCTCTGCGAAACCTCGCTAAGGGGCAAGTGCTCGTCTATCTCGACGTTTACCGAGCCGACGTATCGCTGCGCACCGTAGTTATGAAGGATCAAATCGTATGCGCCGCGCACGATTTCGCAGCGATTTACGGCGGCGTAAATTTCGTCGCTGATCTCCTTTTCGACGCGCTGACCGATGATTTTATCGAAGGTTTCTTTTATCAAAAGCACACCGTTTATGATAATAAAAAGCGACGCCAAAGCACCCGCATATCCGTCTATCTGGATGTCGGCGAAGTATGACAGCGCAGCAGAGACGAGGATCACGCACGATATGATCGCGTCTCCCAAGGCCTCCTGCCCTACGGCTTTTAGCGAGATAGATTTGGTCTGTTTGCCGATCTTTTTATAGTAAAAGCCGAGCGCAAATTTGACGAATATCGCGCAAAACAAAAACACTAAAAACGACATCGTAAAGCTGGTGGGCTCAGGTGCGAAGATACTTTCGACCGAAGTTTTTAGAAACTGAAATCCCAGCATCAGCACGATGACCGAGACTATAAGACCGCCGATATACTCGGTCCTGCCGTAGCCGTAGGGGTGGTCTTCGTCGGGCATTTTACTAGCTAGTTTTGAGCCAAATATCGTGATGATACTTGAGCCCGCATCGCTGAGGTTATTTACGGCGTCTGATATCAGCGCGACCGAGTTTGAGACCATAGCGATAAAGATTTTCGCTCCGGCCAAGAAAAAATTCGTAACTATGCCGATAAGCGCGGTTTTTATTATCGTTTTTTCGCGCTTACCGTCTTTAAAATCCATCATTTTGAAATTCCTTTTCATTTTTGGCGTATTATACCGCGTCTTGACATCAAAGCCAAAATTTTATAAAATGCGGGCTTTCAAAACTTCTTTTGAAACTTAAATTTATCTACAAAATTATTCCGTAATTTTAAAGAGGACACGATGGAAAATAACGCAACCCAGCCTGCAAATTCGGCGCAGGAAAATCAAAAAACGACCAAAAAATATCCAAACTCGCGCACTCATATCCCCGTGGACGGCCACAAAATCGAAGAACTAAGAATGCTAAGCTTAGACGAGCTAGTGCAGATAGCAAACAGCGTAGGAGTCGAGAATCCGCGCGAATTTCGCAGACAGGATTTGATATTTGAGATACTAAAAGCCCAAACCAAACAAGGCGGATTTATACTTTTTACGGGCATTCTAGAGATTATGCCCGACGGCTACGGCTTTTTAAGAGCCGTGGACGCAAACATCAGCGACAGCTCAAACGACGCCTACGTCTCAAACTCTCAAATTCGCAAATTTGCCCTGCGCGTGGGCGATATCGTGACGGGCCAAGTACGCGAGCCAAAAGATCAGGAAAAATACTACGCCCTGCTAAAAATCGAAGCGCTAAACTATATGCCGTTAATCGAGGCCAAAGAGCGTCCGCTATTTGACAACTTAACCCCGCTTTTCCCGACGGAAAAACTTCGCCTAGAATACGACCCGATGAAGCTAACTGGCCGTGTGCTAGATCTCTTTACACCTCTTGGCAAGGGTCAGCGCGGCCTCATCGTCGCCCCTCCAAGAAGCGGTAAAACCGAGCTCATGAAAGAGCTAGCCCACGGTATCGCACGCAACCATCCCGAGTCGCATCTCATGGTATTGCTCGTAGACGAGCGCCCAGAGGAGGTCACCGACATGCAGCGCTGCGTAAAGGGCGAGGTATTTAGCTCGACGTTTGACCTACCTGCGATGAACCACGTCCGCGTCGCCGAACTCGTCATCGAAAAGGCCAAACGCCTCGTAGAAATGGGCAAGGACGTCATCATCCTGCTAGATAGCATCACCCGCCTAGCGCGCGCGTATAACACCGTAACTCCGCCAAGCGGCAAGGTACTAACCGGCGGCGTGGACGCAAACGCCCTGCACAAACCTAAGCGCTTTTTCGGTGCGGCTCGAAATATCGAACATGGTGGCAGCCTCACCATCATCGCCACCGCGCTCATAGACACAGGCTCGCGTATGGACGAGGTAATTTTTGAGGAGTTTAAAGGCACGGGCAACAGCGAAATCGTCCTTGATCGCAACATCTCCGACCGCCGAATTTACCCTGCCATCAACGTACTAAAATCAGGCACCAGAAAAGAAGAACTACTACAAAAACCAGACGAACTGCAAAAGATCTGGGCCATCCGCTCGGCGATCGCGACGATGGACGATGTAGAGGCACTTAAGTTTTTATACGCTAAGATGCTAAAAACCAAGGATAACAAAGAGCTGCTTTCGATCCTAAACGAGTCGTAAATTTACGCATTTTTTGACCTAAATTTACCGCCGCTTAATCTTACGCGCGAGTCATTTCGGCTCGCCGACCTACTTTAAAACGCTCTAAATTTTATAAATTTACAAACCGTCTCCGCTTAAATTTACGTCAGTAGTGGTGACTATTTAAACGCCCAAATTTAACGCGGCCTTTCAAATTTGCTTTTAGCTTTTGCTGTCCGTCGCTTCTCGCATCTTACGCTAAATTTACGAGATTAACCGCTTTATGCACGCTTTGCTTTTTTTTGTTTAAATTTTACTGCGCTACCGAGCACGCCGCCCCCTCTTCTATCGCTGCGACGGATTTGCAAATTTTACCGCCCGGCGCCTTTAAAGAATTCCTCTATCATTTTTTGATTACAGTCCTGTATCCAAGTGGTCTCGTTTTTATTACACATCCAAAACGGACCGCCGGATTCCGGACCCAAAGCGTTAGTTAAAGCCTGGATTAGCCAAGAGTGATAAGACTCGTAGATATATGTATTGTCGGCTAGTATCTTGCCTGTATTTCTGTCTTTTATTAGTCCGCCGTAGTTAAATCCCATGCCTATTACCTTATCAAACATAGTTTTTATATCGGGCTTTTGTTCTATGACGGCATACGGATATTTTATTACGAGTTCGGCAGACGCTATCTCATCTTCATTGATTTCTTTGCGAGCCATGCATTTGTCTTTGTAGATTTGTTTGAGATCTTTCATATTGTATTTTATGTAGCTTAATATTTTAGACGGTTTTATATCTATCGTCGAGGCATTTCTATCGTCAAGTAACGATTTTATCTCTCTGATTATTTTATCCTCGCTTTCATGATTTGATTGCAGTTGATTAAAAAATATATTTAATTCTTCATACGTTATCGGGATACTCTTTAAAAAGCCTCTTGTGCTTAACTTGGCTGATAAAAAGCACTCTTGTGCGGTATAATCATCCAGATAAATTCTAAAATATTTACCGTTTGTGGCGGGATTTTCGCTTTTTTCTTTATAATCTATGAAATTTACGTAGCCGTTTATCAAAGATATGAAATTCGCATCGGTCGTATTTACAGGGAAATTTAGCCAATTGGTTGGATCTATCAAAGGAAAAGCGCTTCTATTCCATTCGACTATTTCTCTTTCTCCTGCATAGTAAGCGTGTATGGCGGGCTTTTCGTAGACATTTATCTTGCCGTATAAATTTCCGTAGTAATGAAATATGGCCGAGGTTATAAACCCGTCTGCGAAAAACACCATAAACCAAACAAAAAGCCAAAGCAGTTTGCGTTTGCCTTTAGGGGCGATTAAAGCAACAAAAAAGCTTACGATTAGAAAAATGAGTGCGATTAAAAGTGCTGCGGCGTTGTGCATATCGTCAAATCTCCAAAACTTCAGGCTCTCCAAACAGTCGCTTGGCTTCTTTTAAAACCGCCTGATTTTTTGCAACTTTGGGATCGGTTTGAGTTTTTGCAGTCAAATTTGACGCAGGATTTTGAGCGTTTAAATTTGACTCGCTTAAAAACGAGTTGTCAAAATTTGCTTCGCTTTGAAACTCATCGCCGCTTAAATTTGCCGTATTCAAATTTTGCCTTGCGTCGGCGTTTGCGGGCTCGTTAGCTTCTCGCTCAAAAAGGCCGTCGTCATAGTCTGCCGCCTCGCTAAACATCTCGCTCACGTCATCAGGATCAAACGGCGGCTCGCCAAAGCTAGCCGTCTGCGGCGCGTGGTTTTGGTTAAATTTAGCGGTACCACTTGGCTTTTGCTCCGTTTTTGCGGCGTTTTGACTCTCTAGTCGTCTTAGCTCATCATCTAAAAACGCTAGATCCGCCCCCGCTAGGGCGCCGTCATCGGTCTTAAATTTTAGCGAATACGCCTCATGAAAATCGTGCGTGTCGTCGCGCATACTCTCAAAATCAGGCGCAAATTTATGCTCTGTCGCTTGATTTAAACCATCCTGCGTTTGCGAGTTTTGCGTCAAATTTGCCGCGTTTTCGTTTAAATTTAAGGTCTCGGTTTCGCCTATAGGCGAGCCGATATTTGTTTGCGCGCTCGGAGCCGAGTCGCTTGCCGCTTGCAAAATATCCGATTGCGTTTGCGGCGTCAAATTTTCCGCTTGCTTGCCATGCTCGCCGCTTTTAAATTCGGCGCCCCAATTTTGCTCCGAGGCTGTAGCCGCACCCTCCTCGCTACCGCCTGCAAACAAATTTCCAGTCAAATTTGATGGCTCTTGCTCTTGGGCGTTTTGATTTGTATTTTCCGACGCGTCGTCCGTGTCAAATTTGGCACTCTCAGGGTTTGGCGCAGTTTCGTTGCCCTCAAATTTGTCCGCGTCGCCGCGCTCATCGTCCAAATTTGCCGCGCTTTTCGCCGTCAAATTTTCCGCCGCGTCCTTTTGTTCCGCGCCCCCTATTTCTGGGCTTTGCTTGGGAGTTATCTTTATCTTTGCGCTCTCGCCAAAAAGACTGCGCAAAATCTGCAAAATCACCTTCGAGCTCTCGCGAAGCCGCCGCTGATCGTCGCCGGCCGCACTCGAGGCCAGACTCATGCAGCCGCCCGAAAAGTCCAAAAACTCGATGCAGTTCTTAAAACATTCGCCAAGATCAAAGCTGCGGTCGTAAATTTTGGCTAAAAACGCCTCATAAGCGGGGCTTGGAGTTTTCCCGGCGCCGGTTTGGCTACCTAACTCTTGAGGAGTCTGAGCGCTCAAATTTGCCGAGCCGGCTAGAGTCTGAGCGCTCAAATTTTGCCCCTGAGTCGCGCCGTTTTGCAAGGCGAGTTTGGGCGCGTTTGCGCCCGTCAAATTTGATCCGTCCATAGAGGCTGAAATTTGCCCCGTCTGCGCAGGAGCCGCAGATTTAGCCGCTTCGCCTCGTCCGCCAGCAAAATTTGGCGCCGCGCGGGAGCCGCCAAAATCAGCCGCTCGCGCCTGCGAATCCGCAAATTTTTCCCTCGCGTCCACGGCTATCATCTCGTCGATCGATTTTAGATTTATCGCCTCGATCATCATAAAAAGCATCACGCCAAGCACGAATCCGCCGTCGCTGCTGACGCTCAGCATCGAGCGCGCCTGCGAGAGGATCCTAAAAAATCTCTCATACAAAAGCAGCGAGTATTTCGGGCTTTGCGCGAGGAAATTCGCTTTAAGATTTGCCGTTATCTCGTCTATCACCATCTCGGCGTCGTAGCTCTCCAGCTGCGCTACCGACGCGCTCACGGCCGATTTGTCGCCGCTCATAACGAGCGCCAAGATCTCCTCTATGCGCTGCGGATCAAGGAGTCCCAGCATCTGCGCGACGGCGCTTTGCGTTAGCTCGCCTTTGGCGTAGATGATGGCCTGATCTAGCAGCGTGAGAGTATCGCGCAGCGAGCCCGCGCCGCTACGAGCGAGGATATCGAGGGCCTCTTTTTCGTGCGGGACGTTTTCGCGGTTTAGGATAAAGTCAAGATGCGCGACGACGTCCGGGCGCGAGATCTGGCGAAATCTAAAATGCTGCGTGCGCGATAGCACCGTAGCCGGGAGCTTGAGTGGATCGGTCGTGGCCAGGATAAATTTGACGTAGGGCGGCGGCTCCTCGAGCGTCTTTAGCAGCGCGTTAAAAGCGGGCGTGGAGAGCATGTGCACCTCGTCGATGATAAAAATCTTAAAGCGCGCGATCGCCGGAGCGTACTTGGTCTGCTCGATGAGCCCTTTTATATCGTCGATACCGCGGTGGCTGGCCGCGTCCATCTCGATGATATCGATATGGCGGCCTTCGTTTGCGGCGATACAGTTGGCGCACTGCTCGCAGGGCCGGCTGGTCGGGCCGTGATCGCAAACCAGCGCCTTTGAAAATATCCTCGCGCTCGAGGTCTTGCCGCTACCGCGAAGCCCCGAAAAAAGGTAGGCGTGGGTGAGGCGGCTCTCGTCCAGAGCGTGCGTGAGGCTGGTGCTGACGGCCTCCTGGCCTACGAGCTCGCTAAAATTTCGCGGTCTATATCTAAGCGCTAATGCTTGCAACACGGATTTTTCCTTAAATTTAAGATGAGATATTCTACTTTTTTTTGGATAAAAATTTAATATATTACGGTTCGGCGCGCTGTAAGACGAGTCGCCGGACGGGACAAATTTGGGCTAGCAAATTTGCCTGCTAGCGCGAATCTGTCGCATGCGGGCGCTAGGCGAGCAAATTTGACGCGTGCGCTGCTTGCTCGCGATAAACGGCGACAAATTTAACGCAAAATAACCCAGCCCAAACGCCGTCAAATTTAGCCGCGGCAACTTTGGTAATTTGGCTAAATTTGCTATAATCGCGCGGAAATGAAATTCAAAAAAGGGAGAAAATGAGAAAAGTTATACTAAGCGCGCTTGTTTTGATGTTTGCGCTTTTGGCTGCGGGCTGCGAGAGAAACGACTACCAGCACCCGATGTACCGCTCTACCAAAAATAAATAACCTAAAATTTGGCGGTTTATCCGCCGCCTCAAAATCTCAAATTTATCTCATTGCCGCTTTATAAAATTTGACGCTTGCGCGGCGTATTTTAAAATTTAATATCCTCGAAAAGTTCTTTTATTTCTTAAGGTATGGATACGGATAAAATTTAGAAAATAAAAAAGCGGCAAATTTTAGCAGACGACACAGATCAAATTTGACCTGGACGCCGTGCCTCAAATTTACCGCCCCAAACGCATGCGACCAAAAGGCTCAAATTTGGCTACAGATCGCCAAACAGCGCTTTTAGATCCTTTGCGTTTTCATCTTTGCTCTCGCCTCTAGCGCCAAGCTCGTTTAGCTCGATCTCGTAACCGGTTAGCATGCTAGCTAGCCTGATATTTATGCCGCTTTTGCCGATAGCCTTGCTCTTTTGCTCGGTTACTAGGCTCACGACGGCTTTGTTATCCTCGCCGATTTTAACGGAGCTGATGATCGCCGGCGCCATCGCTCGCGTGATGAGGATCGCAGGCTCTGCCGAATACTCGATCGCGTCGATATTTTCGCCGTTTAGCTCCTTTGTAACGGCGTTTATGCGCACACCTTTGGTGCCCACGGTCGCGCCCACGGGATCGACGTTAGGAGAGGTGGCTACGAGTGCTACTTTAGCGCGTTCGCCCGGGATTCTAGCGCTTGCGGCGATCAATACGAGGCCATCTTTGATCTCAGGCACTTCGGCTTTTAGCAGGGCTTCTAGGAATTTTGGCGACGTGCGGCTTAGCTCGACCTTGATACCCATGGATTTATCTATATAGACGCTTTTTATGACGGCTTTTACGACGTCGCCCGGTTTAAATTTCTCGCCTTTTATGCGGTTTTTACGCGGCATCACGGCTCGCAGCTCGTCTATCTCGATGAAGGTATTTTCCTCGCTATCCACGCGCGTGACCGAGCCAAAAACCATGTGCCCGACCATGTCTTGATATTTTTGAAAGATTTTTTCCTCCATCAGGCGCTGGATGTGGTATTCAAGCTCCTTGTGAAGCGTTTGTGCAGCGGTGCGGCCGAGGTTGTCGGTAGATAGCTCGTAGGTTAGCTCGTCGCTGATCTCTACCCCAGAGTCTACTTTTTTAGCTTCGCTTATGCTTAAAAAGTGCTCGTTATCTTCGGCCAAGCGCTCGTCGCCATCCTCAACGACGGTGATTTTTTGGTATAGATGAAGGGTCTTGGTCGCGTTATCGATAACCGCGTCGTATTCGTAGTTTTCGCCGTAAATTTTCTTTGCGGTATTGACAATAGCTCTTATGACGCGCTCTTTTACGTCCTCGATTTCGAGCCCTTTTTCATTTGCGATAGATTCCATGATATCTGCTATTTTTTCCATATTTTCTCCTTATTTTCTGATAAATCTCTTGGGAATTTATTTGCGTAGATAGAAATTATATAAAAACCAAACTTTTAATCAACTTTAACCGTATTTTTACGCCGTTTTGGGTAAATTTAGCGCAAATTTAAAGGGGCGTAAAACGATGAAGATATCAAATTTGGCCGTCATTACCGCAAGAGGCGGCAGCAAGCGAATACCTCGCAAAAATATCAAGGAATTTTTCGGACATCCGATGCTCTCATACGCCGTAACGGCAGCCAAAGAGGCAGGGATATTCGACGAGATAGCGGTCTCGACCGATGATGAAGAGATCGCTCAAGTCGCCCTAAATTTAGGCGCGAAAGTACCATTTATGCGCTCGGCTAAGACCTCGGACGATTTTGCCACTACGGCGGACGTTTTAAGCGAAGTTTTAGGCGAATACGAAAAACTAGGCGTAAAGCCCGCTACGCTTTGCTGCATTTATCCTTGCGTGCCGTTTTTAACGGGTGAGATTTTGAAAGAGGCGTACCGTCGATTCGTTTCTAGCGGCGCGGATTCGCTCGTACCGGTGGTTAAATTTAGTTTTCCTATACAGCGAGCTTTTAGGATAGAAAATAGCGGATTTTTAACCTACGCCCAGCCGCAAAACGCATCCAAACGCTCGCAAGATTTAGAACCGATGTACCACGACGTCGGGATGTTTTATTTTTATAAGACGGAGGCAAGCGCATCCCCTAAAGCCCTGCCTTTCATCATGGACGAAAAAGCCGTACAGGATATCGATACGCCCGAGGACTGGGCTACGGCGGAGATGAAATATAGAATTTTACAAGCCCAAAATCGCTAAATTTTAAAAAGGCTCAGTTTTTGCTAGTAAAATTCGTATTAAATTTAAGGAAATATAGATGGAAAACAAAATCGGACTTAAGCTCTGGTCTTTAAACGAAAATTATATTAAGCCCGCTCGCGAGCTTTTTAAAGAGAAAATTTACGACTATATCGAGCTTTACGCGGTACCGGACAGCCTTGAAAAGCTTAGTCTTTGGGTTAATTTGCAAAAGGAACTAAATCTGCCATTTGCCGTACACGCACCGCATTTTTCGCACGGGCTTGATTTTTCTAATAAGGATAAAAGAGAGCTAAATTTAGCCATGGCAAAAGAAGCTTTTAAATGGAGCGAGGCATTAAATGCGATATACATGGTATTTCATCCCGGTATCGGTGGCAGCTTAAACGAGAGTATTTATCAGATAGCAAATTTATCTCGCCTCTCAAAGAACGAATTTATAATAGAAAACAAGCCTTTTATAGTAAATTTCAAAAAGACGGGCAAGACGGGCTTTTGCGTAGGTTCTAGCTACGAGAGCCTAAAACGCATAAAGGAAGAAACGGGCGTAGGGCTTTGCCTAGACGTCGGACACGCCGTTTGCTCGGCAAACTATCAAAAGCTTGAAATTTACGGCTACGTAGAGCTTTTAAATAGCCTAAAACCACAAGTCTATCATCTAAGCGATAATGCTGCAGATAGCGTGCACGACGCGCATCTACACTTCGGAGAAGGAAGCTTTGATCTAGCCAAAATCGCTAAAATCCTAAATCCGACTCTACCGCTCGCTATAGAAACGAATAAAAACAGCGAGAAAAATTTAGACGATTTTAGGCAAGACGCCGAGTTTTTTAGGAGGCTTAGATGAAAGTAGCTCTAGTAATAGGCGCGAGTAGCGAGAGTCTCTACGCTATAAATTTAGCGCAAGAAAGCGGGCTAAAGGTCGCCGCGTTTGACGGCAACGAGAACGCGGCGGGGCTAAAACGGGCCGATTTTAGTTTCGTTTGCGACATAAGAGATCCGCAAAATATAATAAATTTAATAACCGAGCAAGGTTTTAAACCGGTTTGCGTCCTGCCCGTTCCCGTAGGTAGATGCCTACGCGTCGCCGGAGTGATAAACGATTTTTACGGATTAAAGGGTCCGAACGAAAAAACATGCGACGTATGCACGGACAAGCTAGCCTTTCACTCCGCGCTAAATCCCGAAAATAAGAGAGAAGCGAAAGAGCCGATGAGGGCGAATTTAAGAGATGCCGAGTGCTACCCGATGAGCAAAGCGTCAAATTCGCCTAGCGATGCGGATTTTCCGCTCGTTATCAAGCCTCGCTATGGTAGCGGCAGCAAGAACGTAACGGTCGTTTTAAACGCCGTAGAGTACGAAAAATACGCCGCGCAGCTAAATTTAAAAAGCGGCGAATTTTTACACGAGAGCTTCGTGGAAGGCAAAGAATACGGCATCAATGCCGCCGTTATAGATAGCGAGTATATCCATGTCTTGACGCGCGAAAAGCTTCTCACGCCTCCGCCCTACCGCCAAAGCGTAGGCTACGTAGCAACGCCCGAGATCGCCGCGATTAGCGAGCATTTAAAAGAAGTCGTAAAAAGGCTGGAGCTAAAAAACTGTCTGATGCATGCCGACGTTATCCTACGAAAAAACGGTGAGCCTTTCGTCGTCGAGCTTGCGCCAAGACCCAGCGGACATTATCTCACGAGCGATTTTGTAGAAATAGCTACGGGAGTAGATTTGACGCGCGAATGGCTGAATTTCGTATTAAATAAGCCTTTTAGGTTTGAGCCTAAATTTTTAAAAAGCGCGATGATTAGATATTTTGACTTTAATTACGGCGTTGTACCGCCTAATTTTAGCGAGATAAAAGACGAATGCGGTATAGTAAAATTTAAATGCGGCGACTTAAAAAATCTAGGCGAGGTAAAAGACGGCGCGTCGCTTATGGGTCGCGGATACGCTATAATCCTAGCCGAAAGCGAAGAAGAATGCCTAGAAAAAGCAAGCGCGCTAATGAGTAAATTTAGTAAAATCAAGGAGTAAAAATGCAAGAAAAATTAAGAGCGAATCGGGCTTACGGCGATCTAAAAAAATGGCAAGAGTTGGTACTAAAAGGGGATCTTATATATCCGCACGAAGCCGTAGCGAGATTTGCGGCTAAATTTAAACCCGCAAGCGCGATGGATTTTGGTTGCGGAACGGGCAGACATCTAGCCTGCCTGGCAAAAGCCGGCGCAAAAGAACTAATCGGCGTAGATATAAACGCTCTGCCTCTTGCCGCGGTCGCGCTAAAATTCGGCGCTATCAAAGACGCCACGGAGTGGGAAAACGGTAAAAAGCTAAATTTAGAAAACGGCACGACGCTAGAGCTTTTTTGCAACGACGATAAGAGCCTAAACGAATTTTTAAGCGACAAAAAAGTAGATGCGATAATTAGCTGGGGCGTGCTTCATCTTTACGAGCCGTCCGCAGCCACTGAGATTTTAAAAGAATTCGCAAATAGTTTAAACGAAAACGGGCGAGTATTTATAAACCTAAGAACGGATGCCGACGGGCTAAAAATCGGCGCAAAACAAATAAATCAAAACATCTACGAAACGACTAGAAAAGGGTATGAGGGGCTAGTTTATTCGTTTTATTCAAAAGCCGAGGTAAAGGAGATATTTAAACGAGCGGGGTTAAAAATAATCGCACTAGATAAAGAGGAATTTACGCAAAATAACGGCGAAATTTTTAACTCGTTTTATATCATAGAAGCCCTAAAGGAAGCCAAATGAAAGCACCTTATATAATAGCCGAAATGTCTGCTAATCACTGCGGCGATAAAGAGCTGGCATTTAAAATCATAAAAGCGGCAAAAGACGCCGGCGCAGACGCGGTCAAAATCCAAACCTACACGGCCGATACAATAACGCTAAATTCCAAAGATGAAATTTTTATGATAAAAAGCGGCTTGTGGGCGGGACAAAGTCTATACGAGCTATATCAAAAAGCCTATACGCCGTGGGAGTGGCAAAAAGAGCTTTTTGACTATGCAAAAACCGTAGGCATAGATTTTTTCTCGACGCCTTTTGATTTTAGCGCGGTGGATTTTTTAGAGAGTATAGGCGTGCCGATGTATAAAATTGCATCGTTTGAGGCGATAGATTATCCGCTTATTTCCTATGCGGCTAAATTTAAAAAGCCGATGATAATTTCTACGGGTATTTCAAGTTATGAAGAAATTTTAGAAGCGATAGAGGCGTGCAAAAAAGTCGGAAATAACGACGTCACGATACTAAAATGCACCTCTAGCTACCCCGCTCCCGTAGACAAGATGGATTTAATCACCATTAAAGATATGTTTGAGAAATTTTCTCCTATGGGCGTAAAAGTAGGGCTAAGCGACCACTCGATGAGTCTAGTACCGCCGATAACGGCTACTGCGCTGGGGGCTAGCGTAATAGAAAAACACTTCACGATAGATAGGGCTTTAGGCGGCGAGGATAGCGGATTTTCGCTAAATTTTAACGAATTTAAAGAAATGACGAGCGCTGTCAGAGATACGGCTCTGGCGCTAGGCAGGGTAAATTACGAAATAAATCAGGCAAATAGGCACGGCGCAAGGTCATTATTTGCGTCGGAAAATATTAAAAAAGGCGAAATTTTAACGGCGGCCAACGTTCGCTCCGTAAGGCCCGCAAGCGGACTGCATCCGAGATATTACGAGAGTATTTTAGGTAAAAAAGCCGCTCGCGATATAAATTTCGCAACGCCTTTAGCCTTAGAGGATATCGAGTTTTAATCCATTTTTTAAGATGTTTTTGCTATATTCACAGATTAAATTAAAGATTTCAAAGGATTAAAAATGGAGCTAAAACTCGCTAGAACGCAACTTGACGCCAAACCAAAAACGATCTCTCTTGAAAAAATCGAAGCGGCATTTGCAAAAGATCCGCAACAAATTTTCTATTTTGACAGAGAAAACAGCCACAAACAACTCATCGCTTTGGTTGAATTTTTTGAGGAAAAAGGTCTTAGCGTCTATCACCGCACCGTAAAATACGGACTCGACGAAAACGACTACATGTACGAGGTGCACATCCTTTGAGCGCAGCGCAAAAAAAGCTCTTTATCCAGACTTTAGGCTGCGCGATGAACGTCCGCGACAGCGAACACATCATCGCCGAGCTCAAACAAAAAGAGGACTACGAGCTCACTCAGGACATCTCCGAGGCCGACCTCATCCTCATCAACACCTGCTCGGTGCGCGAAAAGCCCGTGCATAAGCTTTTTAGCGAGGTCGGCGGTTTTGAAAAAGTAAAGAAAGCAGGCGCTAAAATCGGAGTTTGCGGTTGCACGGCAAGCCATCTGGGAAGCGAAATTTTTAAACGAGCGCCTTACGTGGATTTCGTACTCGGCGCGCGAAACGTCAGTAAAATTTCAGCCGCCGTTAAGACGCCTAAATTTATCAGCACCGACATAAATCACGACGAGAGCGAGTACGCATTCGGCGAATTTCGAGGCTCACCGTATAAAAGCCACATAAATATCTCGATCGGCTGCGATAAAAAATGCACCTACTGCATCGTCCCGCACACCAGAGGCGACGAGATCTCGATCCCCGCAAATTTGATCCTGCGCGAAGTAAAAAAGGCCGCCGAGGGCGGAGCGAAGGAAATTTTCTTGCTCGGGCAAAACGTAAACAACTACGGCAAGAGATTTTCAGGCGCGCACGAGAAGATCGACTTTAGCGACTTGCTAGTAAAAATCAGCGAGATAGATGGCGTCGAGCGCATACGATTTACTAGCCCTCATCCGCTCCATATGGACGATAAATTTTTAGAAATCTTTAGTCAAAATCCCAAAATTTGCAAATCCATGCACATGCCGCTTCAAAGTGGAAACACCAAAGTCCTACGCGAGATGAAGCGCGGCTACACCAAAGAGTGGTTTTTAGACCGAGCAGCTAGACTGCGCGCAATGTGCCCTGAGGTTAGCATCTCAACCGACATCATCGTGGCGTTTCCGGGAGAGAGCGACGAGGAGTTTGAGGACACGATGGATGTGCTGGAAAAAGTACGCTTCGAGCAAATTTTTAGCTTTAAGTATTCGCCTCGCCCGATGACTAAGGCGGCGGAGTTTACAAACCAAATCGACGAAGCCGTCGCAAGCACCCGCCTAACCCGCCTACAAAGCCGCCATAACGAGATTTTAGACGAAATTGTTGCGGCGCAAAAAGGTAAAATTTTCGACGTATATTTCGAGGAGCTTCGCGCAAACGGCGGCGTCGCCGGCAGGAGCTTTAACAACTTCCTCGTTCAAGTCGCGGGCAGCGAAGAGCTGCTGGGCAAGACGCTAAAAGTGCGCGTGAACGACCCAAAAAGAATGGTGCTTTACGGTGAGCTTGTGGGCTAAATTTAAACGAAATATTTTTATAAATTTAGCCCCGCGCATTATCTATTGTTTTATTTGGATTATATTTTTAACCTGCAAAAAAAGCTTTTCTAAGACAAATTTGACGAACGAGCCCTGCGTCGTGCTATTCTGGCACGGCAGGCTAGCGCTAATGAGCTTTGCCTACATACACTGGTGGAAAAACGGCCAAAATCCGCAAAGACGCGCCAAAGTCATGATAAGCGACCACAAAGACGGCGAGATCATCGCGCGCGTGATTTCGTTTTTCGGTATCGGCGCGATCAGAGGCAGTAGCTCAAAAGGCGCAGTAAAAGCTCTCGCGCAAAGCTTTAGAGAGCTAAAAAGCGGCACCGACGTAATCATCACCCCGGACGGTCCGCGCGGCCCCTATCACAGCGTCGCCGACGGAGCCGTCGTCATCGCGCAAAAGCAAAATGCGCCTATACAAATTTTAAACTACGAAGCGAGTAAATTTTGGCAGCTAAAAAGCTGGGATAAAATGATAATCCCAAAGCCGTTTAGCGAGATTTCTTATACGCTCTCGCCGCCTTTTAGCGTGACAGGCATGGAGCTAGAAGCCGCAAGAGAGCATATAAAAAAGGAGATGGAAAAATGAGCTCAAAGACCGTAGCTTTATCTATCGGAGCGCTTTTGGCGGCCGTTTTTATCTCGTTTATCACGCTTAGCCCATCTTACAAAAATGCGCTTGGAGCCAAATTTTACTACGAAATGGGCGATTACGAAACCGCCTATAAGCTCTCAAAATCAGCCTACCATAAAGACATTTACAACAAACTAGCCCACACCGTGATGGTACAAAGCGAAATCTCGCAAAAATACGCCCTCTACATCGCCCGTTCAAACGGCTATCTAGAAAATATCCAAAAAATCAGCAAGTCAGGCAAGGTAAGCAAAGTAAATTTAGACAAAATTCGCATGATGTGCGACATCGCCGTGAGCGACTATGCAGAGCTTAAGCCGTCAAATTTAACGGACTCGGACCTGCAAGAAGAAGCAAAACGAATAAAAGATAAATTTTTAACCCTACAAAAAGAGCTGTTTTAACTCTATTTTATGGCTTTTTGGGTATTATAACGCATCGTAATTTTTAGGAGAAATCTTTGCTGATACGTCGTTTTTTTAGCGTCTTATATCTTAGCGCCGTTATCCAGTCTAAAAAATGCATATTTTACGGCGAAGCATACAAGGGTGCAACTCCGATCAAAACGATAAAAAACGAATTTGACCTAGAAGAGTCCGGCAAAATCTCAGACAGAATAAAAGAGTATCTAAAAAATCTACAAAAAGAGTATAAATGGGTTTATATTTCGCTGTTTTTCGACGCGCTCGAACAAGGCGCATTTGAGGCAAAAAATGCCGAAAATCTCGAAAAACTAGGCATAAAAACAAAGGAAATAACTTGCATAAATCCTGCTAAAAATTGGCTGATCTATGCAAAACTTTCAGACGTCAAAGCCGCCGAGAGTAAATTTGGCGATACGGACATAGACGTACTTTATTCGCCCATAGTACTTATGCAAAAAGAGATCGAAAAACAAAAATTATCTACGGCAAAGACGCTTTTTATCTATGCGTGTAAAGAAATTTTAGCCATCTGCATTACATCGGGTAACGGCGCAAAATACGCCACGGTTTGTAAGCTAGATGAGGACGACGGCGACGAGAACGTCGAATTTGATAAAGAAAACAGCGACGAGATAGATGATTTTATCACGAATGTAGACGAAAGCTTTAACAACATGGACGGTCTAGAAAATTTAGACGATATGTTAAAGACCGGAGATAGCCAAGAGGAGTTTGCCGACCTCGACTACGATATAAATATGCCAGAATCCACCGATGTAACCGCCTCGGTATCGATATTTGGGCGCGATATGAGTATGTACCGGTATATATCGCTGGCGCTTAAAGAATTTTATTCAAATCCTCTATACGACGGCGATTTTATCGAAAATGTCGTGATTTTCGACGCTACAGAGAGGACGAGCGCTACGTTTTTACACTATCTAGAAAACGAACTCTTAGTAAAGACCGCCGTTTACCCTGTCGATACGCTAAAAACGATGACCGAGCTAATGAAAAAAGAGTTGGAAAATGACTAGTTATAGCTTTATAAAACCTCAGAGAAAACCAATTTTTAACCTTTTTAGCAAAATTTGGCTGTTTTTTATCGCTACGATAGTGTTGCTTTTTGCTGCGGCAAATTTCTTTGTTGAGTTTAAAAGCAACTCGCTACGAAACGAAACGCAAATTTCAAAACAAAAACAAGAGCAGACGCAAGAGCAAATCAAGCAAGCCGACGAGCTCACTGCGCTTTTAAAGCAAAGAAGAGATAGCGCAAACGAAATAGCGGCCTCAAATGCCGTCTTAAAACAAAGCCTGCGTAATCTACTCGATCTTGTCCCCCCAAGCATCACGCTACACGAGATCTCGATGGATAAAAACTCGCTTGTGGTAAAAGGCACTACGCCTAGCCGAGATATTTACAATATGTTACTCGCCACGCCGCTAAAGTCGATTTTTAACACGTCAAATACCTCTTTTTATCAACTAGATAGCGGCTGGCTAAATTTCATCAGCACAAATAAAACCGACAGCTTAGAGGATAAAAATGAGTAAAGACAGAAGCCTACAAAATATCGACGTTACCAAATTACTCATCTATATTCTCATTGTTATAGTTGCTTGCCTTGTGATGATATTTGGCTTTTTAGTACCGAGCATCAAAGAATACAAGCAGGTCAAATACGAAAGTCGCATGCAAATCGCCGCAAGTGCGCAAACGCAAAGGCTCTACGACGCCAAATCAAAAGCACTAAACGAGATAAAGCAAAACGACAAGGCCGTGTTAGACGCTCTTGAAAACAAATTTGACGTAGAGAATTTTACTCAATTTGCCTCAAAGTACTTTATGAACGTAAATCTAAGCGAGCCAAAAGAGGCCGCAAAAAACGGCGAGATCTCGGTCTATGAGCTAACGGTAATGGGCTCCATGAAAACTCCTGCTAAATTTTACGAGTTTATGGACGCGCTACAAAGCTACGAAAATATCGTCAAAATCGACTTTCCGATCAAAATGCGTAAGGATGCCGAAAAAATCGACGCGACCTTTGACGTCAAAATTTACAGCTTAAGATAAATCAAAGTTTTTACTCTCCGCTTTTTGTATAATCCTTAAAATTTAAGTTAAGGATAAAAAAATGATCAAATTTAACAACGCCGTCGTTGCTTTGGCGACTGCGATTTTGAGGGATTACCTCAGCGGAGCGGCAAATTTTTTCGCCTCAAGAAAAGCTGCAAAATCGGAGCTAACAAAACTCACTCCGGCCGATTTTAAAAACGTGCGCGCAAATTTGCTAAATTTAGGCTTTAAGAGCGAGTTTATCGACGAAAACGCCGCCGAGCTATCAGAAATCCTGCGCGGTATCCTAATCGCCGAGCGCCCCAAGCTGCCAAAAGACCACCCTATCGCCACCTACATCGACGAAAACGACGCCGTGCGCGAACTAATCGCAAAGGCAAAAGAGCTACTAAAAAAGAAATTTATCAAAAACGAGTGGCTTGAAATTTACGACAAACTGGGTGGCTTTAACAGGACGCACTTTGCCAGAAAACAGCACCAACTCTACTCGATGCTCGAAAATAAGGGCTTTGACCGCCCGTCGCGCTTTATGTGGAGCTTTGATAACAAGGTCCGCGACGGTATCGCCGCAGCGCGCGAGCTGCTAGAGGACGGCAAAGTAGATGAGTTTATCGCGGCGCAGCACGAGGTCTACGAAAACCTGCTTGACCTGCTCGCACGCGAGGAGGCGGCACTCTATCCGACGTCGCTGGAGCTAATCAGCGAAGAGGAGTTTCGCGCGATGAGACGCGGCGATGATGAGATCGGGTATTTTCTCATCGAAAAGCCGAGCGAATTTTATCCGTTAAATTTGAACTCCAATGACGGCTCGAAGTCAAATTTAAAGGATGCAAATTTGCAAAGCGAGTCAAATTTAAGCGTGGCAAATTTACAAAACGGCGACCTAAATGAAGCGGTTTTAAATCCGAATTTTCTAAAAGAGCTGTCAGATTTGATGAGTAAATACGGACTAAATCCAGATGCAAGCCGCGATAAAAACGCGGTTTTTGACGTCGCCACGGGCAAGCTCACGCTAGAGCAAATCAACCTCATTTATAGGCACATGCCAGTCGACCTCTCATTCGTCGATGAAAACGAGATCGTGAAATTTTACACCGACACCAAGCACCGCGTATTTCCGCGAAGCGCTGGCGTCATCGGGCGCGACGTGAAAAACTGCCACCCGCGCGAGAGCGTAGCTAGCGTGCTGGAGATCATCGACGCCTTCCGCAAAGGCGAGCGCGACGAGATCGACTTTTGGCTAGAGCTTCACGGCAAATTTATCTACATCTACTACGTGGCCGTGCGCGATGAAAACGGCGTATTTAAGGGGGTGCTAGAGATGATGCAAGACGTCACGCGCATCCGCAGCCTAGAGGGCAAACGCACGCTAGTGACGTGGGACGATCTAAAGAAAAAATACAGGGAGTGATCGTCGAGGCTTTTAAATTTGATAAATTCAGTTAGTCATTGGCGGCGTTTGTATTTGCGATTTTGCCCGACCGTACACCCCTGCACAAAGGCTATGTGAGGCGCGGCCATCAAATTTTATCGATCTTAAAATTTGTGTATTTTTAGCGGCAGTTGCACGCTAAAGCCTAAAAAAGTTCTTTAAATTTGGATAGATCCGCACCCTCGACAAATAAAAATCCGCGGTTTATCGACGGGATGGCGAGCCGTCTGCACGCCTCTTTAAATTTCTTTTCCATAGCCGCTTTGATATATGGCGTTACAAGGATAAATCTATCGCCCGCCCCGACGGCTACCTTGCCGCCTAGCACGCAGTCTGCGCCATTTTCCAGGCAGCGCGCGCATTCGTTTCGCTGGGCAGAGCTTAGCACGAGTCCTAGCCGCTTGCACGCCTGGTCCACGCCGCGAATCTCGTTTGCACCGCGTTTTATGAGATAAATGTTTGGCGCAGGGTTAGAAATTTCGGGAGTTAAGCTTAACGCATCTGCCGCCAAAAACTCAAAGCTTTTTTTCACGCCGCTAAAATATTCGGTTAAAAACGGCTCGCTAAATTTCGCGCGAACGCGACCGCGCTTAAACCGGTCCGTTAAATTCGTCTCGTCGGTGAAGTATTTAAGATTTCGCTCACGCAAAAACCGCTCCAGCTCGCACTTTCGCACGCCTAGAAGCGGACGAGCGATCACGTAGTCCTCGCGAATTTCTAGCTCTTGCATGCCAAGAAGCTCGCTAAGCCCAGCGCCGCGCCCCAGCTGCATCAAAAACCACTCAAATTTATCGTCAAACTGATGCGCTAAGATCAAATTTTCGTACCCCCGCTCGCGGCAAATTTCGGCGAAAAAATCGTATCTGACCGCGCGCGCCTCGTGCTCGAAATTTGACTCGCCCAGCTGCACGCTTTTTACGTAGATTTGTTTGTTAAATTTAGCCGCCAGATGCCTTGCCGAGGCGACTTCGTCTTTACTCTGCGCGCGGACGTTATAGTCCACGATCGCAAGGTCAAATTTCACGCCAGCCTCGTCCAAAAGGTAAAAAAGCGCCGTGCTATCGACGCCGTGCGAAAATGCAAGCAAATTTCGCCCCGATTTTAGCTTGCGTAAAACGGGCGCGCTTAGCACTTTAGGCCTTTGCCGTGATCTTGCCTAGCGCCTGGGCGCCCGCTACCTGCGTGATCTCGCACCAGTAGCGACCGCCGATTTCTAGCTGTTCCACGTCGCTTTCGTTGATCAAAATTTCGCCGTCGATGTCCTTATCCCAGAGCGCCTTTTTCGCGGCGTAAAACATCTCGCCTTCGCTGCTTTCGCCCTCAAGCGATACGATAAATTTTTGCCCTAGCTCCTGTGCGAAGCTCGCCTCGATCGCGGCACGAGTGATCTTTTCGATCTTGCTTAGGCGCTTTGATATGATTTTGGCGGGCACCTGCTCCATCTCGTATGAGAGCGTGTCTTCCTCTTTCGAATAAGCAAACGCCGAAACGCGGTCAAATTTAAACTCCTGCAAAAACGCGCAAAGCTCGTCAAATTCAGCTTCACTCTCGCCCGGATGTCCGACGATAACGCCCGTTCGCAAAAACGCACCCGGCGCATTTTTCATCAAATTTAAAAGCTCTTTTATCCGCGCCGCGCCGCTTCCGCGCCTCATGATTTTTAGCATTTTATCGCTTGCATGTTGGATCGGCATATCAAAGTAGTTTACAAACACCGGCGAGGCGATGATACGTTCCACTAGCGCGTTTGAGGTCGTGCTTGGGTAGAGATAAAGTATGCGCGCGGTTTTGACGCCATCGATCTTTTCGACCGCGCCAATTAGCGAGATGAGGCCGTCGCTAACCGCGTGATCGCGCATATACGAGCTGCTGTCCTGCGAGAGGAAGCTAAAGTCGTAGTAGCCCTTTTTTACGAGCTTTTGCACTTCGTCTACGATGTTTTCGAGCGCGCGGGATTTTAGCTTACCTTTAAAGGTCGGGATTGCACAGAAGCTGCATTTTTGATTACAGCCCTCTGAAATTTTGATGTAGGCGTGGTAGTTTGAGCCCGTTATCACGCGCTCTTCGCTTGCTTGCAGGTAGGTGTCCGGGCTAAATAAATTTTGCTTTTTTAGGATGATTTCATCGATCTTGTCGTAGTCTCCGACGCCGGTGAAAAGATCGACCTCGGGCAGCTCCTTCATCAGCTCTTCGCGGTATCGCTGCATGAGACAACCCGTAACCACGAGCAAAGAGCCTTTTTTACGCGCTTCGTGCATATCCAGGATCGCGCGGATACTCTCCTCTTTTGCCGAGTTTATAAAGCCGCAGGTGTTTACGATGATGACGTCGGCAGAGGCGACATCTGGCGTGATCTCGTAGTTTTGCAGGCGTCCGAGCATGATTTCAGAATCCACCAGATTTTTGTTACAGCCTAATGATACTAAGTGAAGTTTGCCCATCTTATACCCACAGATTGTCGATCAGACGCGTTTTGCCAACATACGCGGCGACTAGGATGATGGTGTTATCCGGCTCTATTAGCGAGATCTCGTTTAAATTTCTATCCACGATCGCGACGTAATCGACGTTTAGCGGCTCTAGAGTTTGGAGCATCTCACCTTTTATCGTTTGTGCGCTTAGCTCGCCGGCCGCGATCAAATTTGAAGCTTTTTTAAGCGAATGCGAAAGCTTAAGCGCCTCTAGCTTTTGCCCCTCATCAAGATACGCGTTTCGAGAGCTAAGCGCCAGTCCGTCGCGCGCGCGAACGATCTCGCAAGGCACGATCTCTAAATTTAAAAAACAGGTCTTTACGAAATTACGCACGATGAGCAGCTGCTGCGCGTCCTTTTTGCCCATATAGACGCGCTTTGCGTTTGTTAGATTAAATAGCTTATTTAGCACGCGAAGCACGCCGTCAAAGTGTCCAGGGCGAGTCTTGCCCTCAAGCACGTTCGCTAAATTTTCAGGCGCGCTGATTAGCGGCTCGGTATCAAAATATAGCTCCCTAGCCTCAGGTGCAAACATCGCGTGCACGCCCAGCTCCTCGCAAATTTTAGCGTCGTTTTGTTCGTTTTTCGGATAGTCCTCAAAGTCCTCGCCCGCTAAAAACTGCGTCGGGTTTACAAATGTCGAAACGATCGCGGTTTTGTTTTCTGCTACGCACTTTTTTATGAGACTAGCGTGTCCGTCGTGAAGTGCGCCCATAGTGGGCACAAAGCCGATATTTTCGGGATTTGCCGCGATAAAATCTCGCAGCTGTTCTACTGTTTTTAAAATTTGCATTTTCTCTTCTTTGTGTCTAATTTTAACGCGCGATTATAGCAAATTTTATCTTTACTCTTACAAATATGTTATAATCACGCTAAAAAGCACAAAAAAGGTCTTAAATTTGGATAATTACGAATACACGGAACTCCTAAAAACACTAAACACGAAAGTAGAAAATATCGCGGGCGTCGTAAAACCCGAGAGCATCAAAACTCGCCTAAAAGAGATCGAGGAGATGGAAAACGATCAAAATTTCTGGCAAGATATCGCAAAAGCTGGCGCCATCGGCAAGGAAAAAACGAAAATTTCAAACATCTTAAATAACTTCCTAAACGCTAAAAGCGCCGTAGACGACGCAAAGGATCTATATGAGCTGGCAAACTCTGAAAACGACGAAGAGACGATAAATTCGCTCTTTGCCGAGGCTGGCGAGCTTGAGGATAAGATCGTAAATTTAGAAATTTCTATGCTGCTTAGCGGCGAGGACGACGGCAAAAACGCTATCGTTACCATCCATCCCGGCGCGGGCGGCACTGAGAGCAACGACTGGGCGAGCATGCTATACCGCATGTATCTGCGCTTTTGCGAGCGAGAGGGCTTTAAGGTCGAAACTCTAGACTTCCAAGAGGGCGAAGAAGCAGGACTAAAAGACGTTAGCTTTATCGTTAAAGGCGTAAACGCTTACGGCTACCTAAAGGCTGAAAACGGTATCCACCGCTTAGTGCGAACCAGTCCGTTTGATAGCGCGGGACGCCGCCATACGAGCTTTACCAGCGTGATGGTAAGCCCCGAGATCGATGACGATATTGAAATAGAAATCGACGAAAAAGACCTAAAAATCGACACCTACCGCGCAGGCGGAGCAGGCGGTCAACACGTAAATAAAACCGAGTCCGCGGTGCGTATCACGCACACGCCAACGGGCATCGTCGTGCAGTGTCAAAACGATCGCAGCCAGCACAAAAACAAAGCCACCGCGATGAAAATGCTAAAATCGCGCCTCTATGAGCTAGAGCTAATGAAGCAGCAAGAAGCCGCCGGCAGCATCGAAAAAAGCGAGATCGGCTGGGGTCACCAGATCCGTTCCTACGTGCTTTTCCCGTATCAGCAGGTTAAAGATAACCGCAGTGGCGAGGCGTATAGTCAAACCGACGCGATACTAGACGGCGACATAAAAAAGCTCATCGAGGGCGTTTTGGTAAGTCAAAAAAGCATAAACTAGAAAGGAAAAATATGGAAATTTCAGCACTTTTAAATCAACTGGGCTATAACGAAAATGAAGCCACAACAGCGCAGGTTAAGCGTATCTTAAATAACTGCGACGGGTTAAATTTAAGCAGCATAATCACTCTAAACGACCACCTAAAGCCGCTTGGCAGCTTTGTCGCGATGAGCGGTAGCGAGGACGTGTTTAAGATAAAAAACGCGGGCAAAATGCCCGGTGCGCTAAACGTGATCGAAAACTGGGCTGAAAAAAACAATATAAACATAAAAAAAGTGAATGAAACTACGCACTACATACTAGGAAAAAACATATGAAAAACTACGATATCATCGTCATCGGCTTTGGCAAGGCCGGCAAAACTCTCGCCGTAAAAGCCGCAAATTTAGGCAAAAAGGTCGCCGTGATCGAAAAATCGGCGCAAATGTACGGCGGCACGTGCATAAACGTCGGCTGCATTCCGACCAAAAAGCTAGTAAATTTAAGCAAAGAGGCAAAATACGTCAACAATAACGTCGCGGGCGAGTATTTCACGCTTAGCGTCGAAAAGAAAGACAAGCTAATCTCCGCGCTTAGAGCCAAAAATTTCGCGATGCTTGATGATAATGCAAACATCGACGTGATAAACGGCATGGCTAAATTTATAGATAAAAATAGCGTAGAAGTCTCGGCCGCAGACGGCTCAAAAAGCCTGCTTGCCGCGCCGACTATCGTTATAAATACGGGTTCGGTTAACGAAAAACCAAGCTTTGAGGTTAGTTCAAATTTGGCTTACGACAGCACGGGGATTTTAAACCTAAAAACGCTTCCAAAACGCCTAGTAGTCGTGGGCGGCGGGTACATCGGGCTTGAGTTTGCCTCGATGTTTGCAGAGTTTGGCTCAAAAGTCACTATCGTAGCTCGCTCGGGCGTACTAAAAAACGAGGACGATGACGTAAGAGAGAGCGTAAAAACGCTACTACAAACGCAAGGGATCGAGATTTTAGAGGGCTGCGAAGTTAAAAATTTAAAAGACGGTACGCTAAATTTTACCCAAAACGGCGAGGCAAAGAGCCTTGATGCGGACGCGTTTTTACTAGCGACGGGGCGCGTAGCGGCGACTGCGGAGCTAAATTTGAGCGCGGCGGGCGTACAAACGGACGCCAAAGGAAACGTGCTCGTAAACGAGTTTTTACAAACCGCCCAGCCACATATCTACGCGGTAGGCGACGTTCGCGGCGGCGAGCTTTTCACATACACGAGCCTAGATGATTTTCGCATCGTCTTTGACAAGCTTTTTGGCGCAGGCAAACGCAGCACGCTAAACCGCTCACCTCATGCTAGTGCGCTTTTTACCGAGACTCCGCTAGCTAGCATCGGGCTAAGCGAAAAACGAGCCGCGGCACAAAATTTGGACTTTAAAGTCCTAAAACTCCCGCTCGCAGCCGTCCCCGGTGCAAAGGTAGTCGGCAACGAAACGGGCTTTTTAAAAGCGATCGTGGAGGCAAAAAGCGGTAAAATTTTAGGCGCGGCATTTCACTGCGTTTACGCAAACGAGCTTATCAACGAAATCGCCATCGCAATGGCTCTAGGTGCGGGCGCTGATTTCTTTAAAAATCAGATTTTCACCCATCCTAGCATCAGCGAAGCGTTAAACGACCTCTTTGGACAATTTTAAAAACGACGGAAAGGATAAAAAATGAGAAATTTACTTCTTACCTTTATCGGGCTTTTGTTTGTAGGATGCGCAGCTTCAAGCGGCGGACCCAACGACAACCCAGACTACGATTTTAACAAACGCGCCATCGAAGTTCTAAAGCCAAAATGCGAAAGCGGCAACTACTCCGCGTGCAACGATCTTGCCATCAGCTATCAAAATTTACAAGATCACAAAACCGCTCTAAAATACTATGAAAGAGCGTGTAAAAACAACTATCAAGCCGCCTGCACAAACCTCGCCAACATGTACCAAACCGGACTTGGCGTGAGCAAAGACGCAAACAAAGCACTTGAAATCTATAGCGCCTCATGCACGAACGGCGGGGCATACTCTTGCTACTATCTAGGCGAGTTTTACCGCTCAAACGCCGACGGCAAGGAGCCTGACTACGTAAACGCCATGTCGGCCTACGATAGAGGCTGCAAACTAGGCGACGTACCGTGCTGCACAAACACTGCGGTCCTCTACGAACACGGTCTAGGCGTAGCACAGGATGAAACAAAAGCTAGAAGCATCTACCGCTCGGCGTGCTTTAGCGGCGACACGTCTGCATGCGACAATCTAAAAAGAATGGGCAGAAAACGCTAATATAAAACATCAAATTTAACGCCTTTAAATTCGGCGTTAAATTTACTACGGCGAGTCAAATTCGGCTCGCTTTTTTGCTTATAAATTTACTCCCCGAAAAACCCGCATCTTGAAAATGCAAATTTAAAACTATCCGTTAAATTTGACGTCGCGCGCTCATAAATTTAACTCCGCAAATTTACCTTTTACAATACGCGGTAAATTTTACTCGCTTGGCTAAAGCTGCGTAAATTTGAGCGCATTTAAAACAACAATCCTTTGCCGCAAATAACAAAAATAAACAACGCCAAATTTGAGTAAATTTGATAAAAGATATAAAAAAAGGGGGGGCTCAAATTTAAGCCCCCAGATGCATGAGTTTAGAATAAAAATTAAAATTTATAAGAGACGTTAACCTTAAAGTTTCTGCCCGGCTCCCAGTCGATCGCGTTCGCATCGCCCGTGTACTGGGCCATTCTTTGAGAGTGCGAAACGTAGGCTTTGTTAAATACGTTATAAACGCCCGCGTTTATCTCAAGTCCTTTAAATTTACCGCCGCTTGGCGCATAAGTTAGATAGATGTCACTCACGGCGTAGCTCGGGATATGTACGGCAGCGTCGTTGCCAGCGCTCGTCGTGTCTTTCGAGGCAAAATAAATAAGATTATAACCCACAAGCGTATCGATAGCGTTTATCGAATACTCGGCGTTAAAGGTGTATTTATCGCCCTGGTCGCGGTAGCCGATGATATTTGATGTGTAGTAGCCGCCGCTACCGTTACTCACGCGGTCTTTGTATCTTACTTTTTGATGAGTATAGCTAGCACCTAAGCTTAGCGCGTCGAAGTTTAGTCTAGCCAAAAGCTCGACGCCGTCGATATCCGCGCCGCCTGCGTTGATCCTATAAAGCACCGGATTTACACGCCCGCCTACTGCGTTATTATCTACGATTAGATTTTTGTATTTGGTTTTAAAGTATTTAGCCACGAAGCTAACGTGTCCCGTTTCACTAAACTCGCCCTTGTAGCGTCCGCCGATCTCGTAGCTATCGCCCGTAGTGGCCTTTAGATCAGGGTTTGCTCTGTACCCCAGCGCCGTACCCCTACTAGCGCCGCTAGCTAGCATAGACTCCATAACGTCAGGTCCCCTAAAGACTTTAGCGTAGCTAGCAAATACCCCAAGCCCTTTCATAAACTCGTAATCAAGCGCGAGAGCGGGCGTAAATTCGTCAAATTTGTATTTGTACCCGCCGATATTTGCGCCGGTGCCATTATATGTCTTTAGCTCGTGACGCTCGTATCTGATACCCGGAGTCACGGTAAGTCCAGCAAATTTGATCGCGTCCTCTAAGTAAAACGAGTAGTTGTTTACTTTTTCAGGGCGGTTGTTTTGCGGTTTATTAAAGTTCTCGCTATGGTAGTACTCCGCGCCGTATCTTAGCGTTTGAGTCACGTCGCCTGTTTCTACCACTGTTTTTGCTTTCGCGCTTAGACCTCTAGTTTTTACGCCCCATTTGCTACCGTCGATCCTCTGATGTTTCGTATGATACGCCGTTACGTCTAGATTTAGCAGTTCGCTCGGCGTAAATTCGTACTTTAACGTCGTCGTGTCGCGCTCGTATTTGCGGTAGTCATCATTTGTATGCCAACTACCAAATTCTGCTCTTAAAGGATAAAGCCCTTTGTAGTGGTTGTGTTCGTGAGAGAGCGATATCCTGTGCGCGTCTAAAAAGCTATATCCGAGCTTAAAAAGATAGCTAAGGTCATTGCCGTCGCCGCCTATTTTCTTGCCGTTGCCGCTTTTACCGTAGTCGTAACCTTTGTGATTTATCGCGGCTAAAAAGTCAAGCCCCTCGACCGGCGCGGTAAAAACCGTGAGTCCTTGCGAAAATTCGTCGTTATTTGAGGCGTAGCCCATTTTGATTTTAGCGCCGATAATTTCACCGTCATCCAGCAGGTCTCTAGCGTCCACCGTCCTAAAAGCCACCGAGCCTCCAAGAGCTCCGGCACCGTTTACAACAGAGCGCGAGCCGACCTCAACGTCGATGGCTTTGATCAGATCAGGGTCGATTAGTAGGTCTGCGTTGTGGTGAAAGGTATTTCCATTTTGTTTCGCGCCGTCGATCGTGATGTTTAGACCGCGGTCGCTCACGCCCCTCATGTAAATTTTTTGATTCATGCCGTTTGTGCCGCCCACGTAAACGCCCGGGATATCGCGCATAACGTCTTTTAGTATGCCTGCGTTTCTCGTGCTTATTTTTACGTCGTCTACGCCGTAGCCGCCGCCGGTGCTACTTACCTCTACGCCGCTTAGCGTTACGTTCTCGGCGGCATTTGCGCCGATAGCCAGAGCCGCTACGAAAGAAATCTTCGCAACATTGTTAAAACTCATTTTTTCTCCTCTTTAAATTTACGAAAATTTGCGCCGATTTATAAAAACATTTAAATTTTGTTTTTTTAACTCGCTCAAATTTTGAAAACGAATACTACAATCTTAAGACTAAATTTTAGATAAATTTATCTAAAATATTACTTGCTTATTCGTTATTGACAATAAATACCATAATCTGATATAATTGGTGCGCAAATTTTATAAGAAGGCATTAAATGGAATTTCTCAAACACAACGTCGATTACGTTATCATCGGTATTTTAGGGCTTATGAGCTTTGTCGTAGTATGGCTCACAATAGAACGCTTGATCTTTTACGCAAACGTTAAATTTGAAAATTATAAGAATCAAGACGACTTTGAAGAGAGCGTAACTAGAAATTTAACCACGCTTTATATAGTTTATTCAAATGCGCCGTATATCGGGCTTTTGGGTACGGTCGCAGGCATCATGGTGACCTTTTACGACATGGGTATGAGCGGCGGCATCGACACTAAAAGCATCATGGTCGGCCTATCTCTCGCACTAAAAGCAACCGCGCTGGGCCTCATCGTCGCGATACCTACACTGATGATCTACAACGCGTTTATGAGAAAAGTGGACGTTTTAGTAAACCGCTACAAGGCTTCACGTGAGAATGCCTAAAAAAGAGGGATTAAACGTAATCCCACTCATAGATATTATGCTCGTTTTGCTAGCCATCGTGCTTAGCATTTCGACTTTTATCGCTCAAGGCAATATCAAAATCGATCTGCCAAACAGCGAAAGTGCGGAAAAAAAGCAAGATGAAAACGATAAAATCGCCGTTTTAATTAATAAAGATAATGAATTTTTTATAGGCGAAGATAAAATCGCTGAGGAAAATTTGAAAGAAAAGCTAAACGAGATAAAAAACGAAACATTAATAGAACTTAAAAGCGATAAAGAGAGCAAATTTGACTCGTTTATCAAGGTTATCGACATACTAAAAGAAAAAAATCATGAAAACTTCGCTATCACGACAACAACTGAATAGACGCGCCAGCTTTAC
>CAUSAR010000013.1:0-34833 GCA_963529735.1 uncultured Campylobacter sp.
TATAGGTAGTGCATCATGCCTAGCATCATCGCGGTGTCGGTGTTTGGCACTGGAGCGATCCACTGAGCCTTATCAAAGTACTGCGCCGTATCGCTTCTGATTGGGTCGATGATGATCACTTTGATATCTTTTTTGTTTTTAAGCTCTTCAAAGTACTTAAAGCCCTGCTCGTCGGTGCTAGTCCACGCTATGCGTAGCGTTGCCATAGGGTTTGCGCCCCAGATGACGACTACTTTTGAATTTTCTAGTACTACAGGCCAGCTGGTTTGCTGCTCGTAGACCTCGATGCTACCCACGACGTGAGGCATGATGATCTGGCTAGCGCCCGTAGAATAATCGCCAAGAGACCCAACAAATCCGCCGCTAAGGTTCATAAATCTATGAAGTAAAATTCTCGAGTTATGCACGTTGCCGCTTGATTTCCAGCCGTAACTACCCGCAAACACGCCCTCTAGCCCCTTTTGTTTTCTAGTCTTTTTTAGCTCTCTAGCTACTAGTTTTATCGCGTCTTCGTAGCGTAGGCGTACCCAGCCGTCTTTACCTCTTAGTTCGGGCTTTGGCGAGTCCGGATTTTCTAGGTAGCTTTTGCGTACCATCGGGTATTTTATACGCGATTTATAGACCATATCGGCGGTGTAGTGCTGCAGCGGATTATACACTTCGCTAGTTTTTTGAAACGGCTCTGATTTTACGATCTTGCCGTCTTTGACGCTAACTTTTAGCATGCCCCAGTGAGCAGCCGTTAGCACCTCGCCGCTACGCACGTTTGCCGTATTTAGCTCGGCGCCGAGTAAATTTGACGCCGTTACGCTAGAAAACAAAGGAGCTGCCGCAAGAGCCGCTCCGCCTTTTAATACATTTCGTCTTTGTAGGTTCATTTTTCTCTCCTATTTTTACTTCTCGGTCGAACGAAGTCCGACCTCCGAGCGGAAGCGCAAGCGCTCCCTGCACCCACCTAAAGCACAAAATCGCGTGTCAGCGATTTCGTATCTTTTCCAAATCTCACCGCTTTTTTAGAAGCGGCGTAAATTCGGCACGTTTTTCCGTTTTTACTTCTCGGTCGAACAAAGTCCGACCTCCGAGCGGGAGTATAAATACTCCCTGCACCCACCTGAAGCACACCGCTTCTTACGAAAGCGGCGTAAATTCGGCACATTTTTTTCTATTTTTGATTCCTCAGATCAGCAAAGCCGGTCTTTTGCACGGACTCAAATTTAAGCTTTTACGCTCAAATTTAACCGCTCTCTCGTCCAAAGCGTCAAATTTGACGGACTAAAAAACAAAGCCTCGTTCGCACGGTTTAGCCGCAAAGCAGCCGCTCAAATTTAGCGCGCATCTCGTCTTAGGCGCTAAATTTTATTTTTCGCCGAACATTATAAATTTGACGTCTCGGCAAGCTTCCTCGCCGCGACTTATAAATTTAGCTCCCGCAAATCTCGTCCATTTGCGGGTGCGTTAGGCGTAAATCCTCGTCAAATTTATGCGCCGCTTTTACTTTTTCGCTACGTTTACGTCAGCAGAGTGCTTTTGCAAGTACTGTATCACCAGCCACTCGTCGTCTTTGCCGATCGCAGTTCGCGCGATCATCGATTTTAGCAGGTTAGGCCACTGATTTGCTTTGTAGTGCGTGGTTTGATGTAGCGAATGGCACACGCCGCAGCTCTCTTTGTATAGCTCGCCGCCCTTAGCAAAAAGTCCGTTTAGATCGCTCGTGAAGCCGTCTTTTTGCGCATAGACCACGGTCTCGACCTCGTCCCATTTGCCGTTAGCGCCCTTTTTTACGACCTTTATATCAGGAGTTGCGGTTTTGGCAAACGCTATGGCGATGACGCGCTCGGAGTCGCTAAAATAAACAACGTTGCTAACGGCCGGATTTTGATAACCTTTAACGGAGATTTTCACGCGGTCGCCCTGCGTGGCTAAAATTTTAACCACGTTCGTCGGCAAGAGCCTGCCTATGCTTTTTTGCGACGTTGCGTCAGCGTAAACGTCTTTTACCGATAGGCTGTACACCTCGCCCGCTGCAAAGAGCGAACATGCTAGCAAGCTTGATAGTAGGATTTTTTTCATTTTGCTCCCTTAAATTTAAGATGTAAAAGGATTATATAAGAAAAGTATAATGAAAGTATGATTTTATGAAATTATGATTTTATATTTGCGCGGCTCATGTCGTAAATTTGTGAGCAAAATTTGCAAATTTAGCGGTAAAAGCTTACGAAAAAATACTAATCTTGGTTTTAAATTTTAAAAGCGAATTGGGCAAGGTTATTGAAAGCAAATTTTAAAGCGGTAGCCCGCAAAATGCCGAAATTTAGGACGATTCGCGGGCCAAAAAATCCTACTGCGCGCTATAGCTTGAGAGCATATCAAAAGTAGGCGCAAAAAAGAGCGCTCCGGTCATCGCCGTACTAAAATCAAGCAGCCTATCGGAGTTGCCGCGCGGTTCGCCGATAAACATCTTTTTTAGCATAGCTTCAACCGTCGAAAATGTGCTAGCATACGCGATAAAGTACGTTCCCGTCACGCTTCCCTCGACAAAAGGCATATTTCCTCGCACGACTTTTTTATCGTCGCCCACGTTTGCCGCGGCAGAGTGCGAGTTGCTTGGCTTTTCATCCTCGCTCATCTCGATATCGTAAGCTTTTGAGCGACCGATCACCTTTTCTTGCTCGCTCACGCTAGTCGCGTTCCACTCTCTCATTTTATGTTTATATTTTTGTACAAATACGTAGCTACCGCCCTTAAATTTCGCGTCCTCATCGCCGACTTTAGCAAAATAATCTCGGTCTTCGCCGTTTGGATTTTCAGTACCGTCTACAAAGCCGATGATCGCTCTGCCGTCGTGGTATTTAAAGCCTTGAGTTTCATCAGCAAGCTTGGCAAATTTAAAAAGCTCGGCCTTTATATTTTGCGCCATATCAAAACAGTCCGCCGCGTCTAACGCCCTAATATGCACGTGGATATCGCCCGCAGTGCTCACGGCTTCGTGTTTATCGCCTTTGATGGCTTTAAAATTTACAAGTTCCTTTGGCAACGGTTTGGGTAAGTCCAACTTTAGCCACGCGTCGTGTCCGACGGCGATAACGCAGTTTACGTTCGCCTCTGCGCCAAACCTTACTTTTGCCGTCTTATTTAGATTTACCACCAAAGCGCAAAGCCTCTCAAAGCCCTTTTTACAGGCGTTTTCGTCGCCGCTTAGCAACCAAGTTTGAAAGACGGTGTTATTGCCCGGCGTCTGCGTTACTTCTTGCGAATTTATTTGCATTTTCTCTCCTTAAATTAATATTTTAAAATTGATTTATAAGATTTTACGACTTAAATTCTAATATTTTATAAATATAAGCTTAAATAAGCAAGAAAATTGACTTATTTGCAAATTAAAAAACGATATATTTCGGTAAATTTTAGTGACTGGGATTAAATTCAATTTAATATTAAATTACTAGTTAAGGATAAATTTTAGAGCGGTAAATTTGACATTTTGGTAGCAGGATACAAAATCATTAAACTTCGTAAATAAATTTACATTCTGGTTTGTGCCTCTCAAACATAGCCGACCTGGCTCACCGTGCGCTGATTTTGCTCGCCCAAGATAAGTGCGTATCCGCTGCCTTGGGCATTTTGAATGAGTTCTGGATAGAGTTTTTTGCGTAGTTTATACACAAAACTTCGTATCGCGTCGGCGGTGCAGCTACCCTCCTGCCAGACGCACGCCTCGATCATCTCAAAGCTCACGACGCGGCCCTGATTTTTTAGGAAAAGATGGAGCAAATTTTGCTCTTTTTTCGTTAGCGCCACAGGCTCGCCGTCCTTTGTTAGCCGCCTGCTAAAGGCGTTAAATTTAAAGCCGTTTTTTAGATCGACCTCCGCAAAATCGTTTTTAAATTTATTCGCCGCAAAGCTCATTTCCATGATGAGTTCGCGCTTTTCAAAGGGCTTTTTTAGTACGCCAAAGCTACCTAGCTCTATCGCACTAAGCACGTTTTCGTCGCTATCGTATGCGGTGAGAAAAATAATGGGCACGTCCTTATCCAGCCCCCTGATGCGAGCCGCCATCTCAAGCCCGTTCATGTGCGGCATGTTGATATCAGAAAGCACCAAATTTACGCCCTTTGCCTCAAAAACCTCCAGCGCCTCTTTCGCGTTTGCGCAGGCGTAAACCTCGCTCACGTAGTTTTCGACCGATATTTTGATACTTTCGCGCAGGCTCTCGTCATCCTCGACGATGAGCAAATTTACGCCGTTTAAGATATTTTTTATTTTGCTATACACGCTAGCCTCGTTTCTTGCTTGTGATTCTTAAGTTTGCAAACTAATTTTCAAATTTACAGCCACGTCTAAATTTCACCCAAAAATAGCGTAAATTTAGTCGGATTTGCCGCGTTTTCAAGCTCCAGCGAGCCGCCTAGTTTTTTTACGGCAAGCTCCCTAGCTACGTTTAGCCCCGTGCCGGTGCCCGTATTTTTCGTCGTAAAAAATAGCTCGAAAATTTTATCGCTATCTGCTTTTACCCCGCCGCCGTTATCGCTCACGCTCACGCAAAATAGCCCGCCCACCTTTTTTAGCTCGATCAAAATTTGCGGCGTTTCGCATCCGCTTTCAACCAGCGCGTCCTTAGCGTTTGAGAGCAAGGATAGCAAGATCTGCCTCACGTAGCTAGCGACGCTTTTTAGCTCGTATTTGCCGTGCTCGTGAGCAAATTTTAGCTCGATGCCGTGAGAGTTTAGCTCGGGCCGCACTATCAAAATAAGCTCGTTTATGATATTAACGAGATCAAATTTCGCCGCCCCTTCGCCGCTTGCGTAAAAATTTCTAAACGCCTTTATCGTTTCGTCCATGAGCCTTAGGCTCTTTTTGCAGGCTGCGATTTGAGCCGGTATGAGCTCAAATTCGCCATCACTCGCGCACTCCTCGATGTTATCCAGATACAGCCCCAGCGCGCTTAGAGGCTGGCGCTGCTGATGCGAGATGGAGTTTATCATCTCGCCAACCAGCGCGGTTTTAGCATGCACCAGAACCGAGCGCCTTTGCTCAAGCTCCTTTTTTCGAGCTCTTTTTCGTGCGTGACGTCGGTGACCGCGAGGATAAATCCGTCAAATTTTACCCCGCCCTCAAGTACGTTCGAGACGTTTAGCCTGAAACTTTTTTCGCCCTTTTTTACTATAAAATCGCTCGAGTTTAGCGGGCTATTTTTGAGATTTTCAAAGCTTTTTAGCTCGCCAAGTCCCTGCGCCGCAGCGATCATCTCGTCAAATTTCGCTCCGTAAAAAATTTTTGGCGCCAGAGCGAAAATCCGCTCAAATTTTTTATTTATAAATTTTATGACGCCTTTTTTATCAGCGTACAAAAGCCCCAAATTTAGCGTCTTGGCAAAGGCTCGCGCTACCTCGCTAGGCCCGCTTGCGTTACTCTTTGTAGCCCGCGATGTCAAGCCCAAAGCCTTTTAACGCGACGAAATCTTTGTTTTTATTCGCGCTTAAAAGCTCGATACGGCTGACGCCTAGCTTGTGTAAAATTTGCGCGCCGATACCGTAGTCCTTGACCTGTCCGCCACACTTCTCCTCGCCTTGTAAAAACACCGCAACGCCGCCGTTTTTAGCTAGATACTCAAGCGAACCGCGTAAGTCGTCGAATTTATCCGAGCAAAGCAGCTCCACGTCGCTTGAAATTTGATGAAATTTGACCGCGGTTTTGTCCTTTATCTCGCCGAAAACAAAGGCATAGTGGCGCTCGCCCTTGTGATCTAGGATCTCGCATTTTAGAGCGTCAAAGCCCGCTATCTTGGCCTCGGTTTTTTCTTTTATCTCGATTAGGCTTTCATGTTTTAGACGGTACTGTACGAGTTCGGAGACCGAGACCATATTTAGCCCGAATTTCTCGCAAAACGCCTCTAGATCGGGCCTGCGAGCCATATTTCCGTCCTCTTTTACGATCTCGCAGATGACGGCTGCTTGCGTTAGGCCGGCAAGCTTGCATAGATCGACCGAGCCTTCGGTGTGTCCCGTGCGGCTTAGTACGCCGCCCTTTTTAGCGATGAGCGGGAAAATATGCCCAGGGCGTACGAAATCCTCGGGCTTTGACATCGGATCGGCGGCTAGGCGGATCGTGACGTCGCGCTCGTATGCGCTCACGCCCGTAGTCGTGTTTTTAGCGTCGATCGTGACGGTAAAGGCCGTCTCGTGGCAGGATGTGTTTTTATCCACCATCAAATTTAGATCGAGACGACGCGCGATCTCCTCGTTTAGCGCGAGACACAGCACGCCTTTTGCATGAGTGATGGCGAAATTTACCTTTTGCGTGTCGCTAAACGTCGCCGCAAATACCAGATCGCCCTCGTTTTCGCGATCCTCATCGTCGACCATGACGACCATTTTGCCGTTTTTGATGTCGTTTATGGCCTGCTCTACTCTATCCATTGTTATTCCTTGTTTAAAAATTTGGGGTAATTATACATTTTTAGCTTTGAATTTAGGCTTTTGCGTGGGCCTTGCTTGGGATTTTACGGACTTTTAGACGTAGCCAAACGCGGCGCGAATGGACTTTAGTTAAATTTAAACAAAGCGACCAGGCTTGTAAGTTTTTGTTTAATTTTTACGGATTTATCAAATTTGACCTATTTTGGACATAACCCGCACCTTGAAAATGCTAAAGGTTAAATTTAGCGATAATAATATACGTGAGGCAAATTTTGTGCGTCGTTATTTTGGTTAAATTTGCCAAACCTTAAAATGGTGCACGATACGATTTGGGCTGTTTTTCGTCGCTGCGACCAAATTTGATCAAACTCGCCACTGATTGGAACTGTTTTGGAGTAAATTTGTCGACCTTAAAAGCATAAACGCTCGCCTAGCGTTACGCAAGCGGTAAATCTTTTTAACGACCATATCCGCGCTCTTGCTCAAACGGTTTTATCGCTCGTGCACTGCGATCGGCAACTTCAGCTCTTATACCTTACTAATATCTATTTTTCAAACGACTGCAAATGCTTTTAAATAGTTGGTTTTTTCTGATTTAATAAATTTTGTATCGGCCAAATTTAACATCCGTATCTGCATACAAATTTGCTACATACATGGTAGCATTTACGAAATTTGACGATTTTACGGCTTTGGCCTGATTTGGTATTTTGCGCCGAGTTTTGCAAATTCTTTGGCGAAAAATGCGTTTAGATCGCGCAGGCTATCGTCGTTCATTTGGATGAGTTTTAGGCGGTTTTTCTTGTAAATTTTGATTTTTTTAATTTTTCTTTTTAGGTATTGTGGCGTCTCAAGTCCCCAAAATTCGATATAAATTTCGCTTTGCGTCAAATAAAAATCACTAATGACGCGCTCTTTGGTCGGCACCTTTTTCTCGTAGATAAACTCTATGCCGCGGTAAAATAGCCAATTTGCCACGATGAGTTCGGCACGGCTTTTTACCGTATCGCCGCTATCGCTTTTGTATCTAGTTTGCTTGATTTTTTGCTTTTTAAATAGCTTTAAAGCCAGTAAAATGATTACGATCAACAGCAAAACGATTAAAATTTGAGATACGTCAAAGCTCATAAATAATTTTCTTTAATTCAAAATTTAATTTTTTGGAGTAAGTGAAGGATAAATTTTAGATTTGGTTGCGGAGGACGGACTTGAACCGCCGACCTTCGGGTTATGAGCCCGACGAGCTACCACTGCTCTACTCCGCGATGAAATTTGAGTGGATGGGGTAAGAGGATTCGAACCTCTGGATGATTGGACCAAAACCAATTGCCTTACCGCTTGGCGATACCCCAGCCTGTAAAAAGAAAGGTAATTATATATATTTTTACCTTATTTGTCAAGCTTTTTGACAAATTTCGCCGTTTTTTCAAAGTTTTTCCATAAAAGCCGTGCTGTATGAGCCGTTTAAGCGTCTGTTTATATCGTCCTGCCAGCTAGCAGGGAGCACTTCAAGAGCCCTAAATTTAGGCAATAAATCCAAATTTTCACTCGGATTAAAAAACAGTTTATTTATTTGCATTACGCTTAGTGCGTTTTCGTTTTTTTGCAGGATCTCTATCTCGCAGCCAGCACTACATGAGCCATTTTCAAGTACCTTGTAGTACCAGCCGGTTAATCCCGTGGCAAAAATCTCTTTGGCTAAATTTGCATTCCCCCAGCGTTTTGCGAGCTTAAAGCACGGTTTTCGCGGCTGGGTTACTTGTAGTACTAATGAGCCGATTTTATGCACGTCGCCGACGCTCACGCTAGTTTCATCCAGCCCGCTAACGGTCAAATTTTCGCCCATCGCGCCTAATGGCAAATTTTTAAGCCCAAGATAAGCTTCCCACGCGGGATAGTTTTCTAGCGAATTTGCAAATACGGCTTTATTTACGCCGCCGTGATGCTCAGTGTCGGCCACCTCGTCGCCCTCAAAGCCAAGCTCGCCCGCGTAGATTTCGCCCGTTTGCGCATTTTTAAATATCGCCGAGCGCCACGCCTTGCCTAGCTCGTCCGCAGCTGCCGCGCTGCCGTACTGCCTTGCTTTACCTATCAAAAGAGCCTTTACGAATGCCATCTTGCCCTCACGCCACGTTTTGCAGATTTAGCTGAACCTGCTCGCCCTCGTCGTTAAACTCAAATCTCACCGCCCTAGCCCCGAAGCTCTTTGCGATCGCCTCTAGCGTATCGCGCGCGGATTTGTGGATCTTGGACTGGAGCTGATTTATCAGGCGTACGGACATCTTTTCGACCTCGGCGCGCGCCTCCTCTATGAGCCTGTTTTTATCCTCCTCGCTAAAGCTGCTACCGAAAAATCCATTTAGCGAATCAGGCAGCAAAAACGGGATAAATTTGCCGTTTTTCTCGTCGTAAAATTTCATATTCGCGATCGAAAATTTGTATTTGCAAGGCGGCATCTTGATGAGATACTCCTCGCTCGCGACATTTACGATCTCTAGGCGCGGGCTCGTTAGGTCGTAGATGAAGTTTATCTCAAACTCAAATATCATCGAGAGCTTTTTCTCGCTCACCAGCCAGCGTAGATACTCCTTGCCAAAACTGCCAAATGCGTGGTCGGTTTTGGTCACGATCTCTTTGCTATAGACCTGAAAAACAGATAGCTCGCCGATGGATTTTAGCTGCGATATCTTGGTGCTAATCTGCGTTGTCGCAGGCTTTTGCGCGGTTTTTAAGGCTTTATTAAATCTAAAAATCGTAAATACGCAAATCGCCAGCAAAATCGCTAAAATAAGGCTTGTAACATCTATCATCTTTGCTCCTTTAAAAGGCGATTTTAGCGAAATTCGTTAAAATAATCGTTAAATTTGAGCTTTGGATTGTTTTGTATCGATATAAATTTAAATTTACGGTGCAGTTTGGCAAAACCCGCACCTTTGAGATACGGGTTTTAAATTTGACGCAAATTTGAGGCAAATTTAACGCCAAGCCCAAATTTGATAGCTAAATTTGGGCTCAAATTTAAACAGCTTAAAACACCTGAATAAATTTAAAATCATGCTCTCTGAGCACTTTTTTGATGAGTTCTTGATGGTCTTCGCCCTTGGTTTCCAACGTGATCGTGATGTTTGCGTCGCCGTACTCCAGACTCGTAGAGAAGCGGTCGTAGTCGATCTTTACTATGTTGGCATTTGCGATCTTTAGGCTATCGGTTAGGCTCATGAGCGCGCCGGGTTTGTCGATAAGCGTGATTTGTAGCGCCATCTTGCGGTGCGACTTTATGAGACCCTTTTCGATGATGACGTTTAGCATCTGCACGTCGATATTTCCACCGCTTAGCACGATGCCGATGCGCTCGCCGGCTTTAAATTTGACCTTGTTGTGCAAGATACTGGCAACGCCGACCGCGCCCGCGCCCTCGACCACGATCTTTTGCGTCTCGAGCAGGAACAAAATCGCATTTGCGATCTCCTCGTCATCGACCTGCACGAACTCGTCCACGCACTCTAGGATATTTGCCAGCGTCGTCTGGCTCGCGTCGCGAACCGCGATACCGTCGGCGATCGTGCGCACGGTTTTTGAGTTTATGCTTTTTTTAGCACCAAAGCTGTTAAACATCGCAGGCGCGCCCTTTGCGCTCACAGCGACCACGCGAATGTCTGGATTTACCTGTTTCACACAGCTTGATATGCCGCTGATTAGCCCGCCGCCGCCAACCGGCACGATGATAGTTTCAAGCTCGGCTAGATCATCAAGCATCTCAAGCCCCACCGTGCCCTGCCCGGCCATAACGTACTCGTCGTCAAATGGATGAATAAAGCTCATGCCCTGCTGTTTAGCATACTCGACCGCATAGGCGTAGGCTTCGTCGAAGTTATCGCCCTTTAGGATAACCTCGGCGCCTAGATCCTTGGTGCCTAGCACCTTTAAAAGCGGCGTGGACTCTGGCATCACGATGGTGGCGGGCGTCTTAAACTCGCGCGCCGAGATAGCTACGCCTTGGGCGTGATTGCCGGCACTTGCCGCGACGACGCCTTTTTTACGCTCCTGCGCGCTTAAATTTGCGATTTTATTATACGCGCCGCGGATCTTGTACGCGCCGGTGCGCTGGAGATTTTCCTCTTTTAGGTAGATGAGCGCGCCGCTTGCGAGGCTTAGTTTTGCGCTGTAGGCAAACGGCGTCTTGTACACAAAGCCGCTTATCGTGCGCTTGGCTTGGATTATTTTATTTAGAGAGATCATTTTAGCCTTTCGTTTTTGTTTAAATTTTACTTTTCATCGCTTTTGCTTGAGCGTTTATTTACCGTATTTTTGCTTACGTTTTCTTTATTTTCGTTTTTACATTTACTTTTTGCCGCACACTGCTAAATTTAAAGTGCAAGCTTCGCCATCAAATTTGGCCTAATCAGGCCTTTGTAGCTCGATTTTTATACACTTATCCTGCACGAAATTTATCCCACTTTTCGCGCGCGATCGCTCCCGCTTCGTCGTTTGTTATACCAAGCTGTAGCCACAGCGTTTTTACGCCTTTTTTGACGGCGTCTTTTACTAGCTCGCTAGCAAATTCACCCTTTCTAAACATCACGACGATGTCGACATCTCCCTCTATTTGGGTCAAATTTCTATAAACCTTGCGCCCTAAAATTTCATCAAATTTTGGATAGACGGGAAATACGTTAAAACCGCGCTCGATTAGAAATTTCGCAACCCCGTTACTAGGCTTGCTCTCGTCAGGACTAAGGCCCACGACCGCGATATTTTTAGCAGAGGATAAAATTTGCCCTAGATCGCTAGGCATTTTTACTCTTTAAAAGCACGCCGCACTCGATGTGAGCGGTGTTTGCAAACTGATCAAACACGGCAAATTTGACCGCCTCGTGCGTTACGGCAAGCTGCGCTAGATCGCGCTTTAGGCTCTGCGGCGAACAGGAGATATAGACGATATTTTCGTAGTTTTTGATGAAATTTATCACGCTCTCATCAAGTCCCGCGCGCGGCGGATCGACCAAAACGTGCGAGAAATCGTAGCTAAAGATGTCAAGCTCTCTTAAGCGGTTAAACTCGCGCTCGCGCCCAAAGGCACTCATTAGTTCCTCAGCGCTCATTCGCAAAAATTTGATATTATTTACGCCGTTTAGTTCGCAGTTTTTGAGCGCATTTGCGATCGAGCTTTTGGATATCTCGGTTGCCAAAACGCGCTTAAATTTTTCCGCCATCGGAATGGTAAAGTTGCCGTGTCCGCAGTAAAGCTCAAGTAGATCCGCGCCGTGCTCTACGCAGCTCTTCGCCCATGCGATCATTTTTTCGTTTACGGCGGTGTTTGGCTGGATGAAAGCCCCGTCGCCGAATGTAAATTTGTAAATTTTACCGCCGATATTTAGGCGGTCCTCTAAATTTAACTCGCCGCTTAGTAGCTTTTGCCCCTTTGCTCTCGCCGCTATCGTTACGCGGTCACCGGCAAACTCGCGCGCTAGGCTTTCTATCTCGCTCTGCTCGGCTTCGCCTAGACGCTTATGATAGAGCAGCGTCGCTAGTATCCCGCTCGCGCATGAGATAAACTCGGCGCCAAATAGCCTCTCTTTTAAAATTTGATTTTTCATAAGCGCTTCAAGCAAACACGGCATCAAATTTGCGATAGGAGCGGCTACTTTTGGGCATTCGTCTATAAAAATGCGCTTAGTTTTAGAACCGTACATCGTGTATCTTAGCTCCTCGCCGTCACGCCAGATCCCAAACTCCGCCCTAGTGCGGTAAGCGACACTCTGCGAGGCGAAAAACTCAAATTCGCCGCTATAAAACGGCTCAAACTCGCGCCTTATAAACTCGGTTTTAAATTTAACCTGCTCCTCGTAAGGCATATCAAGAGTGCAACTACCGCACTCTCCTAAAAATTTGCAAAACTTATCGGGCAAATTTAAACCCTTTGCCCGACGAATCTAACAACCAAAGCCGTCACCAAAAGCCCCAAAGGAAGCACTATCCAGATGCTTAGACCAAGCGCGACCGGGAAATATCCCGCAAAAATACTGATCGCGCAAACCGCAAGCGCATAAGGCATCTGCGTCTGGACGTGGTCGATGTGGTTACACCCGGCACCCATAGACGAAAGTATCGTAGTATCCGAGATCGGAGAGCAGTGGTCGCCAAATATCGCGCCAGTTAAAACGGCTGAGATATTTACTATCATATACGCGTGCAAGGCGTCGCCCTCTAGTCCGCTGTGCATGCCCACCGCACTAGCTAGCGGTATCGCAAGCGGCATCAAAATGCCCATCGTGCCGTAGCTGGTGCCAGTAGAAAAGCTGATAAACGAACCCAGCATAAAAATCGCCGCCGGAAGGACGATCTTTGGCGTAGACTGCGAAAGCAGTTCGACTAGGTACCTAGACGTGCCAAGCTCCTTGATGACTGAGCTAAGCGACCACGCAAGAAGCAAGATGATGATCGTAGTTATCATGGTTTTCCAGCCCTTGCCCCAGGTCTCTATCGCCTCGCGCACGGTTAAAATTTTCCTATAAACAGCCATAAATATCGCTACCACAGTAGCCAGTAAAGCCGACTGAAACAGCGCTACGGACGCATCGGCAGCGCCAAAAGTAGACTGAAACGCCTGAAACGAAAGCGGAGCGGCCTGCACTAGCGCAAACTCAGCCGCCTTGCTCGCATCCGTTTCCAGCGCGCTAAATCCGCTAAAATAAAAACTAACGAACGCTCCTAAAATCAGCACCAAAAGCGGCACTACGGCGTTTGAGCTTTGTAGTTTGATGTTTTCTTTGGGCTCTAGAGTTTTGTCTTCGACATCGTCTATGCGGGTATTTCCCGAGTGTAGCTCGCCCGCTCTGGCTCTGCGCTCGGCCTTTAGCATACCTGCAAATTCTCGCCCCATAAATGCGGTGCAGACGATAAAAAATAGCATGAAAAGATTGTAAAATCTATAAGGCATCGTCTCAACGAATATGCCAAACGCATTTATATTCGTTACGCCGATTTGACCGTAGCCGTCTTTGATCAGCGAGATCTCAAGCCCGACCCAAGTCGAAATGACCGCCAGTCCGGCAATCGGCGCAGCCGTAGCGTCGATGATAAATGCCAGCTTTTCGCGGCTGACTTTAAATTTATCCGTTATCGGTCGCATGATCGGGCCCACGATGAGGGAGTTCGCGTAGTCGTCGAAAAAGACGAAAAGCCCCATTACCCAGGTTGAAATTTGCGCCGAGACGCCTGTTTTTGCTTTTTTGCTTAACCACAGCGCGACGGCTTTGGTTCCGCCCATTTTGGTGATGAGCGCGACTACGCCGCCGATACAAAGCACCTGAAGCACGATGCCAGCGTTCCAGCTATCTGCTAGTGAATCCACCACTCGGCGTACGATATTTATAAACCCTTTAACAAAAGCATAAAACACGTTTGAGTCCATAACGTTTATGAGAAACGTACCGCTAAAAACGCCGATAAACAGCGACAAAACGACGTCTTTGGTGATAAACGCCAAAACTATCGCCACCACGGGCGGTATGAGCGTCCATATACCGAAAATTTCGGCATTTTTCTTCGCTACTTCTGGATCTACGGCTAGCGCCAAGATCGGCAAAAGCGACAAAAATAAAATCTTTTTCATCAAAAACTCCTTTTTGTTTTTCGTCGGTTTAATCAAATTTTCCGCACCGCGTGTCGTCGGTCGGTATTTAAGGCATAAATTTAGCTAAATGCGGCTTAAATTTTTGTTTTAAATTCGCTTATAGTTCAAAAATTTTAGTTCTTTATTAAGAATTTATGTTAAAAATGGGGCTTTTGTGGAAATTTTGGTTTTGGCGAGGCTTGGCATTAAAATTTGGTTTTTTACAAAAAATTATGGCAGTTTTGTATATTTGAACCGTTTATAATCAAATTTAGGCTTTTATTCTAGCCTTTTTAGTCAAAATTTAGCGGCTAGCGCACAGCGATATCATTGATAAAATTTTCAATATCCGTAGCCTGCTTAGAATTTAAACCCATTATCGTAAAAGTTTTTAATCGCCATATTTGCCTAGCTTTTTTACTGATTGTTACTTTTTTGGGGATAAACGGACGGTCAAACGCCGAGCAAGAAAAAATATCGGTGTTTTTGATCACGATATCTCCAAATATAAATCTGTTTATAATAATCCTATCTTCATAGATTTCAATATAATTAAACAAAATAATTTCAAAAATAGGCATAATAAATAGCAAAGAAACCGCAAAGCCAAATGCAAGAAAAAAGCCCGTTAAATAAGCCGCTACCGATGAAATTATTATTAACGACAAAAATCCAAACCCAGCCAAGTCAATCAAAACTAGAAATAAGCTTCTTTTATCTAGTCTATAAAGCTGTTTTACATTTTCATTAAAATCTCTTTGCATTTGCTCCGCCAAATTTAATTTTTCTACTCGTAGCGGCTTTAAACCGCTAAAAATCGCCGCGATATCGCGCGATTCAACGTACTTTTATCTCAATTACGAAATGGCGACGGAATTTTAAAAGCGTCAAATTTTGAGAGGAAATTTGATATTAAATTCGGTACAGTCTCGGCACTAAAATTTGACGACAAATTTGCACAAATTTCAGCGCGTGTTTCTCCCGTCATCGCAAGCGCAAATTTGCAAATCCAGCTTCAAATTCATGCGGGTCAAGCCCCGCAAAAGCAAATTTAAACGGTGCACAAAAACATATAAAAATCGCGTGTCGTAAAGCCCGGCGGTAAATTTAACTCAAATTTATGTGGCAAAGCAACTAAATTTTACGCGAAATCCAGCCGCCTATCCTGCAAATTTAATGCTAAAGGCCTACTTTTTCTCGATAAAAAGCCCAGCCCAAGTCTGCTGCGTCGCCATCGCCTCGACGACGTTGATATTGACGCGGTGAGGCATATTTAGGCAGTTTAGCACGATCTGTGCGATATCCTCGGCCGTGATATACTCCACGCCCTCGTAAACCGCGTCGGCCTTAGCCTTATCTCCGCCGAAGCGAACCTCGCTAAACTCGGTCTTGCAGATGCCCGGAGCTATCTCGGTCACGCGTATGCCGGTGCCGCGGATGTCGTTGCGCAGATTTCTGGTAAACTGCTTTACAAACGCCTTGCTAGCGCCGTAAACGTGACTGCCCGGATACGGCCATGCGCCCGCGGTCGAGCCTAGGTTAAAGATATAGCCGCTCTTTCGCGCGATCATGAGGGGCAAAACGGCCTTGGTCGAGTACAAAAACCCCTTGATGTTGGTATCGACCATCGTCTCAAAGTCCTCGATGCTAGTCTCCGCCGCGCCTTCAAGTCCCAGCGCCAGGCCTGCGTTATTTACGAGCACTTCGATATCGCAAAACTCCTGCGGCAAATTTGCCACGCCGTCAAAAACCGTATTTTTATCGCGGATATCGGCAACGATGATATGAGTGTTTCCAAGCTGTTTAGCTAAGGCCTCGAGCCTTTCCTTGCGGCGAGCGAGCGCTACGATCTTGTAGCCTTCGCGGCTGAGCATCCTAGCTATCGCTTCGCCAAAACCCGACGTAGCTCCCGTGATAAAAGCCGTTCCTTTCATATTTTCTCCTTATTCGGTGATCAAATTTGACTCAAGCCCCATCGCCCTTAGATACTGTGCGTTGATCTCTTTTTTGCCGATGATCGCGTAGTCTAGGGCGTTTAGGCCGTTATCATCCACTGCCTGCACGTCCGCGCCGTTATCTACCAAAAGCTGCAATATCTCCACGTCTGCCGCCCCCGCCGCGCTCATGAGCACGCTTTTTGACGCCGCGTCAAAGTCGCAGAGCTTCACGAAGCTCGGCAGTTGGACGCTCAAATTTGAGCTATAGGCAAGCTTGGTGCTCACGTCTATCAGCCTTTTGTTTACCAGCGCTCCGTTTCCTAGTAGAAATTTGACTAAATTTATATCGTTTAGCTGCACAGCCTTAAAAAGCGGAGTGATGCCGAGCAGATTTGCATAGTTTACGTCCGCGCCGCTAGAAACCAGGAGCTTTACGTTATTTAAATTTTTAAGAGAGAAAAACAGCGAACTCTCAAAGCCGTAGTTTAAATTTACGCCCGCGCGCAAAAACTCTTTTATCACATCTTCGCTTTTTTCGTAAAGAAGCGCGGCGTTAAATGCGTTTTGTAGCGAGGCTTGCGACACGGCGCCAGAATATATCGCCTCATTTATGCCATATTTTGTAAAGGTCGGGTCGCTAACCTTTCTCGCAAACTCGTCCATATCGCCGTTTTGCAGAGTCGCGGCGGCAAATTTTAAAAACTCGTTTGCAACCTTTGAAGCGTAATAAATCGCGCTGCCTTCGTCTATTTTGAAATTTGATTTGTAGTAGTTTACGAGCGGTTCGAGCGCGGCGTTGTAGTCTTTGTTGAAATCCTTAAAAACCGTAAAGTTACTTAAACTCTGATGTCCCCAGTAGCGAAGCCTAGCTCTGTTTTGCGCTACGAGTTTTTCGTATTCGTCTGGACTCTCTAGCTCTTTGGCGTAAATTTCGGGCGCATAGGAGGCTTTTAGGATCTTAAATTTAAACTCGTTTAAATTTTTAGTCGCCAAATTTCCGACGCAAGCAAGGCTTTCGGCGCGGATCTTTTGAGTGGCCGAGAGTAAAATTTGAGCCTCTTTTATCCCCAGGATAGAGTCATTGCAGTTTGGCTCAAATTCTCCCGAAAATGTTAAATTTTGAGAGAAAAATCGCTGCTTATCGGCCAAAGCGTCATCACAGCTAAAATCTGCAAAAACAAAAGAAAATGACAAAAATATCGGCAAAATAAATCTCATCGTATGCCTCAATATCTTTTAATTTTGATAATTCTACCAAAAAATAATTTGGTAAAAATAAATTTACCGCTCATTAAAGCAAACGTCCGCAAACGCGGCTTTTAGCTTCTCGTAAAGCGGAGTAAAAGGCACGCCGTTTACGCGCACCTCGGCGATGGAGGTGATAAAGTTCGTATCTCCGCTCCAGCGCGGCACTAGATGATAGTGCACGTGCTCTGCGATACCAGCACCGCCTGCTTTGCCTAGATTCATCCCTATATTTACGCCCGCCGCGTTTAGTTCGCGTTTTAAAATTTTCACTCCCTCGCGCACGTAGGCGCTAATCTCCGACCACGTCTGCTCGTCTAGGCTTTCGATATTATCGGTGTGTACGTAAGGTATTACCATAAAGTGCCCCGGCGTATACGGGTAGAGATTCATGATCCCAAAACACCGCTTTGCGCGAAACAAAACGCCCGTCTGCGCGTCTTTTTCAGGATGATTTACGACGTTGCAAAAGACGCAGCCCTGCTCCTTTTTACCGAAATATTCGCTCCTCCACGGCGCGCAAATGTGCTCCATATCAGCCCTCCTTTACGGTTTTTACGGCTTTTGCCAAGTCTTCTTGTCTCATAAAATGCTCGCCTATCAAAAACGCGTCGGCTCCTTGCGCGTGAAGCTCTTTTAGCTGCGAGTACTCATAGATGCCGCTTTCTGCGACGATGACGCTTGCGTTTTTGATTTTAGAAAATAGCTTCTCGCAAAGACTCATATCCATCTCAAACGTGCTTAAATTTCGGTGATTTACGCCGACTATCTTTGCGCACGCAAAATTTGACTTCTCTACGTCCTCCTCGTCGTGCGTCTCAACCAAGGCCTCAAGCCCCAAAGAGCGCGCGTAATCAAGTAGCCGCTTTAGCTCATCGGCGCCAAGAGCCTTTGCGATAAGTAGGATAAAATCGGCTCCGTAAACGAGCGCTTCTAAAATTTGATACTCGTCTACGATAAAGTCCTTGCGAAGCAGCGGTAGCGAGCTTTCACGTCTTATGGCCGCCAAATACTCCAAATTTCCTTTAAAAAAATGCGGCTCGGTTAGAACCGAGATAGCGTTTGCGCCGCCTTTTTCGTACTCTTTTGCTATCTCTACGGGCGCAAAATTTGGCCTTATCAGCCCCTTGCTAGGGCTTGCTTTTTTAACCTCGGCGATGATGCGATACGGCTCGTCTGCGCTGCTTTTTAGCGCTTTTACCGCGTCTTTTATCTCGCGCGGATTTTTCGCCGCGAGCTCTTGTAGCTTTTCAAAAGGCGTTTGCGATTTTAGCAGCGCCAAGTCCTCTTTAGTTCGTTCGATTATCTGATCTAGTATCATTTTTTACCCTTTTTTAGGCACTCTTTGATAGCGTTTATATGCTCTTTGCCCTCGGGCGAATTTACAAATTCCTCGTCGTGCAGGACTTGTTGCATTATCTCGTCGGCCTTTTTGCACTCGCCCAGCTTATAGTATCCCCATGCCAGCGAGTCTAGATAAAACACCGACCCGGGCTCCAGCTCAAGGGCTTTATTTACCAGATCTATCCCCTTTTTCGCGTCTATATCGTGATCGATGAGTAGGTAGCCGTAGTAGTTTAGGTATAGCGCGTTATTTAGCTTTACGGCCGATTTTTCAAAGTTATTTACGACTTGCTTTAGGCTATCTTTGTCTATCTTTTTGGTTTGCTTATCGGTATCTCTTTCATATTGATATATCGCCATTTTGGCTTGATATTCGAGATTAAAGCTCTTATCAAAGGCCTCCTGCGCCTTTTTATATGCCTTAGCAAAATCCCCCGTCGCGGCGTAAAGATCCATCAAAGCGTCGTCATTGTAGGAGTATTTTTGCAAAAATTTGATCGCACCGTCGTAGTTTTTTTGATAGACGTAGACGCCAAGCGCTTTTTCGAGATAGATTTTTTCTTTCGTCGCTTCAAAAAGCCCCTCGTAAACATCGATCATATCGGAGTAGCGGCCGTCCTGTGCATAGATATCTACTAGCGCCGTGCAGGTCTCGACCTCGCAGCCGTCTATACGGCGCGAGCTCTCCAGATACCTGATCGCCTCTTTTTTGTCGTTCATTTTATTGTACAAAAGATCGACTATTCGCAACAAATTTTCCACGCTCCTATCTAGTTCGTATGCGCGCTCTAGCTCGCCTAGAGCGGCTTTGTTGTCGTTTTGCATCGAGTAGACGGCAGAGAGCATGACGTGGTTTTTAGAAATGTCCTCTTTTTTGACGAGTTCTTTCATTATTTTTGCGGCTTCGTCTAGTTTGTTTTCGCTCATCAAATTTGCGCCCTGTATGCGAAGCACGTCTACGTCGTCTTTTAGCACCTTTTGGCTGAGCGCTAAAATGCTTTTAAAATTTACGTTTTTAGAAAAAAACGCAAGTCTGAGCGCCTCTTTTAGATAGTCCGTGTTTTTGGTCTTTTCGTAAAGCTGCTCGTAAAGCTCGGTCGCCTCGTCGTGTCTGGCGTTTTCGACCGCTAAAAGCGCTTTGATAACGTATAAATTCTCGTCAAAACCGTCTTTGGCGGTAGCAAAACAAACAAGCAAAGCCGCCAATATAAATTTTAAAATCGCCTTATTCCCGCGCATTCTTTCTCCAATTCATTGATTTTATCCTTAAAATAGTCCCAAAACGGAAAGGTGCGGCACTGGCTCGGGCGAAAGTCGTAAACCGAGCAGTTTTTTGCCGTTTCGTCAAAAAATACGCACGCAAATCCGCCCTCATAGGGCTTTTCTTTGAGGCTAAATTTGTATCCAAATTTATCTAAAAATCGCGATCTAAACTCATCCTCGCTTATTTTTAAATGTTCCGCCAGCGCCGAAATTTCCGCCGAGCTTATCCATATATAGCCGCTTTCTCCCGTGCAACATTTACCGCCGCACCGCTCGCACTCTCCCGCGTCAAATTCGTAACTAAAGCCATCTTGTCTTAGCAAATTCACTCCGCCACGTCCTTGCTTTGCGTATTTGCCGCAGCAAAAATTTGGGCCGCTTTTTTGCTATAAACTCCGCCTTCAAAAACGAAAATCGGAGGCAAAATTTGAGCTAAGGATTTTGAGCTTTTTTTAGCCTCGATGAGTGCTAAATTTGCCGCACCGTCCGCCTTTGGATGCACGAAGCAAAGCCTAGTAAGCGTAAATTTAAACTCGCTCAAACAAAATAAAATTTCAGCTAGACGCTTAGCGTCGTAACAAAAGCTAAAAACTCCGCGCGGCTTTAGGAGCGAATTTGCCCTGCCTACAAGCTCGCTAAGGGGCAAATTTTCGCTGTATCTAGCGACACGAAGGTGTTCGTTCTCGCTTTTTTTCGCGCCGTCGTGATAAAAAGGCGGATTTGAGACGATGAGATCATATCTTTTTTCGCTCTTAAATTTAGCAAAATCAGCCGTTATAAACTCGGCTTCAAGCCCGTTTTGACTAGCGTTTGCGGCGGCTAAATTTACGTTAGCTTCTAAAATATCGAGCAAACTAAGCGAAATTTTAGGAAAATCGCGCTTTAAAAGCAGCCCCAAAACCCCGCTACCGCAACCAACCTCTAGCACCTCGCCGCGTACTCCGCCCTCACGGATAAAGTCATACAAAAACATCGTATCGCTGTTGTAGCGGTAGCCGTTTTTGGGCTGAGTGATTATCATCTATAGACCTTTATGATAAAACCCTGCTTATCTTCGGATGTTATTATGTCGTTGCTGTACGATATACGCGAAAAATCGCCAAATTCGTCTTTTATCATCTCGCCGGCGACCTTAGCGCGCTCCTTGCCGATACCGAAATTTGCATACGAATCGATCTTTTCAAGTTCGTCTTGAGGGATGGTTTTAGCTACTTTTGAGGTGGCGATAAAGTTACCGCGGCTCACTATCGGCGTGATTTCAAAATAATAATTTGAATTATAACTCTGCAAAAAGTCGCTTACTTTGTTTTTGCAAACTTGCGTCGGCCTGTCTGAGCCCGCGCTCATGTCCGAGCACTCGACAGAAGCGATGAAAACAACCTTTTTAGGCACTTCGGCTCTAAAATTTAGCTGGATTATCTTTTTTAGATTTTCATTTTCGCTCATCAGCTCTTCGTTTTTGGTTAGTATCTGCGCCACTTCGCCCTTTGCGATGTTTTTTTGCGTACTTGTTTTAGCTAAATTTTCCTTCGTGTCGCTTAGATCTTTAGCTCCGTCTTGTATCTGTTTTCTTAGAGTCGCGAGCTCTGCGTATTTTTGCGTCAAAAGCTCATTTAGAGCGTCTAGTTGCTCTTTATTTTCCTTGGCTGTTTTGATGTCGTTTTCAACTAAAGTCGTGATTTTGTTATTTAAAATTTTATAGTTTTGGATGTTTTTTTTACCAGCGGCGATCTCGTCCTCTAGCAGTTCTTTTTGGATATTTAGCGACTCGTTTAGCTCTGCAACCTTAGCTTCCGCACTTTGCAGTGAGCTATCTTTTTGCGAAATTTGATTTTCTAGTTCATAAATTTTACTCTTTAGTTCCGCCACGTTTTGCTCTGTTTCTTGGCGCTCGTTTTCAATCTGATTTTTTAGCTTTTCAAGCTCGGTTTTATATATAGCCTCGTTTTGTTCAATCTCTTTTTCAAATCCTTGTTTTTCTTTCTCGAGCTTTACGACTAACTCTTTATTTGTCGCGTTTAGCTCATCATTTATCGCTTTTAGCTTAGCTTTTGACTCGGCTTTTTTATTTGCGTTTTCAAGGCTCGCTTCAAGCTCGCTTATTTTTTTCTTGTCCGCGTCTTGTTCTTTTTCTAGGGCGGCGATCCTATTTTTGGATAAATTTTGAGCATTTAGAGTCTGAGCGTTGTATTCGCTAGCGATCCTTTTTATCTCGCTATCTTTTAGGCCTAGCTCGTTTGCGAGCCTAGCATTTTCGCTCTTTAGTTTTGCGGTCTCTTCGTTTGCCGTTCTTAGTTCACTTTCAAATTTGGCTTTAGTAGAAGTCGCTTCATTTTTTAGCTCGTCGTTTTGAGCCTCCAGCCGTTTTAGAGCATTTTGACTTTCGTTTTGCGTTTTAGCGCTTGATTTGTCAAATTCGTTCTGCTTTTTCTCGAGTTCGGCTTTTAGAGTTTTGATCTCGCTACGAAGAGAAGTCAAATTTTGCTCTAAATTTTTATTTTTTTCGTTTTCTTCCTGCGCTTTTGCTAGCTTTTTACTTAGCTCGTCGATCGCGCTTAGACGCTGTTTGTCGTTAGCGCTGGCGGCTTGTTTTCGTCTGGTTTCCAGCTCGGCTTTTTGATCGCTTAAGATATTTGAGATTTCTAGATTTTTGCTCACTAGATCGACGTTATCGTCATAGAGTAGCTTGTTTTGAGCGCGCAGTACGCGGATTTGCTCTTTTAGCTCATCCTCATCGCCTAAAATAGGCGCGTCCGTATAGTTTGCGTCCAAATTTTTAGTATACTTTTCCTGCGGCAAAGCTTGACTTGGGATAGCCAAATTTGTCTCATTCGTAGTACTTGCGCCCTCATTTTTAGACGCTTCTTCGACGTTCATTATTTGTACAGCGAGTTCCGTAGACTTTGCAGACGGTTTTGTAAACTCGAAATACAAATAATATCCGCCCAGCGTAAGCAAACAACCGCAGATAAAAAATAAGACTAAATTTAACGCTCTCAACTCTATTTTTCCTTGATGTCTTGGACTACCTTGTGCGCGTGATTTAGCGCGAGCACGATCGAGCCGCCGTTTTTTAGCACGATGTCGCCGCCGATATATAGGCCGGGTACGCTGCTTTCATAGTGCTCGTTTACGATAGGATCTTTATCTGCGTCGAGCTCTACTCCGCATTTTTGTAGAAAATCCACCGGAGTCGAGCCGCCGATAGCGTAGACGACTCTATCGTAGACTCTGATTTTGCCGTTTGAAAAGTGCGCCCTAACACGTCCTGATTCGTTTTCTATCTCAGTGATATCGTGATTTAGGCGGACTTTTAGCTTATTTGCCTTCTCCAGCTCCCAAAGCGCGGCTAAATTTACGTCGTTTACGCGGCTAAATTTGTCCTTACGGTACGCTAGCGTGGTTTTGTTGTATTGGCACAGCTCGATAGCGTACTCTACGGCCGAATTTCCGCCGCCGACGACTAGCACCTTTTCGCCGCTGGAACAGGAGTTTAGGTTAAAATTTATAACGTTATTTAGCGAAGGCGGTATTTTGTAGTCCGGTTTGTTAGGACGTCCCATTTTACCGATACTTATCATCACGTTTTTGGCCTGATAGTCACCCTTTGCGGTGTGCACGAAAAACAAACCGTCCTTTTTCTTTACGCTTTCGACCTCGGAGTTAAACACGGCCTCGATCTTTTCCTCGTCTAGCAGCTTATCGAAATAATCAAGCGTGCTCTCTTTCGTGCCGTCCTCAAAGGACACGATACCGTGAATAGTGCTGTCTTGGCCTTTGTACTCCTTATCCACGCGTTTATTATCTTTGTAAAATTTTCTTATAGTTTGGCTGTGGTTGTCGCCCTTCTCGAGAAGCAAAACTTTTTTTAATCCATTGGCTCTCGCCTCTACGACGGTCGCGATGCCGCAAGGGCCGCCGCCTATCACGATAATGTCGTAAACATCGCTCATTGATTCTCTCCGATTTGATAATTTTTCATTAATGTAGCGAAAATTGTATTAAATTTTAAGAAATTCGCGAAATTTGGGGTAAATTTAATTTTAAAAAGACAAAAACAGTCAAATTTGAAAGATGAAAGGCGGACTGGAGTAAATTTGACTCGTTTAAATTCCGTAAATTTACGAGTCAAATTTGAGCTTTGTTAAATTTGACCGATTTAACTGCGTCAAATTTAAAGGGGCGCAAATTTAACCAAATTTACGCCCGCTAAAGCTAAATTTTCTTTAAAAACTCTGCGATTAAAAACGCTAGTTCTAGCGACTGATCGGCATTCAGGCGCGGATCGCACTGCGTCTCGTATCTGTGAGCTAGATCATCCTCGTTTAGCTTAAATGACCCGCCCGTACACTCGGTCACGTCCTGACCCGTCATCTCTAGATGCACGCCGCCCGCATGCGTACCCTCGGCTCTATGTATCTCGAAAAAGCTCTGCACTTCGGCTAGGATTTTATCAAATTCGCGCGTCTTGTAGCCGTTTGCGGCTTTTATCGTGTTGCCGTGCATCGGGTCGATGCTGTAGACGATATTTAGGCCTTCGCGTTTTACTTCGCGTAGGATTTTAGGCAGTCGCTCGCCGATTTTATCAGCACCCATTCTAATTATTACGTTTAGTCTGCCCGCTTCGTTTTGCGGGTTCAGCGCATTTGCGAGCGCGATGACGTCCTGCGCTGTTGCGTTTGGTCCGATTTTGACGCCTAGAGGATTGTGCACGCCGCTTAAAAAATGCACGTGAGAGTCGTTTACGCCGCGAGTGCGCTCGCCGATCCAGAGCATATGCGCCGAGCAGTCGTACCAGTCGCCGGTAAGGCTATCCTCTCTAGTTAGAGCCTCCTCGTACGGCAACAAAAGCGCCTCGTGCGAGGTGTAGACCTTGGTTTCGCTAAGAGCTGGAGTATTTGAGGCATTTATACCGCAAGCTCCCATAAATGCTAGAGTTTGGCTCAGCTGCCTAGCTAGCTCGCCGTATTTAGCGTCAAGCTCGGGCTTTTTGATAAAGCCAAGATTCCAGCGATTTACCTCGTGCAGATCGGCTAGACCGCCGCGAGAAAAGGCGCGAAGAAGGTTCATCGTGGATGCGCTTTGATAATACGCCTCGATCATGCGGTTTGGATCGGGCACGCGAGCCTCGGCATTAAATTCAAAGCCGTTTATGATGTCGCCGCGGTAGCTGGGTAGCTTTACACCGCCTTGCTCCTCGTAGTCCGAGCTTCTAGGCTTGGCAAACTGACCAGCCACGCGCCCTACTTTTACGACGGGGCAGCGTCCGGCAAACGTTAGAACGATCGCCATTTGCAGCATCACTTTAAACATATCGCGGATATTTACGGCGTTAAAATTTGAAAAACTCTCCGCGCAGTCACCGCCTTGGAGCAAAAACGCCTCGCCGTTGCAAACCTTGGCTAAGTCTTGCTTTAGATTTCTAGCCTCGCCCGCAAAAACTAGCGGCGGCATCGTCTTTAGCTTATCCTCGGCCTTTTTTAGCAAGGCCTCGTCGGGATAGCTTGGCTGCTGCAAGATATTAAATTTTCTCCACGAATCTCTACTCCACATCTTTAAACCTTTTTTAAAAATAACCCCGATTTTAGCTAAAAGAAATTTTATTACAGATAAAATTTCAAATTTTAGCTTCAAATTCGCGTTTTTTCGCCGCATAAGCTCTGCTTAACGACAAATAAATATAATTTCGCCAAAAAAGCGGAAAAATGAAGGACAAAAATCAAACCAAAATCGGCTTAATCTACGGCTTGTCGGTATTTATTATCTGGGGCGTTTTTCCTATTTATTTTAAACAACTCGGCGCGCTTTCAGCTACCGAGATCGTCGCTCACCGCATCCTTTGGTCGGTGCTACTTTTGTTTTTACTACTCAAATTTGGCCGCAAACTAGGCGCTGCGGAGAAAATTTTAAGCAACAAAAAAACTACGTTTTGGCTATTTGTCACGGGACTTTTAATCGCCGCAAATTGGTGGATCTACGTCTACGCCGTAAATATCGGCAAGATCGTGGAAACTAGCCTTGGATACTTCATAAATCCGCTCGTAAATATGCTCCTTGGCGTGCTGATTTTAAAAGAAAAGCTATCGCGCGCGGGCAAATTTGCCGTCGGCATCGTATTTGTGGCTATCGGAGTACAAATTTACGACGCGGGCGGCCTACCTATAATCTCTATTATTTTGCCTATCACGTTTGGATTTTATTCGCTCATTAGAAAGCGACTTAGCGTGCCTTCTTTAGAGGGACTTTTCGTCGAGACCGCGCTCATAGCTCCTATCGCGCTCGTCGCGCTATTTTTCGTCGCCGCTAGCGGGCAAAATCACTTTAGCTTTTCATGGTTTGGGCTTTTAATCGCGCTTTGCGGGCCTGCGACCGTCGTGCCGCTTTTGCTTTTTAACTCGGCAGCCACTAGGCTAAATTTAAGCACGATCGGCTATTTGCAGTATATCTCGCCTTCGATGCAGCTTTTGCTTGCCGTTTTTTACTACGGCGAGCAAGTTAGCGCGCTTAAGGCGCTATCGTTTTTGCTGATCTGGAGCGCGCTGGCGGTGGTTAGCTTTAGCGCAATTTATAGTAAAAAAAGCAAAATTTCAGTATAACCGCAAATTTAAATCAAAAAAGGAAAAGCAATGTCATCCATCGCATTTTACGCCGTCATCTGCGTCATAGCCGCTCTCGTGCTCTACGCGCAGATACAAAAGCTAACCAGAAAGATCGACGAGGACGGCACTTTAGCAAACAACTCCCCCGAGGCCGCGCGTCAAATTTCGGTGCAAAAGTACAAAGATTTTTGCGAGATCATTAACGGCGAGCTAAGGGAGCTAAAGATGAAAGCGCTCTACGACGACGCCCTAAAAAACGAGGATCTAAAAGAAAAATTTTTAGAAAGCCTAAGCGAGATGAGCAAGAAACTGACGTTTATCGAGACGATGAACACCGCCAGAAACCCCGACAAATGGGAAAGCGAGCTCTTTGAGGTGCTTAGCCGCCTAGACGATCTCGTCACGGAAAATTTCAAAGACGGCGAGCGCGCGGGCGACGAGATCAGACAGCGTCTGGGCGCGGAGTTTAGCAAGCTGCAAAATTAAACCTTAAGTAAAAACGGGGTAATATCGCTTTTTTGATTTAACTCTATCTTTACTAAGGAAAAAAACGGATGAGCTATACCAAAAAAGATCTCGTAACCGCTGCAAATTTAACCAAAGACGAAATTTACCATTTCCTAAATTTAGCCAAGGAGTTTAAGGCGCTAAACAACTCCGAGACCAAAAAAGCCAAATCGCTCTACGGCAAAACGACCGTAAACGCCTTTTTCGAAAACTCGACTAGGACGCGAACGAGCTTTGAGATCGCGGCTAAGCGCCTCGGAGCCGACGCTATAAATTTCACAGCCTCAAGCTCCAGCACCAAAAAGGGCGAAACGCTCATCGACACCGTCCACAACATCGTCGCGATGAAAACGGACGTCGTAGTCGTGCGCCACTACAGCTCGGGCGCGGCTAAATTTATAGCTGAAAATACCGACGCTCACGTCGTAAACGCAGGCGACGGCCTAAACGAACACCCTAGCCAAGCGCTACTTGATCTTTTTACCATACTGGAAAATCGCGGCAGCCTAGAAAATCTCACGGTCGCCATCATCGGCGATATCTTTCACAGCCGCGTAGCTCGCTCAAATATCTACGTCCTAAAAACGCTCGGAGCTAAGGTTAAGCTCTTTGGCCCGCCGATGTTTTTAACAGGCATGGAGGCTTTTGGCTGTCAAATTTGCTCCGATATGCGCGAGGCCGTCGAGGACTCGGACGTCATCATCATGCTGCGTATCCAGCTCGAGCGCCAGGATGACGAGATAGCGTTTCCGTCCGTACGCGAATACTCCAAATTTTTTGGCCTAACCCAAGCCAAAATGAAATACGCCAAAGATGGCGTCATGATCCTGCACCCGGGTCCGATAAACCGCGGCGTCGAGATAAACTCCGACGTAGCCGACGATCCGCGCTACTCGCACGTGCTAAATCAGGTCGAAAACGGCGTCGCCGTCAGGATGGCGATCCTAGATACTCTCATCAAAAACAAAGGCGCAAAATGAAAACTCTCATCAAAAACGGCACGATCGTAAACCACGACGGTTCGCAAAAAGCAAACGTCCTAATAGACGGCGACAAGATAGCTCTCATCACGGCTGACGAACCTGCGGCTGATAAAGTAATAGACGCTAGCGGCAAGCTCGTGATGCCGGGCCTCATCGACATGCACGTGCATTTTCGCGACCCGGGCCTTGAGTACAAAGACGATATAAACACAGGCTCCGAGACTGCAGTCGCGGGCGGCGTAACCACCTGCTGCCCGATGGCAAATACAAACCCCGTAAACGACAACGCCGTCGTCACGCGCGATATGGTAGCTAAGGCAAAAGCTCGCGGCCTCATCGACCTGCTGCCTATCGGCGCGATAACTAGCAAGATGGACGGCAAAAAGTGCGTAGAGATGGGCGATATGACGCAGGCGGGCGCGGTGGCGTTTAGCGACGACGGCCTGCCCGTAGCTAGTAGCGACGTGATGAGATACGCGCTTGAATACTCAAAGCACTTCGGCAGCTTCGTCATCAACCACTCCCAGGACTGCTCGCTATGCCGCGGCGGCCACATGAACGAGGGCCGCGTCTCGGCGATACTAGGCATCAAAGGCATGCCGCGCGAGCAAGAAGAGATCATGGTCTCGCGCGATCTACTGCTAGCCAAGCTCACGGGCGGCCACATCCACATCGCGCACGTTAGCTCCGAGTGGTCGCTAAAGCTCATCGCGCAGGCGCGCGCGGCCGGCATAAACGTGACCTGCGAGGCGACGCCGCACCACTTTACCTACACCGAGGACGAGCTGCTGGGCTACGATACGAACTTTAAAATGTCGCCGCCGCTTCGCACCAGATCAGACGTGGACGCGATCAGAGAAGCTCTTAAAAGCGGCCTAATCGACGTCATCGTGACCGACCACGCCCCGCACCATAACGACGAGAAATTTTTAGAATTCGACAAGGCGCCTTTCGGTATCCTTGGCCTGCAAACCCTCGTGCCTATGACGCTCGATCTAGTTAGAGACGGCGTGATAGACTACGAGAAAATGGCGGCTCTGACGTCTTATAACGCGGCTAAAATTTTAAAACTAAAAGACAAGGGCGTGATCGCTGCGGGCTACCTCGCCGACATCGCGATAATCGATCCAGGCTTTGAGTATCTCTACGACAAAAACCTAAATAAATCAAAATCCCAAAACTCCCCGTTGCTAGGCAAGATGCTAAAAGGCGCGGCGGTAATCACGATAAAAAGCGGAAAAACGGTGTTTGAGTTTCCAAACGTCGTAGCGTAAAAGGATGAGATGGAAAGTGAAAGTATATGCACAATATTTTGAATTTAATGGACTTAAATATAGACTAAATACTATTTTGCAGTTTGGAGATAGTTTTACACATATTGGAAATATTATTTTGGCAAATCCTGGAAGCTCTAAGCCAGTGGGAAACATTGATGAAATTTCAAAGGGATTAATAAAAACCTTTTATGATTCCTTTGAAGGGCGAAAATTTAATGACTTAAATTGGTATGAGTTTAGTGTTGATACTACTATGCGAGTAGTCGAAAAAATTTTTAATGGCAGTTATATTACCGATAAACCGCTACAATTAAACGGCGTCGTTCAACTATTTAATGCTTTTAATATAGCCAATCCAAACTTAGACGAAACTCTTAATAATATACCTAGAGATAGCAATCCATATATTATTACTCCAAATATTGCAGATTTTATAGCTGATAAACCAACCTATATAGGATTTTCTCATGATGTTTTATATCATAAATATGATTATATAAGAAAAATTCCTCAAAATATTTTTGAGTCAATGCCATCAAAAATAAAAAAATTTTATGAAAATAATATAGAAAAAACCTTTTATCATCCAATGTATATATCTCGTACATATCGTCATAAAGAAAATATAAAAAACGATCTAAAACGTTTTTTTAAAATAGTAAATGACTTCAAATAATATTTTAAGATTAAGGCAAATAAACTTTCACTATTTATTTTGCCTTAAAAACAGCTGTAAAATTTTATAGATGACTATATCACAAAATAGGCTATAACGTTTTTTAAATTATTTTTCCGCGTTTTTAAAATTTGCGGTTTTGGTATCGGCAAATTTGAGTGAAATCACACTCCGCACTTGACTATACGCAAAAATAAATCCAAATCTGGCAAAGTCAAATTTAACTGATTTTGTGCATATTTTGCTTAAATTTTTGCCTTGTCGCCGCACAGTTTCGACGACTCTATTCAACCCGCCAAATTTACGACCGACTGCCGAGCAAATTTAACCGCCGAATTTATCAAAATTTAAAATCCGAAACAGACAAATCTACGCCGCCGGCCGGCTCAATCGATGAATAAAAACCGATAAAGCCCGCCGCAAGCGACGCAAATTCGTCAAATTTGACTCAAAATTAGCCTCACGCGTCCTTGCCGTTTATCGCGTACGCCGAGCGTAAAAACACGTCCGTGCCAGATAGTAGCGCGCTCTCGTCAAAGTCAAACGCTCCGTTGTGATGCCCTGCGGCAAGCTTGGTGCCGATCATCAGATAGCCGCTCTTGCCGCCTGCTTTTTGCACGGCGTGCATAAAATGCGCAAAGTCCTCGCAAGCGCCGAAATTTAGATCCCGCACGATGAGCTCGTCCTTGATAAAGGGCGACTGGCGCGCGGCGCGCTCGTAGATATCGGTGATCTCCTCACTGCTATCGCCCCCGCTCGTGCCGCCGGTTAGCTTCACGTCGTACTGCACGCCGTACATCTGCGCGACGCCCGCTACGATATCCATGCATTTTTGAAACATAAATTCATTCAGCTCGGTCGTTTCGCCGCGCGTTTCGCAGGCGATGTAGCCGTTTGGCGCGATGACGTTTCGCCCCTCACCTGCCCTCAAAACGCCCACGTTTATACGCGTGACGCCGTCAGCATGGCGCGTGATGCCGTGCATGGCTAGAGCCGCCTGAGCTGCGGCTAGCAGAGCGTTTGCCCCTTCTTGCGGAGCGCCCGCCGCGTGAGCCGATCTGCCTGTGAAATTTACGTCGAATTTCGACGTCGCAAGAAGCTTGTTCGTACCGCAGATGATGCCGCCGCTAGTCTTTGCCTGAAAGCCGATATGGCCGCCCAGCAGGTAGTCCACGCCCTCTAGCACGCCTGCTTGCTCCATCGGCACGGCGCCTCTGGTGCCCTCCTCGGCGGTTTGAAATATAAATCTAAATTTGCCCTTAAAGTCATCCAAATTTTGCGCGATGAGTTTAGCCATCGCTAGGCCTATCGTGATGTGTCCGTCATGCCCGCAGGCGTGCGTGATGCCGTCTATATCAGCTCTAAAGCCCTCCTTAAACGGCCTGTGCGCCTCATCCTTGCTCTCGGTCACGTCCACGCCGTCGATGTCGAATCTAAACGCAAGCGTCTTGCCCGGCCTACCCGTGTCAAGCTCGGCCACTACGCCCGTTAGCCCATCCTCCATCACTGGTAAAAACTCGCGTTCATCGGCACTTAGCAGGCTTTTTGCGCGCTCTAAATACTTCTCTTTATCTTTTTCGCTGCCAAGACCTGCTCTGGCTCCCGGTTTCATTATCTCGCGTCCCATTTTTAGGCTATAGCCGAGCTTTTTTAGCTCGCTAGCGATCTTTGCCGTCGTAAAAAACGTGAAAAATCCGGTCTCGGGATGCGAGTGAAAAAACCGCCTATTTTTCACCATTTCGTCTTTTAGCGCTTCGACTTTTGCCGCTACCTCGTCCATTTGTTGCTCCTTAAATTTGGAATTTTTATTATTTTTCTTAAAGATATATTATACATCAAGATTAATTTTAAAAGCTTAAATTTGAGCCGAATAATGATAAATTTAATGCTGATTTTTGCGAGCCGGCTTGTTTGGCGTAAATTTGATTAAATTTACTTTTTCTTGCCGTGGATATTTCGGTCGGTTTTAAGACTGCGATTCGCGCCAAAGCGGTGCGGGTTTGGCGAGCTAGGCAGTAAAATTTGGGCGCTAAATTTGAGTTCAAATTTAAAAATGTCGTCAAATTTGAACTCAAATTTACAAAACGAGACAAAGAGGCAAATTTGACTTCAGCCGCCGCACACACCGACTAACCGCAAAATAAACTCCGCGCAAAAGCTCAAATTTGCCCTACAGTTAGCCTATTTTATGCTATTTTTTAGTTTCATTATCCGCTCGTAGGACTCCTCGATGCGTTCTTTTGGTATCTGCTTGGCACCCACCGCATCCACGACTAGCTGTGTGACGAGCTCTGCGGTCCTGCGCCCGTCTATCTTGTAGTCGCTAAAGAGCATCACGTCGCCGCCTGCGTTGATAAAGTTTATCACCCTTTCTTGCAGCGTAAAGTCCTTTAGTCCGCCCATGAGCATATCGTCGCTGATGACTACGCCGTCAAATTTGAGCTCACCGCGTAGCAAGCCGTCGATGATCGCTGGCGAGAGCGAGGCTGACAGCTCGGAGTCGCGCTGCATGAGGTAGATGTGTCCGACCATTATCATCTTGGCTTCGTTTTTGCGAACTGCGTCAAAATACGGCTTAAGCTCGGTATAGTCGAATTTTTCGATCACAACCTTGGCGGTGTGACTGTCGGCCTCGACGTTACCGTGACCGGGGAAGTGCTTCATCGCCGCTATCACGCCGCGAGCTTGCGAGGCCTTCATAAACTCGCTCGCATACAGCGAAACCTCGTCTATATCGGCGCTAAACGCCCTGCCGCGCGAGCCGATGATCGTGGATTTTGGATTTAGCACGTCGGCTACGGGAGCGAAATTTACGTTCACGCCGACGTCTTTTAGCTGCTGCGCCATCTTAGCGTAAAGCTCGCCGGCAGCAGCTAGATCGAGCGTTTTTGCTACTTTTTGCGCCGAGATAAAGGTCTCAAACCCGCTCTTATCCTTAAATCTCGTGATTTGCCCGCCCTCCTCGTCGATAGCGATGAAAATGCCTTTTTGCGCCTCTTTAAATGCGCTTGTTAGCGCCTTGAGGTTCTTTTTGTCCGAGATATTTTTACCCAGTAGCATCACGCCGCCAAAACGCTGATATTTAGCCTCCGAGATGGCTTCTTTGGCGGTTTTGGGATCAGAGCCGTTAAAGCTTACCATTATCATTTGGGCTATCATTTTGCGAAGTGTCGGTTTTTCTTGAGCCTGTGCATCGGCGGCGTTTAGCGCGGTCGGTAAACCCGCTAAAAACAGCGTCGAAAAAAACGCTGCGATAAATTTTTTCATATTTTTCCTTTTTTGTTTTTGCGGATTTTACACTATTTTGGATAAATTTAAGGACTTTGAAACGGGGTTTAGGTGCTATTAGGCGCTTTTTGCGACTGATCGCTCGTAAATTTAGATTGGCATTAATAAAATATTTGATATAATTTTTGAAAATATTGTTTAAAATTTTGGGTGCGAATTTGAGAGATGAAACAGCAAAAACCGATTTATAGACTAGATAAAAGAAGGCCGTTTTTAGTAACGCTTGATTTTATGATATTTGGATTTTTTCTTATCATGTTGGTGCCGCATACGGTAGTGTATCTTGACGGCTGGAGATGGGCGCTCGGTGTTTTGGGCTCTATATTTTTTGCCAGCGTATTATGTGGCATCGCCCTCTTTAACTACCTTGAAATCTATCAAGACAAAATAGTAATAAACAAATTTATATTTGGCAACATTATCATTAATGCCCAAGATATAAGATACTGCAACTTTTCTAACAGCAAAGATTTTTACGGCATTTTTCCGTATAATGTAAAAATATTAGCCAAAAGACGCTTCTTTTGGGCGATATTTACGGTATGCAGCCTAACGAGCGAGCAAGCTTTGGAGATAACAAGATTGATGAAAAGCATTAAAGATTCGAGAATATAAATTTGCTACAAAAAACCTAAGGATCAAATTTAAGGGGTGTCATGCGCGGTGATTTTGGCGTATTTTTTTAGTCGATGCGTCAATTTTAACCATCATTGCCGATTTTTAATAAACAAAATAAGTTTTCAGCAACCACACTCGACAAAAATTAGCAAACGAAATCCAAATTTCACGGCGCTTTAAATCCAAATCTAGCATAAAAATTTGGCAAATTTGGATTATTTAAACAAGCCAAAGAAGCCAGCTATTTAAAAACCGCTGTCCGCCGTCAAATTTTCAAATTTTATAGTAGCTGCGAGCCTCCGCAGAATGCACGACTTTAAACCAAATTTTATTTTTTACTTAGCAAATCTCTCAAGCTTTCCTGCACGTCTTTACCGCGCAGCATCGCCGCGACCTCGTTTACGATAGGCGTATAGATACCCTTACCGGCGGCGATCTTTTCTATCGCGTATGATGTATCCACGCCCTCGGCGACTTCGCCTAGATCATTTAGGATTTTATTTAGACTCTCGTTTTTAGCAAGCCCCAGACCCACGCGGTAGTTGCGCGATAGTACGGACGAAGCCGTGAGAAATAGATCGCCCGCTCCGCTAAGCCCCAAAAACGTCTGATGCTGTGCGCCAAAATACTCGCCAAATCTCGCCATCTCGACAAGCCCGCGCGAAATAAGGCTGGCGCGAGCGCTGTTACCAAGCCCGAGCCCGTCGCAGATGCCGCCCGCGATGGCGATGACGTTTTTATACGCACCCGCAATCTCAGCTCCGATAACGTCACTGCTAGCGTAGGCTTTGATATTTTGCGGGAAAAGCCTCGTGATCTCGCGTGCTAGGACTTCGTTTTTGGAATTTATCACGAGCGCGCACGGAAGGTCGTTTTGTATCTCTTTGGCAAAGCTAGGACCCGACAGAAAGGCTAAATTTGCCGCATCTACATGCTGCTCGTAAATCTCATCTAAAAAACGCAAGCTCGATGTTTCGATGCCCTTTGAGGCGACTAAAATTTTCTGTCCAAAGTTTTTAAAATGCTCTTTTAGCCAGCCGCTAACGGACTGCGAAGGTATGGCGA
>CAUSAR010000014.1:0-33392 GCA_963529735.1 uncultured Campylobacter sp.
GCGCGGGAGAAATTTGGCACCGTGGAGAGCTCGCTTGAAATTTGCGCGAAAAAGTTGAAGGAAAAATTTAACTCGCTTGGCTTTTTGAAAATGGAAATTTTAAAAATCGAGATCGTCAAAAATGCGATGGTTGGCGCAAGAGCCGAGTTTAAATATTAAATTTTTTTTAAAGTATCTTGAAATCTTGCTTAATTTATGCTACAATCCCAACAAATTTCACTGAAGGGAAAAAATGAGAATTTTAATAGTTGAAGATGAGGTAACTCTAAACAAAACCATCGCCGAGGGCTTGCAAGAGTTCGGCTATCAGACTGACAGCTCGGAGAATTTCAAGGATGCCGAATACTACATCGGTATTAGAAATTACGATTTGGTTTTGACTGATTGGATGCTGCCTGACGGCGACGGCGTGGATCTAATCAACATCATCAAACACAAATCCCCGCGCACTGCAGTAGTCGTACTATCTGCGAAAGACGATAAAGATAGCGAAGTTAAGGCATTTAGAGCAGGTGCGGACGACTATATCAAAAAGCCGTTTGATTTTGATGTTTTGGTAGCTAGAATCGAAGCTCGCTTGCGCTTTGGCGGCACCAACGTTATCAAAATAGACGACCTTATCATCGATCCGGACGAGGAGAAAATCACCTATCTAGGCCAAGATATCGAGCTAAAAGGCAAGCCGTTTGAGGTGCTAACTCACCTTGCGCGCCACAGCGATCAAATCGTCAGCAAAGAGCAGCTACTAGACGCGATCTGGGAGGAGCCTGAGCTAGTAACTCCAAACGTAATCGAAGTAGCAATCAATCAAATCCGCCAAAAAATGGATAAACCGTTAAATATCTCGACTATCGAGACGGTCAGAAGACGCGGGTATAGATTTTGCTTTCCCAAAAAAGCCTAAGACTTAGGTTTATAGCGCAATTAGCATCGGCTTCTACGATGCTAATTCTCATCATCTCCGTCCTTTTATATCAGTATATCAAGGTTACGATTTACGAAAATATCTCCCAATCGCTCGCTTACGAAGCTAAAATTTTATCTACGAGCGCGAATTTATCTAAAGTAGAAAAACCGTTTGAGTACTTCACGCTAAACGATAGTCCCACTAGAGCAAAGCTAGTCGAGGGCAAAACGGTATCGCCATATTTCGTCACGGAAAGGGTCGGACAAAAGACCCATTTGACGCTGTTTTATCCGTATATGGATGACACGAGCATCGCGCTAACTAAAGACACCACTCATCAAAGCAAACTCGTAGATCAAATTTTAATCGATATCATCATGGTAAACGCTACGTCGATACTCCTGATTATTTTTTACGTGCTGTTTTTGTCGCGGATGCTCTTGGTGCCTATTAAAATTTTAAGCAGGAAAATGACGAATTTAAACGAGCGGTTTTTGCAGACGGTGAGCCTTGAGGAGCTACCGCCTGAGTTTAAGCCGCTAGGCAAAAGCCTAAACCGCCTAATCGAGCGTATTCAGACATTCGTACTTTATCAAAAAGAGCTTTTCGTCGGCGTCGCGCACGAGCTAAAAACGCCGCTAGCGGTGATGAAAACCAAAAACGAAGTGACGCTAATAAAACCGCGCGAGAGCGAAAAATATATCGAAGCGCTCAAAAACAACAACGAAGCGATCAATCAGATGAACAAAATGATCGGCTCGATCCTAGAGATCGGACGGCAGGAGGGCGCGCAGTTTGAGGAGGCCGTGCGTATTGACATCATTGAGTTTTTGAATCAATCTGCGAATAATTTTAAAATTTTAGCTCGCGGCGAGGGCAAGGATATAACGGCGGATTTTACGCCGAGTAGTCTTGAGATGACGCTGCAGACGACGCTTTTAACGCATGTTATCCAAAATTTCGTCCAAAATGCGATCAAATTTTCTCCTCGCGGCGCCGTTATCACGCTTCGCTCTCGCCTTAGCGAAAACGAATTTATTATCGAGGTCGTAGACGAGGGCTGCGGTATCGACGAGAGCAAGGATCTTTTTGCGCCGTTTAAGCGTTTCGGCGATAAGGGCGGAGCAGGACTTGGGCTATTTCTAGCCAAGGGTGCAGCTCAGGCTCTGGGCGGCTCGGTAGCTATCAAAAACCGCACCGACGGGCACAGCGGCGCGGTATCTACCCTCACTCTAGCGATAAATAAAAATAACAAAGGCAAATAAATGGCAAAACGAACCGCCGTCATAGATCTAGGCTCAAATTCGATGCGAATGGCGATTTTTGAAAAGACTTCGCGTTACGCGTTTCACATCATCGGCGAATTTAAGATGAAGGTGCGTCTGGGTGAGGGCGCGTACGAGCATGGCGGCGAGATCGCCCAAAAGTCGATGCAAAAGGCCTGCGAAGCGCTTAGCGAGTTTAAAAATATCGCACAAAACTACAAATGCTCGAAAATTTTCGCCATGGGCACCTCGGCTCTACGCGATGCTCCAAACGCCGGCGAGCTCATAAGCATGGCGCGCAGGGAGCTTGGGATAAATTTAAAGGTCGTTAGCGGCAAGGATGAAGCGACGTTTGGCGGTGTGGCGGCGCTAAATTTGCTTGAGCCGCTAGAGGAGTTCGTCACGCTTGATATCGGTGGGGGGTCTGCCGAGCTTGCGCTTGTTAGCGGAGGCAAGATAATAGACGCCATGTCGTTAAATTTAGGCACGGTGCGGCTAAAGGAGCTATTTTTCGATAAGAAAAATTTAAACGCTGCAGCGCCCTTTATCAAAGAGGCGTTTAAAAGTTTACCTAAAAACTTTAAAAGCAAAAATCTAGTCGCCATCGGTGGTAGCCTGCGCGCGATATCTTCTGCTATCATGTCGGCGCAAGACTATCCGCTAAAAACGGTGCACAACTTTGCCTACAAATTTCAAAACCACAAAAATTTCATCGAAAATCTTGCGCGAGCGAGCGTGCTTGAGCTTGGGAAATTTGGCATCAAAAAAGACCGCTTCGATACGATTAGAGAGGGCGCGCTCATATTTTTGGGCGCAGTGGATGCTGTGGGTGCGCAAAATATCTACACCAGCGGTGCGGGCTTTAGAGAGGGCGTATTTTTGAGCGATATCTTGCGCCCGACGCGTAAATTTCCGCCGAATTTCAACCCGAGCGTAAGGAGCTTGCAAGATAGATTTTTGCTAGATGATAACAAGATGATCGTAAAATACGCAAAAGACCTCTTTGCTGCGCTAGAGCCGCTGCATGGGCTTGAGGGACGATACGAGAGCGAGCTGGCGGTCGCTGCTAGATTGCATAGCGTGGCGCAGTGTTTGGGATTTTACGGCGAGCACGCTAGCTCGGCATTTTTTGTGCTAAATGCCCTAAATTACGGCTTTTCGCATGCGCAAAAATGTCTAGTTGCCGCGATCATCGCGCAAAACGGCAAGAAAACCTCGAGCGAATTTGAGCGATTTAAAAACCTGCTACCGAGCGAAGAGGTCGTGCGCTGGCTGAGTTTTATCCTCGCGCTTGCTAAAAATTTAGACGCAAACTGCTCGCATAAAAAGCTGGAGTTTGAGTTTATCAACCATACTTTGCAAATTTACGGTGCCAAGGAGCTGTTTATGGCAAAGGAAAATATCAAAAAGATGACCAAGCCCGATACCTTTGCGATCTGTTTTGCGTGAAATTTGATGGAGAGATTTGATGAAATTTGCGGCAAATTTCATCAAATTTTAAAAAGGCAAATTTAGTCTATACTTGCCTTATCCTTGTATGCGTCCAGTGTTTGGCGATTTTCGATGTAGGCGTTTAGCTTTTTTTGATTTTCCTCAAAAAAGCTCTGAAAGTCCTGCTCGCTCGTCATCTTTTCTTCGCCAAATTTGTCCAAAAGTACGTTTGAGGCGCCCGTTAGCACGAGGTAGCGTCTGTCAAGGTGCTGAAAAAGAACGACTTTGTTCGTAGCATCAAGCGGTTTTTCGTAGATTATCTCCACGCCTTCGTCGCTTTTTACCTTTTCAAACCAGCCGTTTTCGCGCTTTGTTTTTATCGTTTTTTGCTTATTTTTTAGCTTTGCCTTGACGAACAAAAGCACGACCAAAAGCAGCGCCAAAACGCCCAAAACCGAGTAATATCTATAATCGATCATATCGCTCATGCCTTGCGTCATGAAATTTATGTCACCGTTTTGCGCGCCTAAATTTAAGCCGGTACCTTGAGCGGACGGGGTCAAATTTGATACGTTTTGATCACCGGATAAATTCGTCGTTTCGGTTATATTTTCTCTGGTTTCTTGCGGCGATAGCGCGGTTGCGGCGGCAGAGTTTGCCGCATTTTCAGGCGTAACGCGTATGCGCAGCCCAAAGCCGTCGGTGGTTTTTGAGGCGCTAACGGCCACCTGAGCGTCGCTTTTTATCACGAGGGCTAAATTTTGGCCCCTAGGCTCAAACAAAAGCTCTTGCAGTATGCTTGAATTTACGCTTTTTTCGATATTTTGGTCGTTTTGCAGGTCTTTAAAAAGCAGAGTTATCGCGCCATCTTTGCGCTCTTGCAAAATCGCTCCGCTATAAGGCGCGTCAAAGCTAAGCATGATATCGACGCGGTCGCTGCGCTCGTAGACGTTATACGTGGATAAATTTGAACCACAAAGTGCTACGAAAAACAACAAAAGCGCGGCAAAAATCCTCATAGTTGCTCTCGTTTAAAGTACTGGATGACGGATTTTGAGTCGAGGATTTCATTTATCCTGATGGCGAGGTTTTTTTCGTAGACCATTACTTCGCCCTTGCCGAAAATTCGGTTGTTTATAAAAAGCTCCACGCTCTCGCCGGCAGGTTTTTCCAGGTCGATAACTGAGCCTACTTCGAGCTTTAAAAGCTGCTTTACGCTAATAGTCGTTGTGCCTAACTCTGAGATAAAATCCACGCCGATATCCATCAGCTCGTCGTAGCTTTTAAAAAGCCCGCCGCGCTCTTGCAACATCTCCTGAACCCCTTGCAACGCCGTTTCTACGGCATTTATCTCTTGTAGTTCTTCGCTCATATTTTTTTGTATCCTACTTGAAATGTTCTATTTTTGATCTTATAGACGCGTTTGTCGTCTAGTTTGACGTGAAAGCTTGTCCTGCCTAGATACTCGGGAGTGCCTAGTTTATAGGCGTTTGCTTCGCGTTCGTTGAGTAGATTTTTGGCGTAGCCGATCGCGAGATTTGCTACCTCTTTGCAGATATCGCTTAGCTCGTCCTCGGCTAGCTTATCGACGCCAAGAAGCACGCTAGCAAAGCGATTTAGCGTATCTTTTTTAAAATAAAGATAAAAGTGAAACTCCTCTTTGCCCTTAAAAATCGGCAAGCTCGAGCCGTAAAATTCGCCCTCCGCGCTTTTTGCGCTCTCTACCTTGTAGCCCAGAGTGTCCTCGCACAGATGCTTGATCCCAAGCTCCGCAACGTCCATCATCGCGTAGTCCTTTAAACGAAATTTTTTGATTATACTTAAATTTAACGCAAACGCCGCTAAATTTAAAAAAGTTTATTGATTTGCTTTATCAGCTCTTCGCCCTCAAATTTGGCCGTGAGCTTTACTATCTCGGTACCGATTATCGCGCCGTCGGCATAGGTTTTTACCTCATCCGCGTCGTTTTTATTTTTCACGCCAAAGCCCACCGCAATGGGCAGATCGCTTCTTTTTTTTAGATCCGTCACGAGCGCTTTTAGCCTCTCTTCGCTAGCTCGCTGCGACCCGCTCACGCCGATAGCGCCGAGCGCATAGATAAAGCCCGAGCCGAATTTTAAAATTTTATCCGCGCGATTTTGCGACGTGACGCTGATTAGCGGGATGAGATCAAGGTCAAATTTAGCGCACAGCCCCGCTACCTCCTCGCTCTCCTCAAACGGCAGATCGGGGATGATAAATCCTGCGATACCGACCTCTTTTGAGCGGGCGATAAAATTCTGTACGCCGTAGGCAAACACGATGTTAAAATACACGAGAAAAACGACGGGTTTATTTATCTTGCCTTTGCACTCTTCTAGCATGGCAAATATCGCGCCCGTGTTTACGCCCTTTGCGGCGGTTTCAAAGCTAGCTTGCGCGATAAGTTTACCGTCTGCGAGCGGATCGGAGTATGGGATGCCAAGCTCTAGTAGATCCAGGCAACTGCCGTCTAAATTTAATAAAAACTCCTTCGTCGCTTTGGCGCTAGGATATCCGGCCACGACGTAGCCGATGTTTGCTTTTTTGCCGACAAACGCGTCTTTTACCTTAGCCATAAATTTTTCCTTTCTCGTAGCTCATCACGGTGTTTATGTCTTTGTCGCCGCGCCCCGAGACGTTTACGACGATGACGCTTTTTTTCGTCAAATTCGGACAGAGCTTTTCTAAGTACGCTAACGCGTGCGAGCTCTCGATCGCAGGGATGATGCCTTCTAGGCGGCTGGTTAGATATAGCGCGTTTATGCATTCATCATCGGTGACGCCGTGGTAGGCTGCTCGTTTGCTCTCGTGCAGGTGCGCGTGCTCGGGGCCTACGCCAGGATAGTCCAGACCCGCCGAGATACTATGTACCGGCTCGATCATGCCGTATTCGTCTTGTAAAACGATCGTTTTCATGCCGTGGATGATACCTGCGCGACCCTTGGTTAGCGTTGCGGCGTGATACGGAGTGTGTGAGCCTAAGCCTGCGGCCTCGACTCCGATCAAATTTACGTCCGCGTCATCCAAAAACGCGCTAAAGATACCGATCGCGTTGCTGCCGCCGCCGACGCAGGCGATGACGTAGTCCGGATGCACACCGTATTCTTTTAGCTGCGCCTTTGTCTCGCGGCCGATGATACTCTGAAAGTCGCGCACTATCCTAGGATAGGGGTGCGGGCCGACTGCAGAGCCGATGACGTAAAAGGCGCTTTCTATCTCGTTTACCCACGCTTGGATAGCTGCGGTGGTGGCTTCTTTTAAGGTTTTTAGACCCTCTTCTACGCTCACGACTCTGGCGCCTAAAAGCTGCATGCGAAATGCGTTTAGCTGCTGGCGCTCTACGTCGGTAGCACCCATATATACGTCGCACTCAAGGCCGAGCAATGCCGCCGCCGTCGCAGTCGCCACGCCGTGCTGACCGGCGCCCGTCTCGGCTAAGACCTTCTTTTTGCCCATTTTTTTGGCTAGAAGTGCTTGAGCTAGGGCGTTATTTATCTTATGCGCGCCCGTGTGGTTTAGATCCTCGCGTTTGAGGTAAATTTCATGCCCGTAGTGCGAGCTAAGGCGTTTTGCGTGATATAACGGGCTTGGGCGTCCGACGTAGTTTTTTAGTAGATCGTCTAGCTCGGACTCAAATTCAGCCGTTTTTGCGATACGCTCGTATGCGGCCTCGAGCTCGTCTAGCGCGAACATCACGGTTTCTGGCACGAACTGCCCGCCGAATTTGCCGAAATATGCTTTGGTGTTCATCGGTATCCTTTAAATTTTCGTTTATTTTAGCATTTTAAGTTTTTATTAGGCTTATTTTGGGTGCGGTATATCAGCGTTAGCCGGCAAGTAGGCAAAATGAGAAAAAATGAAACGAGCGGTATTTTATTTATACTAGGTGGTAAAAGCGTAAATTTGCCCGCCGTCGCAAACAAATTTACGCCTTTATCAGCTTCAAAATTTTAGTTATTTTCTCCACCGATTTTATGCCATTTTCATCCTCGACTTTTGAGTTTAGATCGAGCACTCGCGGATTAAATTTGACCGCTTCGCGCGCGTTGTGCTCGCCGATACCGCCCGCCATACCGAAATCAAATTTGACTCCCCGCAAAATCTCCCAATCAAAGCTGATGCCGTTGCCGCCGGCATTCTCGCCCTTGCAATCAAAAAGCGGCATATCGCAAAGCGCTATATCTACGGCCGGAAGCGCGTCTAGCACGCTATAAACGCGCCAAACCTCTAGCCCCATCGCCTTTAAATTTTCGTACAAATTTGAGCTAACCTCGCCGTGGATCTGCGCGACGTCAAGCGCGGCAAATTCGCAAATTTCCATTATCTCGCAGTCGCTTTGCCCTGCAAAAACGCCGACGCATTTTTTACCCGCCGCGTGTGCGATGCCCGCAATCTCGCGCGCCGTCTGAGCGCTTACTTGACGTTTGCTTTTGGCAAATATCGCGCCCAAAAAATCAATGTCCAAACTAGCCATGTCGCGTGCTTCCGCAGGAGTTTTGATACCGCAAATTTTAATTAAAACGCTCATTTTTCTCCTAAAAAATATAATATCGCAAACTAGTCTCTGCGATCTCTTTCATTATTTCAAACATCTCGTTTGCGCTCCACTCGTCTTTGCGAAAATACATACTCACGGGAGAAAATTTATTGTGCTCGCTGTTGCCATCTAGCTTAAAAATATAAGTTTTATTGAGGTAGTAAAATTCGTTCATTGTGCTAAGTTTTGAAAATACGTTTTTTGTACTAGCGTCGTTTTCGTTAAAGTCGTCACCACTACCAAAGCATACGAAAGGCGTTATGTCTTCGTGGTTCATCATGGCCCTTATGCCGATTAAATTTTTGCCTAGGCGTTCTATGGCGTTACCCCTAGCTTGCTTTTTTAGTCCTTCTTCGGCACGTTTATCGTTTGTGCCTTGCCTTTTAACTTCTGCAGCCAGAAGTAGTTTTTGATATTTTATATCACCCAATTTTTTGAGTATCAAAAAACCGCCGTCAGGCATAATAGTATTATCTCCCCATGTTGTATCAAACTGTTTTCTGATACCGCCATTTTTTATATTTTCCATCATCTCTTTTAACGACAATCTTCCACTAAATTCAAGATAAAAGCCATTAAAATTTGAAATTTGACTAAATCTATTTTCTATATAATCAATAGTTTTTTGCATAGCTTGCGCTATGTTTTTATCGTCAAATTTTGACTCAACATTTTTAGGTTTATGCTGATTTATATTTTTTCTTAGATCGTCACTATTTGCCATTTTAAGCCTTTTTCACGATGTAGATGTACTCGGTTACGTAAAGCGCTCGGTTATTTAAATTTCTGCTTGCGCGGTAGGTTGGATAGCGGATTTCGTGTTTTATAACTTTGCCGATTTTTGATAAATTTAAAAGAAACTCCGCCTCGCTGATAAAGCCTTCCGAGTTAAAAGAGATGACTAGATATCTGGCTGGAAATTTAGATAGTAAGGCAAAAAATTCGTCCGCCGCTTTTGCTTTTTTATTAAAATTTGAGCGGTTCCAATCATTTGGTATACCCGATACTTCACTTAAGTTTTTAGGGTTAGGAGCCTTAAAATTGGTGATTAAATTTAGCATAAAGTAGTTTGAGCCGTAAGGGTGCTGATTGTACGGAGGGTCAAAGTAAGCGATATCTAAAGGGGATAAAATATCTGCTAGTTTCAAGGAATCTTGCTGATAAACTTCAAATTTGCTCGTAAAATTTGAAAAAACGGGCTTTTGAAGAGTAATTTTGCCTAAAATTCTATTTAGTGCATTTTCTCCGTTACCGCCAAATTTCCCCACTCCATCCTTGTCTTTGTAAAAGCCTTTAAACACGCCGCCCGTGTTTGAGTGAATGCTCGCTTCGCTAAGTAACGGCGCTATAAAAAAATGCCTAAGATCAGGCTCTATTTCTTCTATTGCTTTGCGTAAACCGCCAATTATTAACGCATTTTCACGAGAGTAAAACACTCTCTCACCGTGTTTGATACTAGCGTCGTCTTTTGGGGCATAAAGCTTGCTTATAAAACTTTCGCTGGGATTAAATTTCTCTAAAATTTGCTCAAAATTTCGGTCAATTTGTTCTTTAAGTTTTGGTGTAAAATTTGAAAGATAGCATGAGTTTATCACGCGCGAATAATCCTCTAAGTCGTTTGCAACAACGAGGCTCGAATGTGCTTTGGCTGCTCTTGCAACTACGCCCGAGCCACTAAAAACATCTACGAAGCTTATCTTTTGTTTTTTTAATTCGTTCTTTATCTCACAAATCACGTTTAAAATTTCGTTTAATATCGCGCGCTTGTTACCCAGGTAGCTAATTAGTTGTTCTTTTAAAAATATAGGGTTTTCGGCGACCTTAATCTCTTTTGTGGTATTTTTCACGCTTCGCCTCGCACGTAGTCCTCGAAATATCGATAAACTTTGCCGCTTTTTATCGCATCTAGGATGAGCTCTTTGGCCTGCGCCGGACTGTCCGCGACGCCAGCGGCGTATAGCGCAAACATCGCGTTTAGCACGACTACGTCAAATTTAGGCCCGCTAATCTCGCCTTTTAAAATTTGCTTTAAAATTTCAGCGTTTTGCTCCGGCGTGCCGCCCTCGATCTCGCTGTGAAACGCCCGTTTGAAGCCAAACTGCTCGGGCGTGATGCTGTACTCGCTGATCTGGCCGCCGCGTAGCTCCACGACGCGCGTTTCATCGCATAGGCTGATCTCGTCTAGTCCGTCCTCGCCGCGAACTACCAGCGCTCGCTCGCGTCCCAGCAGCTGCAGCGTCTCGGCATATAGGCGCAAAACGGGCTTATGATAGACGCCTACTAGCTGATTTTTGAGCACCAAATTTGGATTTAGCAGCGGGCCAAGTACGTTAAAAACCGTGCGGATACCCAGGCGCTGACGCACTTCGCGCACCTCGCCCACTAACGGATGGAAAAACGGCGCGTGGAAAAAGGCCAAATTTTTATCGTTTAGCAGCTCGCGCTGTCGCAGGAGCGAATTTGAGCTATGAACACCCAAAATCTCAAGCACGTCCGAGCTGCCCGATTTGCTAGAAACGGCTTTGTTTCCGTGCTTTGCGACCTTGACGCCAAGGCTTGCTAGGATAAATGCGACGGTGGTTGATATATTTATCGTCTTAAAGCCGTCGCCCCCCGTGCCGCAAAGATCGATCATCGGCGATGGATCGCGGTAGGTCTGCGAGTATTTTAGGATGTTTTTGGCGAGGCTTGCGAGGCTTTGCGGATAGAGGCTTTTTTCGCTGATTAGCACCAAAAGTGCCGCTAGCTGTGTGATCTCGTACTCTTTGCTCGCGATGATTTCGCAAATTTGCTCAAAGTCGCGGTCGTCTAGCCGCTCGTTTTCTTGAAGTTTGATTAGAAACGGCTTGAGCGGGCGGATTTTTGGCTCTTTGGCGACCTCTGCCGCAGGCGCAGCTTCGTAGTTGATGAAATTTTCGATGATTTTTTTGCCATACTGCGTGAAGTAGCTCTCGGGGTGAAACTGGATACCAAAAATCGGCCTGTCTTTGACGCTAAGCGCCATAACTACGCCATCCTCGCTCACGGCTGAAGCCTGCAAATTTGACGGTAGCTCGTCCACGTAAAGCGAGTGGTAGCGCATGACCTCAAATTCGTCTGGCAACCCCGTAAATAGCGGCTCTTTGCGGCTAACTTTTATGAGCGAGGTTTTGCCGTGATATGGCTTTTCTAGGCGTTTGATCTTTGCGCCGTGCACGAGTCCGATCGCCTGATGCCCAAGGCAGATACCAAGCACTGGCGCGGCGATGTCGCTTTTTAAAATTTCTAGGCAAATGCCGCTATCTTGCGGGTGTTTTGGGCCCGGGCTTAGCACGATTTTGCTAGGATTTAGCCTGCGGATTTCATCTAGAGTGATTTTGTCGTTCCGCACGCAGCGCACTTCTTCGGAAGTTAGTTCGCGTAGATACTGCTCTACGTTGAAGACGAAGCTGTCGTAATTGTCTATCAATAAAATCAAAATTTTCTCCTTTTTGCGGCTTGTCTTTTTACCCTATACTTCGTTATTTTTAAATTCGGCTCGGTCATTACCTATATGGTAACTCCCGTCGCCAAATTTAAAAACGCCTCGTCTAGAACAAAAATACTTCGCCTTGACTTTTCACGCTCAAATTTGAAGCCAAATTTACAAATTTGACCCGCCGAGACCCGCACCTTGAAAATGCTAAATTTAAAATGTACGGCGCAACAGCGCCAAATAAACCTGCGCATAGCGCAGCAACCTCTCACGTCGTAGGGGTTGGGGGATTGTTAAGGGGGAAGGGAGCGACTTCGTAATTCAAGCCCCTTCCCCCTTAACAAAGAAACTTAAACAATAAATTTAAGTAGCAATCTGCTTAAAAGTAAAATTAAATCTCTTTTGCGTTTTTCGCAAACACGTTTAGCACTGAGGCGCGTTTTTTGCAAATTTCTTTATATTCGTATTCCGGAACGCTATCTATCACGATGCCCGCTCCAGCCTGCACGAAAATTTCGGCGAAATTTCCACCAAGCTCGCCGCACGTTAAATTTGACTCGTTTGCGCCGTCAAGGTGCGGGTCGTGCCCGCCAGCATCAAATTTAGCGTCAAATTTGCGCGCAAATATCGCGCTTCTAATCAAAATCGCCATTTGTGCGTCGCCATTAAAGTGGAAAAATCCGATACCGCCACCGTATGCGTTGCGCCTATAGGGCTCAAGCTCGGCTATGATCTCCATGGCGCGGATCTTGGGCGTACCGCTGAGCGTACCTGCGGGGAAGATACTGCCGACTGCGTCAAATGCGTCTATATCGTCCGATTTTGTGCCGTAGACGTCGGAGACGATATGCATCACGTTCTCGTAGCGCACGATGCGCATGGCGTTCTTGACCGCGACGCTTTTTGACTTGCTAACGCGGCCGATGTCGTTGCGGGCGAGGTCTATGAGCATCTTGTGCTCGGCTAGTTCCTTCTCGTCGCTTAGCAGTTCGCGCTCGAGCGCGGCGTCCTCGATCGCGTCTTTGCCGCGTCCGCGCGTGCCGGCGATAGGCGCGACGTAGATTTTGCCCTCTTTGATCTCGCAGACTAGCTCGGGGCTAGAGCCAGCGACGTCGCCGTAAGGGGTCGGGAAGTGAAACATGTATGGGCTCGGGTTTGCTTCACATAAGGCTCGGTAGAAGTCTAGGCTATCCATATCCGAGGCTAGTTTTAGCTGTTCGCTTAGCACGACTTGGAAGACATCGCCGCTTTTTAGGTACTCTTTGGCGCGTTTCGCGATCTTTATAAAATGCTCTTTTTCGCCGTTTAAATCGGTTAAAATTTTATATTTGCTCTGCCTTTTTGCGCGGTCCTCGTCGGCTTTTGCTTCGTCCTCCGCGCCAAATTTAACTAAAAAATCGTAATACCGCTCGCTATCGCCGTAAAAGCTGTAAATTTTGCTATTTTTATCAAAGTGCAGATAGGCGCGGGCGTTGGCGTAGAAAAAGTCTGGGAAATCGTACTGCGAGGCGTTAAATTCGGGGATTTTTTCAAAATATTTTATCCCGCCGTAGCCCAGCACTCCAAATAGTCCAGCAAAAGGGGCGTCAAATTTTTGAGCTTTAAAATAGCTCTTAAGCCCCGCAAAATCGGTTTGCTCGCTGCTTATATACTCGCAGTCGATACCGACTATGGTCTGCGTCGTGTCCTCGGCGAGGTAGGAGTTGGCAAATCTCTCTCTGATCTTTTCGTAATAAAAAATTGGGCTCAAAAGTAACATAAAATATCCTTTAATGAGCGTAGATTATATAAAAATTAAGCTTAATTTTTATTTGACGGCGGCGTCAAAAAGCTCGCGCTCTAGCCTCTGCGCCGCGTCTAGGGCGTGGCAGTCAAAGACGCCGTATCTAGCCGCGATGCTTTTTATATCCTCAAAGCTCACGACCGTTTTGCCGTCTCTTTTTTGAAATAAAAACTTAAACGGAAGCTCTAGCGCTAGGCTTGGCTCGCACTCTATTAATGGCGCAAGTACGCCCGGCGCGCCAAAAATCACCGTGACCGACGGCGTCAAATTTACTCCCGTTTGCGCGGCGAAAACGTGATAAGGCACTACGGCAAATTCGCTAATATCCTTCATATCAAGCAGTCTTTGAAATCTCTTAACCGCGGCTTCTAGCTCTAGCTCGCTTTGGCCTGTTGTGACGCCGGCAAAGGCCAAATTTAACCCCGCAAAAATCATCAAAATCAATCTTTTCAATAATTTTCCTTTTTTAAATTTTAAAATTAATTTTACCCAAAAACGGCTAAAATCGGATTTTACTTTAAGGCGAGATTATGGAAATTTTATCGGTTGCTTCGGTCGGATACGTGTGTTTGGGACTTTTTGTCGGCTTTTTGTCTGGATTTTTGGGCATAGGAGGCGGCGCGGCGGCCGTGCCGATACTCGTATTTTTAGGCTTTGACGTCAAATACGCAATCGGCGTGAGCGTCCTTCAGATGGTTTTTAGCTCGGTTTACGGCTCGCTTTTAAATATAAAAAACAAAAACGTCGATCTAAAGCCTGCTTTGGTGCTAGGCATCGGCGGCTTTTGCGGGGCGAGCGCGAGCGGCTTTATCGTGGCGAGCGTTCCGTCTAAATTTTTGCTGCTTACGCTTATTTGTATTCAAATTTTTAACGTCATTAAGCTGTTTTATAAAAACCCCGAGCCAAAAGGCGCGCAAAATCCCTCTCTCGTTCCGCTTTTTTTCGTCGGGCTTTTCGTCGGTGCGGTGGCTATCAGCGTGGGTATCGGCGGCTCGGTTATCATAATGCCTGTCTTGATAAATTTTCTCAACTATGATATAAAAAAGGCCGTTAGTACGGGGCTATTTTTCGTGATATTTTCATCGATTTCGGGCTTTATCAGTCTAACTTTGCAAGGGCTCGTGCAGTACGAGGTCGGCGTTTTGGTCGGTATCGGCTCGCTTATAAGCGTGAGATTTGGCGTGGCTTTAGCGCAAAAGATCGACCGTGCTATCCAAAAAAGATGCCTGCTTGCGCTTATTTGCACGACGCTAATTATAATGATAAATAAGCTTTTTGCTTAAATTTAGCGTAAAAATTTGGCCGCTTGGCGCAAAAAATCCGCCGAGTTTGCCAAATTCTCACTGCAAAAATTGGGTTTTAGATAAAGCGGATTTTAGCGCGATAAATTTTGTTTTTCGTATTGTCTGGTTTGCTCTTGCTTAAATTTGACCTTAAAATGAAACGCCCAAGCAAGCGGGCAAAGGGTCTGCAAAATCTCTAAAATATAATATCCTTGAGTGCGAAAAATCAACCATACCGCAGCAAAAAAGCTAACAGGGTAAATGACTGCGTAGACGATAGGCCAAAAGCTCTTTGCTGCAAATGCCGCAAGTAAAATATAAATACAAATCGCAATCAAAGATGCTGCAAAAAAGCAGGCAAGCACACCTTCTTTTTGGTGATCTATATCGGCGCTTAAATAGCCGTAAATGCAGCTTATAAGTATAAAAACTCCAAGTCCAAGCCAAATAAATTTATGGCGTCGCGTAAAGTAAGCCCTAAATAGCAAATAAGAGCAAAATGTTAAAAAATAAGCGTCTATGGCGAAGCTGCAAAACATAAAAAATATGCCTTCACCCACGAAATCCCAGCCATAGCCGCGACCGAATATCACATCGTCTATCAGCCAAAAAGCACCCGAGCTGGCCACCAAAAATGCAGCCGTGAGCAAAATGGGATGCAGCAATAGCTTTCCCGCAATCAAGTCGGCGTAGACGGGTTTGCAAAAATTTATGATTTTTGACATTTGAGCTCCCTAAATTTGCATTTTTAAGCAAGCCAAATTTATTTTCATTAAATTTGGCTTGCGAATTTAGTCGTGTATGCTTAAATGATTTCTCTAAATTTAACAGTATGGCGTGACAAAAATTTACGTCGAATTCGGCTAGATTTTGCGATCCACAAACCTTGCCTAAAAGCTACAATTTTATCTAAAAAACGGTTAAATTTGTGCCTTGGAAGCGAACGTTAAATTTAAACCTTAAATCCGCTCCCAAAGCCGAAAAATCAGAAATTTTCTAAAAATCCGCCCTCGCTTAGCTTTAGTTCGAGGTCTTTTATGTAGTCTTCGGCCGCTTTTTGGTATTCGTTTTTGCTGATGGTTTTTATTGTCGCACCGTTTTTGCCAGCAAACTCCAGGCTTCTCTCTTTGGCAAATTTTACCGTCTGTTTTACGATATTTTCAAGCGAATTTTCTCCGTTAAATTTAAGCGCGATAAAGGCATCAAACTGCGAAAAATTTGCCGGCGCGTTTAGTTCGTCGGCGATCTTTATCACGGGTTCGTCGCTAGATGAAAAATACTCAAAATACCCTCGTACTCGCTCTTTTAGGCGGCTTTTGCCTACTTCGTAAGCGATTTTTGGGCGCTCGTAGGTCGTTAGCTTTGCGCAGTTTGCGGCTAAAATTTCCATAAAGCCAAAGTATGCCGATTTTACCGCGTTTTCATCGTCTTTTAAGAGCGCGGCGACGTCGGCGAAATTTACGCTTGCCGGATAAACGTCGGTAAATACCTGATAAAGCCAGTCGTACTGCGGCTTCATCGCAGCGCCGTTTATATTTACGTAGCCATCTTTTGCTCGGTCGAAATTTGCCGAGATATGCAGCTTGCAAAGCTCGTCTGCGCCGATATTTACGCTAAAGTCGTCTGAAACGAGGTCTTTGTGCGTTATCATGCTACGCCTAAAAACCCTGTTTGTTAAAAAATCAAGCATCTGTTCTTTTTCGATGCGCGAGCTAAAATTCGCGTCTATATACGCGTCAAATTCGTCTATGCCTAAATTTGACTGAAAAACGTCGTCTAGTCCAACATCGGCGAGATAGGCAAGACCGTTTTTGTCAAGATCGGCCGCAAAATCCTTAAAATAAATCGGATCGTTAAAAACTTCCAGATACTCGTGCGCTATATACGAGTCGCTAGCGGATAAGATATAGTCGATGTGAAATTTTAGGCTTTCGTAATTTAAGAAAATTTGGCTTACGTTGCCGTCTCTTTGGCAAAATTTCGCGTACTCTCCAAGTACTTTTAAAAGCTCCCTTGCTTTGGCTACTTTTGCGGCCTCTCCTTTTACGTCTTTGGTGCCAAAGACTAAAAAATCTCTGATCGTATCCTTGATCTTCCAGCCCGGATAGACGTTGTAGCTCACGTAGGCCACGCCGTTTGGGCTCAAAAATCGCTTGATCGTTTTTAAAATCGCGTCTTTTACTACGCCCGGTACCCAGCTATAAACGCCGTGGCAGATGATGTAGTCAAATTTGCCGTAAGCGCTCGCGTCCGCATCCGTAAGATCGCAGATATCTTTTGCCCTAAATTCGATATTATCCACGCGCATTTGCTCGGCTAGCTCTTTGGCTTTATTTATCTGCACTTCGCTTAGATCTATGCCAAGAGCCTTTGCCTGCGGATTTGCGATAGCAAAAGTAAATAAATTTCCGCCGTAGCTGCAGCCTATTTCCAGTACTTTAGCCGTTTTTGACGGCGGCGGCGTTAGCGACAAAAACGAAGCCAAAGCCTCAAGTCGCGCAGGCGAAGTTTCGGGGAAAGCGGACGACGTATATGGAAGCTCGTCGTAGGATTTTTGGATGTCGTTCATTTACTTGTCCTTTAAATTTATAGAAATTTTATAGCGATGATAATACAATATACCCCGTTAAATCCAAGTAAATTTAGGCAAAAAATGAACGACACTATAAAAATCACGGGCGCGCGCGAGCACAACCTGAAAAATTTAAATCTTGAAATTCCGAAAAATAAGCTCGTAGTTTTCACCGGACTTAGCGGCAGCGGCAAGAGCACGCTAGCGTTTGACACGCTTTACGCCGAGGGGCAGCGCAGATATATGGAGAGTCTATCAAGCTACGCCAGGCAGTTTCTAGACCGCGTAGGCAAGCCAGACGTAGATAAGATTGAGGGCCTCACGCCCGCCATCGCGATAGATCAAAAAACCACGTCTAAAAACCCGCGCTCGACTGTGGGCACGATAACGGAAATTTACGACTACCTGCGCCTTCTTTATGCTCGTATCGGTATACAGCACTGCCACAAGTGCGGCAAACCGATCTCTAAAATGTCGGCTAGCGATATCATAAATGAGATCCAAAAGCTGCCCCAGGGCGCTAAAGTCGTCATCTACGCTCCGCTCGTGCGTGAGAAAAAGGGTACGTGGGCGGATTTGATCGAAAATTTACGCGGCAAAGGCTACGTGCGCGCCCAGATAGACGGCGTGCAGGTGAGACTAGACGAGGAGATCGAGCTAGCTAAAACCAAAAAGCACACGATAAAGCTCATCGTAGACCGCATCGTGATAGACGCCGATAACGCGCAGCGCCTAGCCCAAGACGTGGAAAAAGCGCTAAATGAAAGCTACGGCGAGGTCGAGATCGAGATCGCAAACGCCGAAGAACTCGGGCTAAAAGAGAGCTTCATCCACTACAGCGAGCACTCGGCATGCTTTGATTGTAAAATTTCATTTACGCCGCTTGAGCCGCTTAGCTTTAGCTTCAACTCCCCAAAGGGCGCGTGCGAGAGGTGCGACGGGCTTGGCATCAGATATAGCCTGGATCTCGCCAGAGTGATCGACGAAGAAAAAAGCATCGAAGGCGGCGCGATAAAGCTTCTTTACGGCTACAACATGAGCTATTATTATAAATTTTTGCTAGCTTTTTGCGAGCAAAACGGCATCGACGTAAAGCGCCCCTACTGCGAGCTTAGCGAGGACGAGAAGCGCCTTGTGCTCTACGGCAACGTAAAAGAGGTCGAGTTTTTCTGGAAAAAAAACAAGCTGCTGCGCAAATTTGAAGGCGCGCTAAAAATCACTCACGGGCTACTAAAAGACTACAAGGACTTCGACGAATACATGAGCGAAAAAGTCTGCGACGACTGCGGCGGACACAGGCTAAAGCCTCAAAGCCTAGCCGTCAAGGTCGCTGGGCGCGGTATCGGCGAAATTTTAGACATGAGTATCGAAAACTGCACCGCGTTTTTCTCAGACGAGTCAAATTTTAGCTATCTTAGCGAATACGATAAAACGATCGCAAAGCCGATATTTAAGGAGATAAACGAGAGGCTGTTTTTCCTCTACGACGTGGGGCTTGGCTATCTCTCGCTCGGACGCGACGCGCGTACGATTAGCGGCGGCGAAGCGCAGCGTATCAGGATCGCTAGCCAGATCGGATCTGGCCTTAGCGGCGTGATGTACGTGCTAGACGAGCCTAGTATCGGCCTGCACGAGCGCGATACGCTAAAGCTCATCAAAACGCTGCGAAATTTGCAAGCCAAAGGCAACTCGGTTATCGTCGTAGAACACGATAAAAAGACGATCGGGGAGGCTGACTACGTCGTAGATATCGGGCCTGGAGCGGGGAAATTTGGCGGGCAGATAGTTTTTGCCGGCGACGTGAAAAGCCTGCTAGACTCAAGCACGCAAACAGCGCTTTACATAAACGGCGAAAAGGAAATCGACTACCAAAAAAACCGAAAAATCGACACGTGGCTTGAAATCTCAAACGTAAATATCAATAATATCTCAAATTTAAGCGCGCGCTTTCCGCTGCGAAATTTAGTCGGTATCACGGGAGTTTCGGGCTCTGGTAAAAGCTCTCTCGTGCTGCAAACCCTGCTGCCAGAAGCCCAGGAGCAGCTAAACCGCGCTAAAAAAGTAAAAAAGGTCGCTGGGATAAATTTGAGCGGCCTAGAAAATCTAGATAAAGTGATCTACCTCGATCAAAGCCCGATCGGTCGCACTCCGCGCTCAAATCCAGCCACCTATACGGGCGTGATGGACGAGATCAGAGGGCTTTTTGCGCAGACTAAAGAGGCCAAACTACGAGGATACAAGATCGGCAGGTTTAGCTTTAACGTCAAGGGCGGACGCTGCGAAAAGTGCCAAGGCGAGGGCGAGATCACGATCGAGATGCACTTTTTGCCCGACGTAAACGTCGTTTGTGACTCGTGCGGCGGCACCCGCTACAACGCGCAGACGCTAGAAATCCTCTACAAAGGCAAAAGCATCGCCGATGTGCTAAATATGAGCATCGACGAGGCGGTGGAGTTTTTTAAATCCGTGCCCAAAATCGCTAGCAAACTAACGACGCTACAAGACGTGGGCCTAGGCTATATCACGCTAGGACAAAACGCCGTGACGCTAAGCGGCGGCGAGGCGCAGCGCGTGAAGCTAGCAAAGGAGCTCAGCCGCTCAGACACCGGAAATACACTCTATATCCTTGATGAGCCGACTACGGGGCTGCATTTCGCCGATGTCGATAGGCTCGTGCGCGTGCTGCACCATTTGGTCGATCTTGGCAACTCGGTCTTTGTCATCGAGCACAATATGGACGTCATCAAAAACTGCGACTACATCGTCGATATGGGGCCCGAGGGTGGCGCGAAGGGCGGTAAAATCATCGCCGAGGGCAGCGTAAAAGAAGTCGCTAAAAATCATAAAAAAACGGGTAGCTATACGGGTAAATTTTTAGCCGAAGAGCTTGAAAATATGAAAAACGCGGCAAAAAAGGCGAAGAAAAAATAAAAACTTTAAAAAGTTTGAAGCGGATCAGATTTACGGTAAAAATTTGATGATTTGCGGGCTTAACCGCGCAAAATTTGGCTAGCAAAAACTGCGGTAAATTTAACGAAAGGCAAAAATGAGGCTTTGGACGATAAGCTTTAAATATCTCGATGCAAAGGGACTTGTGGCGCTGTGGCGAGAGGCGCTGCTAGCTAAAAACGTGCTGGCTGGGCTTACTAAGGGCTACAAAAATCACCCGCAGCTTGACCGCTTTTACGCGCATGAAAACGCGCTAGAGGCGATAAATGCGTATCTAGCGGAGGTTTACGCGCAGGCCTGCGCTCGCGGGTATAAATTTGACGCGGCCAAGGTCGGCGAATTTGACGAGCGAAATTTGGCTAAAATCAGCGTCTCTCGAGGGCAGATAGAGTATGAATTTGCCTTTTTACAAGAGAAGCTAAAATCACGCGACATCAAGGCTTACGAGCGAAATTTAAGCGTAAAAAATATAGAAATCGCTAGCATTTTTAAAGAGGTCGAGGGCGAAATCGAGCCGTGGGAGAAGGTGAAATTTTAGCGCCGCACCGCGCTAGGATTTTTTAGCTTGCTTGCACAAATTTGATTAGTAAAAACGCCAAAATAAATTACGCCGATTTTCCTGAAAATTACGGCAAATTTCGAGCGTTAAATTTAGATATTTAAAACGCCGTAAAATATCGCAAATTTGGTACTAGGCCGATATGTGGCTTTGAGTGAGTAAATTTGATTTTGTGTTTCGGCGATGTATGGATGGTAAGATAAAAATCTCGCATGAATAGCGCTGCGACAAAATATAAAATTTACGAGCTAGCGCAGGCGTTTGTTAAATTTAGCGTTTTAAATTTGACGGCAAATTTAGGGCAAACAAGTCAAATTTAAAAAGGCGAACCTGACGTTATTTCCGCCAAATTCGCCTCTGTTTTTAGAAATCAAACTCTGCCGACGGACCAAATTTGCAGGCAAATTTGACGAATCGGCGAGTTAAATTTACTCCGCTTTCATCTGCTCGGCGGCAGGCACTTTAGGTAGTCCCGGCATCAGCATCGTTGATCCGCTGACCGCCACGATAAAGCCGGCTCCCCCGCGGATCTCAAGCGCGCTAACCTCGAAGCTAAAGCCCTTGGGCCTTCCTAGCAGCTTGGCGTCCGAGCTAAAGCTATACTGCGTTTTTGCGACGCAAACTGGCAAGCCGTCAAAGCCTAGACGCGAAATCTCGGCCAGATCCTCCTGCGCGCGCGGGCTAAAGACGACGTCTTTGGCGCCGTAAATTTTAGTCGCGATCTTTTCGATCTTGGTTTTTACGGAGTCGCTTGCATCGTAGGTGAAGTTTATCTCGCGAGCCGGTTTTTCGCAGATTTGCGCGACTTTTTTAGCCAGATCCTCTGTGCCCACGCTTCCTTTTAAAAAGCCCTCGCACAGGCTAAACTCAGCCCCCGACTCCTCGCAAAGAGCGCGCACGTGAGCGATCTCCTCGTCCGTGTCGGTCGCAAATTTATTGAGCGCGACGATGACGTTTTGGTTGAAATTTTTTAGATTTTCTATGTGGGCTTTTAGGTTTTCGCCGCCTAGCTTTAGCGCGTCCAAATTTGGCTGCGAGATGCCGTCTTTGTCGCATCCGCCGTTATATTTTAGCGAGCGGATGGTACTTACTAGTACGACGCATTTTGGCGCAAGTCCCGCGGTGCGGCACTTGATATCGAGGAATTTTTGCGCTCCTAGCTCTGCGCCAAATCCCGCCTCGGTTACGACGTAGCCCGCTAAATTTAGCGCCGTTTTGGTCGCGATCACGCTGTTGCAGCCGTGCGCGATGTTTGCAAACGGTCCGCCGTGGATGAGCACGGGCGTGCCCTCAAGCGTCTGCACGAGGTTTGGTTTTATCGCTTCTTTTAGCAGGACGCAGACGGCGTCGGCGCAGTTTAGGGATTTTGCGCGCACGAGGCCGCCATCTTTATCGTAGGCGACGACGATGTTTTCGACGCGCTCTTTTAGATTTTTTAGGTCGGTTGCGAGGCATAGGATCGCCATTATTTCGCTAGCGGCGGTGATGACGAATCCGTCCTTGCGGATAAATTTATTGCTCTTTTCAAGGCCGATTTCTATCTCTCTTAGCGAGCGGTCGTTCATGTCCATGCAGCGTTTGAAAACGACGCGCGTAGGGTCGATATTTAGGGCATTGCCGTGGTGGATGTGGTTATCTAGCATCGCAGCGATGAGGTTGTTTGCCGATGTGATAGCGTGAAAGTCGCCGTTAAAGTGCAGGTTGATATCTTCGCCAGGCGTTACCTGCGAGTAGCCGCCGCCGGTCGCTCCGCCCTTTATACCAAAAACTGGCCCAAGGCTTGGCTCTCTAAGCGCGGCGCACACGCGTTTGCCGATACGCGCTAAGCCGTCAGATAGCCCCACGGTTACGGTCGTTTTGCCCTCTCCGTACGGTGTCGGGTTAGTCGCGGTAACTAGGATGAGGTTTGCGCCAGGTGCGCTACCTAGTCGCGGCTCAATCTTGGCTTTTAGCTTGCCGAAGGTATCTAGCGCTTCCTCGCCTAGCCCCAGTTTTGCACCGATTTTTACGATATTTTGCGGCTTTGCGCTCGCTTCTATTTCTCTGTCGCTTAGCATCGTCTTTCCTTAAAAATTTGATTTAAAATGATTTCGTAATTTTACCTCGCAAATGCGAAAAATCTCATTAAATTTTAGCCGCTCGTAATCAAATTTGGGCTAAATTTGAAACTAAATTTGACAAAGGAACGCGATGAGGGCGGTGAATGTTTTGCTTTTTGAGGGATTTACTACTATGGACGCGCTGGGGCCGGCCGAGGCGCTATCTAGGGCGCGAGAAGGCGAGCGAAAATGCTACGAGATAGAGTATTTCTCGACTACTGGCGGACTCATCGGCGGCGGTACGAATGCTAAAATTTGGACGCGAAAGCTAAGCGAGATAGCTAAATTTGACGTTTTGATAGTGCCGGGCGGTTTTGCGGCTAGAGAGCTTGCGCATGATAGCGAGTTTATCGCGGCTCTGGGCGAGCTAGCTCGCAGGCACGAGTGCGTGATCGCGGTATGCACGGGCTCGGTTTTGCTAGCTAAAACAGGGCTTTTGGACGGCATGGAGGCTACAAGTAATAAACTATCATGGCAGTGGGTTACTTCAGAGGCTCCTGGTGTGCGCTGGATACGCGGGGCCAGGTGGTGCGTTAGCGGGAAATTTTACACCGGCTCGGGCGTGAGTGCGGGTATCGACGAGGCTCTGGGTTTTATCGCCGATATGCACGGGCTGGACGAAGCGCAGAGGATCGCTCGGACGATGGAGTATGTGTGGAATAGCGACAAAAACGCGGATCTGTTTTAAAATTTAGTTTGCGGCGGTCGCTAAAATTGAGCGCTAAATTTAATCCGAGTCAAATTTATTGTTTTTATAATTAGGTATTTCAAGGGCATAAAATAACTAAAATTTGTTACGACTATTTTTTATTCATGCGTGTTTAAATCATAGTTTTTTGTCTCATTAATAAAAGTAGCGACTGTATTTAAAATATTTTTCTCAAAGGCATCTGTATCCTCTATATTGTTTTGATGTATATCATTAAAATCGCATAGGTTTATATATGATTCTGGGAATTTTATAGGCAAAACACATACATATTCTTTATCGCTAAAGCAGGATGAAAATTTTGTTTTTAGAACATTAAAAAGATCGCGCTCTTTCTCATAGTTTTGCCCCCAAACTGCTCTTTTTATGCCAACTAAAATAGGTAGATTAAATAAATTTTGATTATATATGCGTATAAACGGTGCTTTATCGCCTTTGATTTTTATAGCAATATCTGCAATTCCACCTATTTCCCACTGATTAAAAATAGGTTTTTCTCCAAGATCATCTTGGATTTTAGCTAATATATTTTGACTAAATTTATTGGATATGGTTAGAAATTTATCAGTAGCGTTTTCGTATTTTTCAAAAAAAGGCAAATAGGTATTTAGTGCTTTTTGTAAAAATTCTATGTAAAGCTTCACTCTTTCGTTTTGCTCTATAGGAAGCTCTTTTTGCTCAAAAATCAAGAAGCCGTATTTGGCTCTACCGTTATAAGTAAAGTTCTTGTTAAAATTTTGATCGAATAATTGTTTAATAAAGCGTTTAGATAAGATGTTTTGACTTAGATCATCAAGCCAAATTCCACAACTTTTTTCCTCTAAACCAACTACTAAATTTACTCCAAACCCGAGTAAAACTAGTTTAAAACATGTAAAAACAAATGTACCCCTAGAAAAGACATCCGGAGAAAAAGAAAGATTCTGTTTTTCCAAAAATTCTTTAGCATTTTTTAAAATTATTTGTGATCCGCCGCTATTATATGTAGATACATCAGTATTATCAACGGATGTTATAGATGAAAAAGATAGCAATTTTAAGAAATTGTCTATCTCACTTTGGCTTAGATTTTCTCCATTTTGCGTATCGCTTTTTAATTGTAAAGCTATATAAAGAGTGTCAAGAAAATCTTTTATTTTATTAATGCCTTCCTTATTTACTTTGATTTGATTTATTATGTGTTCTAAAAATTGCAAATTTTCGGTAGTTTCATTTTCGCTAAAGGCATCAAAAATTGATTCAATTTTATCATTATTTTTTAGTATAAATTTATAAAGTGACTCAAAACTGGTTTGAAGGCATAAAATACCAAATAAAATTCTCTGTTTTTCATTGCCAGCAGCTATATCGTCGTCATCTAGTAGATTTTTACTCTTTGCTACCATTTTTAGGAGTTCAAGGGAGTTAAAAAGACGCTTCATTCCTCGAGGATTAAACCCCAAAGAGGCATTGGCTAATTTTACAAACACTTCTATTTCGTCGTCGTCATTTAAATTTAGAAGTTTCCTAAAATAGCCTTTAATGTCATATTGTGAAACAGGTAAATTGAAAGGCAACTGAATAATCTTATCAAAAAAGCTCTTTGATTTTGCATCGTCAAAATTATCACCAAATTTTGCTTTTAACCCATTGACTATAACACCGTAGTCAACCGCTAAAACAAAGACGCATCCTGGAATATCTAGAAATAGTTTCATTATTTCCAGTAATTCTACCGCTTTTTTCGGCTCAAGCCTGTCTAAGTCATCTATAAATACCACTATCCTTTCAAGAGATTCTTTTTGCATACGTTTTTTGACTGTCGTTTCCAAATCACTTTTTAGTTTTACTATTTGTTCGCTATCGTCAAGTTCGTCGTTGCTTAAGCCCTCCATGATTTTCTCTCCGCCATTTATTAAGGCACTTGCAGCATTGCCTAATGCAGCCTTGGCAAATAGTATGGAAGCTCTTTTGCCTAAAGCCGAAATTTTTTTAATTAGTTCATTTGAGTCTTCGCCGCCTATGCGTTTTACAAATTGCTTCAATAGCGATACTCCAAGCTCTTCACTCATGTTAAATTGCGAGAATTGCCATGTGTTAAACCATATGGTTTTGATTTTTTGCGTAGCGATATTTTCTTTTACCAAATTCATCATGCTGGTTTTGCCTACGCCCCAGTCGGCTTGTATAGATATGGTCATAGGCGTTTGGCACTCTTTCATAAATTCACTTAATGCATCAACGTAATCTTTTACTCCAAGGCTTTCTTGGGATAGTGACATGATAGGTTTATCTGTGAGACCTAAATTTGGCATAAAATATCCTTTTGGATTATAAAATTTAGATGTTTTTCTCGTTTGATTTTTTAAAAATCAAACGAGAGATTTAATATATTCGCTTTATACTACCACAATCTAAAACAGAGCTGCCCTATTATGACAGCCATAGGGGCATCGTTTATATCGTAGGTATTGCTTGAATTGGAGCCGGTTTTTGGCTTTATTTTATCTCTTTCAACTATCCAAATATTGCTCGAATTTGCACCGATTTTTGGTTTGATCTCTTTGCCGTCAAATACAAAAGTATTGCTTGAACTGCCTCCAATCTTTGGTTTAAATTCTTTACCGTCAAATACAAAAGTATTGCTCAAATTTGCCCCGGATTTAGGCTTAAGTTCGTTTCTCTCAAATACCCAAAGCCGTTACCGGCGGTCCTTCCGTCCCAGTTGATTTTTGGCATTTTGCCCTCCTCAAGATAAAGTATGAGAAATTATATCAAATATTGTCGATATTGTGTCATCATAAATTTTTTATTTACAAAAAATAATACAATATTGTTATTTTATTTTTGGTAAAATGCCAAAAATAAAATAGAGGAGTAAAAATGGTAAATGAAAATTTTGAAAAATGGGCTTTGGGTTTTAGCGGTTGCGACGGCGGCGACATCGGTAGTGCACAAAGCCCGAGCATTTGGCTATGTGGACTTGAGTGGGGTGGCGGGTTTAAGCCTGAAGAGCTGGCTGATGAGTTTAAGGATGACGTTAGCGAGCCGTCCGTAGGATACAAGAGTCATGAGCGAAATTTGGCCTATCAATACAATATCAAAGCCATTAAGTTACTTTGCGCGCTTAACGGAGCGAGCGATCATGTCAAATTTAACGAAACCGTAAAGCCGTTTACGCAGGGAGCAAAAGGGTATTTTAAGCTAAATTTGTATCCGCTTGCGTTTAAAAATACTAGTCATAGCCTCTGGAGCGAGGGGTTTGCTAAGGCAACCGGTATAGAAAATAAGAGTGAATATATACGCTGGATAGAGCAAAATCGCTTCCCTAAACTTAGGGCATGGGCAAAAGAGCGCAAGCCGCGCCTGATAATTTGCGTGGGAATAAGCTATAAAAATGAATTTATCGCGGCATTTGGCGGCGAGGGCGCACAGGTAAAGGAAGCTATCGCGGGCGGTAAGAAATTTTATTATTTTGAAAACGAAGACGGTACGACTGTGGCTATAACGTATTTTCTAGGCAATCCGTACGGTTTAAATTCTGACGCGGCAATAAAAGCCACCGGAGAGAAAATAGCTCAAATTTTAGCTCAAAACGGCAAATAGACTTAGCGTTAAAGGCATTAAATAACTAAAATTTACCGTGATCGCGCTCCAAAAAAGGGGCGAGTGCGATTTGAGCATACTTCACGCACTCGCCAAATTTGCCTCGCGCTACCACAGTTTTAGGCAGACTTGTCCTATTATGACGGCGATGGGAGCTTTGTTTATGTCGTAGGTGTTGCTCGAGTTTGAGCCAAAATCGGGCTTAACGACATTGCCTTGTATCACCCAAGTGTTGCTTGAGTTTGCGCCATATTTGGGTTTTATTTTTCTCCCGTCAAACTCAAAGGTGTTAGAGGAGTTGGCTCCTGTTTTGGGCTTTAGCACGTCGCCGTCAAATTCAAACGTATTGTGCGTGGTTGCGCCGTATTTGGGCTTTAGCTCGTTGCCCTCATATACCCAAGTGCCGTTTCCAGCAGACCTTCCGTCCCAGTTGATTTTGGACATTTCGTCCTCCTAAAATGAGTTGTATCAATCACTTTGCGCGGCTTGCTTCTTTTGCTTTTATGGCTTCGTAAATTTCATCCGCGTTCGTCAAATTTGCGTCCAAAAACTCCTGCGCCTTTTTTAGCGTGCGCGCGCCCATGATGCCGTCGGCCTTGACGCCGATAGCCTTTTGGATGTATAAAATTTTATCTTTTTGCGTCATCTGCGGCGCGGTTTTAGCTGCGGCGGTGGAGTTTGTTTCGCGCTCTTGGTCGCTAGAGCCCTCAAATTTAGCCGTCATCTCGCGAAATTTGGCCTCCAGGCTACGCGATGCCTCAAAGCGCTCGTCAAGCTGCATAAGAGTCGGAGCGTAACCGAAGCTCGATATCGCGCCGTAGATCGCGCCGACTGCTCCAAAGCCCGCTAAAATTTTAAAAAACAGCGAAAAAGCCTCTTTGTTTCGCATGCTTTGGCGGTACTCTTTAGGCACGCTGCTTCGGCGAAATAGCGTAACCAGCGCACTAAGAGGCGCCAAGACGCACAAAGCAACGCCCGCGCAAAGGGCCAAAAATACAAGCGTATAAATAGGCGCCATGATGTAGCGCTGAGCTAAATTTTCGCCCAAAAATCCCGCCGTAAAAACTAGCGCAATCAGCCAAAATACAGAGCCTAGCCCGAACCAAACCGCAGGCGAGTAAACGGGAGAGATTTTGTCCAGGCATTTTTTCATCGTATCGCCAAGCTTGCTCGCCGCGCCCCTTGAGACGTAGCCTTCGCAGGCCTCTATCACGGCGTTTGCGGCCTCGGTTTGCGCGCCGTCTGTTTTAGCGATACGCTTTAGCGCGGAGTCTAGGGCGGGCTGCGAGCAGTAGCGCGTGAAAAATTTAAACGCCTCGCGCCTAGTTATCTTACCGTCGGCGTCAATCTTTTCTAGTATAGATATCTCGTCTGCGAAAAGATCGTCGAAAAAGGGCGGCCTGATAAATGCGTAGGGCGGGTTGCTAAAGCCCACCGCCTCGTACTCCTTGCCTAGCAGGATAAAATTTAGCCGCGTTATCGCGCTAGAGCCCACGTAAGAAAACAGGTGCGAGTTCTCGTCGCCGCTCTCTTCGTCTTGATAAAACGGTATCGTTTGCGAGATAAATTTGCAACTGCGCGCGCATAAAAAGTCCAAAAGTTCGTCGGCGTAGGCGCGCGATTTTATGCGTAAATTTACGCTTGGTTTCGCGTAGGCGCCGATGTTTGCTACCGTGGTAAAATATCCGTGTCCGCTGCACTGGGCGCACTGCACGTAGCCTGATCCCCCGCATCCGCCGCACCTAACCGTGCCTGATCCCGAGCAGCCGTAGCAGGTGCCCCAGCCGCTGCCACCGCATGATGAACAGCTCTCGTAGCGATATGTCACGTAGGTGCTGCCGTCTGAGTTATATTGCGTGTGAGGGCGATTTACGCCTCCGCTGCCTCCGCACATAGAGCAGCTTTGTCGGCCGCGTCCGCCGCAGCTAGAGCAGGTTTTTTTGCCTCGTCCGCCGCACTCGCCGCAGCGCGTCTGTCCGTCGCCTCCGCACTCGTCGCAACGCTCGCTCATGCTAAACGGCTTAAAATCGTAATACCTAACCGCGCCGCCTGATTTTGCGACGGCCTCTTTTGCGTCTTGGCGTAGTTCGGTGAGTAAAATTTCACGCAGATCCGCGCTATCTCTAGCCTGCAGCAAGCACTCTCTGGCGTGATTTTCGTAGCCGCGCACGTCGTCGCCGAAATGTATCTGCTCCTTTGCGCCGCCTGCGATCTTGCTCTCCTCGCGCTTGCCGTAAAACTCCCACGTCACGCTAGCTGTGGCTTCAAAATCAAAAATTTCGTGCGAAATCTCCACCAAATCCTCAGGCTTAGCTTGGTTGCCGTTTACTAGATTTCGCAGCCCTTTTAAAAACGGCTCGTGTAAACTTAGCTCGTCAAATTCGCTCATTTTAAATCCTAAATTTGATTTTGCGCGTCTAGTCCCGCGCGCTTTTTTATCTCGCTTAAAAACTCCGCCCCGCCGTCTGCGAAGGCCTTGCGCGGCACGGCGTAAAACATGGAGTTTGCGATGATAACGACGATGAAATCACCGATATAGCGGGCGTCGCTGATGACGTTATAAAAATATCTGCCCTCGCCGAATTTGCTTTTTTGCACGAAAAACCCATCCTCTAAGATCACGCTTTTTGGTCCAAATTCGCCGTAGTTTGCTTTATTTATCAGCGCGAGAGTAAGCAGCCAAGGCCGCAGCCCAGTAGCGTAAAGCAGAGTAAAAAACGCGGCCATCCACGATAGGTAGGCTAGATTTTCCACGCCGCTAAAACCGTAATCCCTAAGCAAGTCGCTAAGCTCCCTGAAGTAAAATTTGACGCACAAAAGCGTGATAAAAAACATACCAAGAGCCGACGCCGTAAAGTCGCATATACGTATGTTTCGCATAAATTTATCGCCCTTATAGACTATCTTGCCCACCTCGCGCGTCATCGCTTTATACTCGGCGCTAGGCTTTATCTCAAATTCGGCTTTTAAATTTGACATTTGCTTCCTTTAAATTTTGATGAGATATTATCAAATTTGGCCTAAATTTACGCTATTTTTAAAAACCGCTGCTAAAACGATAATTAAGCCCAAATTTAGTAAAATCACCGCCAAGACGCGAGGTCGCGTAATACATTAAAAGGCAACCCATGCAAAACTCAACCACGTAAATTCCGCTAAATTTAAACCAAATCAACCAATCAAATTTAAATTTAAGGCAGAATCATGAAAAGACGAGACTTTCTAAAACTAGGCGCGCTCGCGGCAGCTTCAGCGCAGGCAAAACAATTTGACGCTGCGGCGCAGGCGATATCTGACGAGCAGATGGGGCTTTGCGCGAATAAATTCGGCGCATTTTACGTGCAAACCATCGGCGGCAGGGTCGTTGGTACCGAGCCATTTGAGGGAGATGCGATGCCTACGGTGCTAAACAACGCCCTAAGCGATCACATCCAAAACGAAACGCGCGTGAAATACCCCTACGTGCGCAAAAGCTTCCTCGAAAATCCCGCAGATCCAAAACCCGAGCTTCGCGGTAAAGAGACCTTCGTGCGCGTTAGCTGGGACGAGGCGATCAAGCTAAGCGCTAAAATTTTAAAAGAAAACTTTGATAAATACGGTTCGGAGGCCATTTACGGACAGCTTTATCAGTGGGGTAGCCTCGGCAAAGTCGGCCACTAGCAGCGCACCGCAAAGCGCATGCTAAACGCGCTTGGCGGCTATGTGAGCGAGCTTGGCGGCTACTCTTACGGCGCAGCGACGGCTTTTTTGCCTCACGTGACGGGCTCGATCGATCCGACTCACGCTCCGACGCGCTGGGAGGGCGTGGTAAAGGAGGCCAAAACGATCGTCTTTTGGGGCACGAATCCCGTCGTTTCAAACAAAATCGCTACCTCCGTTCCGATGCACAACTCCTACGCCTACTACGAGATTATGAAGGATAAATTTAAAAAAGGCGAGATTAAAATTTACAGCGTTGACGTTTATCACAACGAAACGGCGGAGTATTTCGGCGCGGAGTATCTAGCCGTGCGCCCTTGCACCGATACGGCGATGCTGATCGGGCTTTGCGATTATCTTTACGAAAATGGGCTTTACGACAAGGAATTTATCGAGCGCTACACGGTCGGGTTTGATAAATTTAAGGATTATTTCATGGGCGCTAAAGACGGCGTAAAAAAGGATCTAAAATGGGCGAGTAAAATTTGCGGCGTGAGCGAAAAGGAGCTAAAAAACCTAGCGGGTACGCTAGCCAAAAAAGACACGCTCATCGTCACAGGCTACTCCATCCAGCGCCAGCACCACGGCGAGATGGCGTACTGGGCGCTCATCACGCTAGCTGCGATGCTAGGCGACATCGGCAAGACAGGTCGCGGCTACGTAATGAACGATCAGATGCATAAAAACGCAGATATTAGCTTCGTCGCGCCAAAGCTTCAGGCATTTAACCCGGCGGTAAACGAAAAATACATCGCCCCGCAAGGCAAGCTGGCTAAGGCTAAATATCACGAGATACCAAACAGCAGGCTCATAGACGCAATCATGGAACCGGGTAAGCAGATCGAACGCAACGGCAAAAAATACGTCATGCCGCACATTAGAGTGATGTTTAACGCCAACGGCTCGACCTTCACCCGCCATCCGGGCACCAACCGCGCGGTCGCAGCAATGAAAAAGATCGAAGCGATCATCACCACAGAGCCCTTTTGGACGAGTACGGCAAAGCTCAGCGACATCGTGCTACCGGCAGCTCTTGAGTGCGAGCGCACGGATATCGAGTTTGCAAACTCGACTAGCGAATACCTTTTTGCGATTAAACCGCTAGTTAAGCCCGCAGGCGAGAGCAAGAGCGACTTTGAGATCGCGCGGCTCATCTGCGCGCAGTGGGGCGAGGAGTACGAGCAGGCCTTTAGCGAAGGCAAAACGGAGCTTGAATGGGTAAAGGAAATCTACGCCGATGCAGTTCAAAAGGCTGAAGGCATGGGCATAGCGATGCCTAAATTTGAGGAGTTTTGGCAAAAAGGATATGTCAAATTTGATAAGATCGACGAGAAAAAGCGGTACTTCACAAACTACGCGGACTTCCGCGCCGATCCCGATAAAAACGCGCTAAAAACCCCGTCGGGCAAGATCGAGCTCTACTCCGAAGCGGTCGAAAAGCTAGGATATCCCGACTGCCCGCCGCACGCAACGTGGATGGAGCCGTTTGAGTGGCTGGGCGGCGACGTGAGCAAGTATCCTATCGCCATCAGCGGCGCGCACTCTAAATTTAGGCTCCACTCGCAGCTAAACAGCTCGCTCATCCGTAACTACGCCGAGATCGCAAACCGCGAACCAGCACTCATTAGCCCCGCCACGGCAAAGGCGCGCGGCATCAAAACAGGCGACGTAGTGAGAATCTACAACGACCGAGGCGAGATACTCTGCGGCGCGCTGGTAAGCGACACCGCGCAAGATAACGTCGTGATCGTAAGCGAAGGCGCATGGTACGATCCGGCCGTCTGGGGCGAGCGCAGCCTATGCAAGCACGGCAACACAAACGTACTAACTAGGAACGTACCGAGCTCGCAGCTATCGCAAAGCAACACCGCGCACACGAGTATGGTGCAGATCGAGAAATTTAAAGGCGAACTGCCGAGCATAACGGCGTTTGATAGGCCTGTGACGATAGAAGCTTAGGCTTTGTGATTTAAATTTGAGCGGTTAAATTTGGCCGCTCAAATTTGACTACTTTTTAAATTTACCAGCTCAAATTTAGCGTCAAATTTGGCTCAAATTTGACCGCGTCCGCGCTTGACCCGCGCCGCTAAATTTTAAATTTGCCTCAAATCAGCCGTTTTTTTGCCTAAAATTTGTAAAATTAGCCCAAAAAAAGGATAAAAAATGAGTCAAAAAACGCTAACGATCATCGACACTTTCGGATTTTTTTTCAGACTTTACTACGCGATGAGCGGACTAAAAAACCGCGAGGGCAAGCCAAGCGGCATGGTGAGCGGCTTTGCTAGCTTTATCATGAATTTGCGTCAGGAGTTTGCCAGCGACTACATCATCTTCGCGCTAGATAGCAAGGGCAAGACGCTACGCCACGAGATCCTGGGCGAGTATAAAGCCAACCGCTCCGAGCCGCCCGCCGCGCTAAAAGAGCAGCTGCCTGTGTGCATCGAGATGATAGAAAAAATGGGCCTAGCCGCCGTAAGCCGCGAAGGCTACGAGGCCGACGACATCATCGCTAGCGTCGTAAAGGAGTGCAAGCAGCGGG